>CALXFT010000066.1 GCA_944387635.1 uncultured Oscillospiraceae bacterium | reverse complement strand
GTCAAATCGCCCTGGAGCAGAATTTCGTCAATGCCCGAAAGCGGGACAGCCAGGACGTCTGCTTCATTCCCGACGGCGACTACGCCGCCTTCCTGGAACGCTACACAGGCAGGCAGTATCCCGAAGGGGATTACCTGGATCTGCAGGGCAATGTGGTAGGCCGCCACAGGGGCGCGGTTTGCTACACCCTGGGACAGCGCAAGGGCCTGGGTCTTGCCCTGGGGCAGCCGGTCTACGTCTGCGGCAAGGACATGGCCCGGAACACGGTCACGGTAGGTCCCAATCAGGCCCTGTTCTCCCGGGGCCTGCTGGCCGGGGACTGGAGCTGGTATCCCTTCCCCGCCTTGTCAGAGCCGGTCCGGTGCACGGCCAAGACCCGCCACTCCCAGACGGAGGCCGAAGCCACAGTCTATCCCGAGGCCGGCGGCGCCGCCCGGGTGGTCTTCGACCAGCCTCAGCGTGCCGTCACGCCGGGTCAGGCCGTAGCGCTGTACCGGGGCGACCTGGTCCTGGGCGGCGGCACCATCACCCAGGCTCTGCCCTGATCCTCCGGATTTCTCAGCAAGCCGCCGGCATGGCCGGTACAGATCTTCATAGCACGCAAATCGGGAGTTCCCCCGGCAATGGGGAACTCCCGATTTTTCTGTTCCGTTCAGCGAATCCGCGGCTTACCGGCGCCGGCTCTGCGGCCATTACTTTTGATATCTGCCCCGGTTATTCGGATCGGTCAGCAGGGTCTTCCAGTCCGGACGGTACAGAACCTGTACCAGAACAAGGAATACAGCCGCGCAGCCCAGGCTGATCTTCCAACCCAGGCGGAAGGCATCGTTGCGGTAGGTGAAGGACAGGGTGTGGGAACCCTCCGTCAGCTCCACCGCCACCATACAGTCTCCCACCAGCCGGATTTCCGCCTCCTGACCGTCTACGGTAACGTGCCAGTTGCCGTTCTGGGGGATGGAGGTGTAGAGCAGGCCGTCCCGGTCGCAGGTGATCTGCCCCTCCAGGTGGGTGGTCTCAAAGGCAGTCAGCTCCAGGGTGGAGGCGTTCAGAACGTTGTATCCCTGCCAGAACCGCTCCATGTTCAGCACCGCCGCGCTGACGGTCATGGTGCTGGCCTCCCCCGCGTCGCAGATGATCCGGATCTCGATGACGTCGCCGGTCCTCACATCGTCCACCGCCAGCATCTGGGGCAGGCTGATGGACTCCCGGTAGAGGTCCGTGCCGTTGACGCTGACATAGAAGTCGTTTCGCTTGGGCAGATTCAGGTGAATGCACAAAAACCCGTCCCGGTCGGCCACATAGGTATAGGTCACATCGGAGTTGGCGGTGCTGTCGCTGTAGCGGCAGTACCCCGTGGAATTGCTCTCGGTGACGGTGACGCCGTTGCCGGTGATGGTCAGATTCTCCCCCTCCAGCCGGTGCCAGACCTCTTCCTCCACCCCGGTGGCGGCGGTAAAGAGCTGGTTCTGGAACTGGAAGGCGTTGATCGAGGTGTCAAAGGTCAGGTCCGCCAGCTCGCTCTCGGCCAGGAATCCCAGAGGCAGATAGGCCTGATTTTCCAGCAGCACCGTGTCGCCGAAGGTGTTGACATCCTGAAAGAAGGTGCTGGTCTTGTCCTTGCCGTCCCGCTCGATCATATACTTCAGGCCAAGAAACAGGTTGGACACCGGGGAGCTCTCCTCGAACAGGTAGCGGTTGTAGGTATTCTTCGCGCCGTAGCCCAGAGCCTGCATGAACAGGGTGGTCTTGACATTGGCGGAGCTGGTAAAGGCGGACACGCCGTAATAGCCGTTCAAAGCCCCGTCGTTGAGGGTCTGGGAGTGGGTGGTCTCCGCCCGGTAGAAGAGGTTGCCCTCCTCCCGCTCCTTCATATAGCGGATCACAGAGGCGGTATACGTGGTTCCCTTGGGGTAGTTGGACACGCCGGTCCCCGTAAAATACAGACCGAAGCAGACCAGGTTGCCCACAAGCTCCGCGCCCATGATCCCAAGGAGCAGGTTCCGAGCCCGTCTCTGCCGGCGGTGTCCTTCCGCTCGGACTCTGGCCAGCTGCCGTTTGGTGGCATCCGCGGGGGCCTGGACCTTCAGGCTGCCGCTGACCATGGCCAGCAGGTACAGCGTCAGGAAGGTCAAATTGTAGATCAGATACACCGGAATGTCCAGGCTCCAGGACCCCAGCTCCAGGGGGACCGTGGTGGTCAGGTCCTCGGAGCAGGCCAGAATTGCCGCCGTCAGCCCGCCGCAGACCAGCAGCTGCCAGGTCTTGAAGCTGCCGCGCATGGTCCAGGCCCGGTAGGCCATATACAGCACCACAAAGCTGTACAGGAAGCTGAACCGGTAGGGGATCATATTGGTGAAGTGGAATCCGTGCCAGATGTAGTCCAGCTGGCGGATGATGAAGCTGACGTTGAAAAACAGCAGCAGGCCCACGGAGCAGACCTTGTCACGGAGCTTGATCTCCTTGGCCATGAGATAGGCGAACATAAGGAAGACGCTGAGGATGCCGCAGTAGACGTTGGGCAGGCCCTCTTTGAAGTTGGGCTCAATGGCGCCGCCCATGTTTGCGGCCACCTGCCGCATGGCGTCCAGCAGTCCCAGAATGGTGTTCTCATCGGCAATGTTCAGACGGAAGCCCTCGGGGAACTTGTTGACGCTGGACTGGGTGGTCTGCAGGGCCGCCAGCGCGGGCAGCTCCAGGATCGCCGTCATGCCGATGGCCAGGGCCGAGAACAGGGCAATCCGGCACAAATCCAGGAAGAACTTCTTCCAGCCGCCCCAGCGGCAGAACTGATAGACGAAGAACAGCAGAAATACAAAGATGCAGGTGAACAGGCCGATATAATAGTTGGAGAAGATGGACTGGAACAGGGTCAGGGTGTACAGCAGGAATTTCTTATCCCGCAGCAGATACACCGTCCCCAGCGCCACCAGCGGCAGCAGGGCGAAGGTGTCCAGCCACATCACGTTCCACTGAAACCCCAGGGCCCAGGCGCACAGACCGTAAAATCCGCCGAAGACCGAGATGGAGAGGTCGTCCCTGCCGAACATCCTCTTCAGGAAGATGGCAAAGAACAATCCCGCCAGGCCCAGCTTGACGGGTACCAGCAGGGAGAAATACTCCAGCAGAAGCCCCTCCGGGACCAGAACGCTGAGCAGATTCAGCGGGGATGCCAGATAATAGGCGATCAGCCCCAGATAGTCCATGCCCAGGCCCACGCTCCAGGTGTACATCAGGCCTTCCCCGCTGCGCAGGGCCTTGCGGAAAGCCACGAAGAAGGGATAGTACTGATGGTACATATCCGAATAGAGCATGGAGTAATTGCCAAAGGGCTCGTACTGGCTGATGAGCATGACAAACAACATCCCCAGACAGGGGATGGCAAAGGCCAGCGCCAGATAATTCCATCGGAACGGTTTTCTCACCGGAAGTTTCATAGGGACCTCCCTGTTGTTTACCATAATAAAATGTATCTTATAGTTTACCACCTTTTTCCCGGAAGGTAAAGTATTCCGGGAAAGGATTTTTCTCCCGCGCAGGTTAATTTTTCCTTAAGGAATCCCTGATGAAAGCGGAAAGTTCCGCCGCTGAGCGGCGGACGATGGATTCAGAGCTTCCTTGCGCTTCCCAGGCGTCCTCCGGGAAAACGCAAAACGTGGTATCCGGCGGCTGCCGGATACCACAGCTTATACTGGTTCTCTTTTTAAAACAAGAAACAGCATTACATTTCGTCGTCCATGTCCTGGGGATCGTCGTCGATATTGGTGTCGGTCATGACCTCTCCCAGGCGGACCCGGCGCTTGAGCTTGGTCTGCTCCACCTGCTGATGGATCAGCTCCTTGACGAACAGGGGGTCCTTCACATTTTTCAGGACCAGGGTGGGCATGGTCTTGTCGGTGGACAGGACGTTTACCGTGCCTACGCCGAAGATCCGCTGGCCCAGAGACCGGCTGGTATCGATGTCCCGAACCCGGTACAGAAGCACCTCGTCTTCCTTAATATTCAGCAGACCCTGGGACAGGAACAGCCGGTCCTCAGACAGGGAGTACCGGGTAAAGCTCAGGGGCAGGCCGAAATACCGCTTCCGGTCCTTCCAGAGATATTCAATGGTGATAGCCATAGCGCAGGCCTCCTTTTGTTTTTGTTCATTTTACCGCGCCTGGCCCGGAAAGTCAAGGGAAGCGCTTATGAAATCGGTAAGGGCGGATGCCCGGCGGTTTCGGCACAGCCGAAAACCGTGGATTCAGCGGTTCCGGGGCCTGTGCAGGCCCTACAGGATCAGGCAGATCAGACCCGAGGCCCCGTCGTTGACGATCCGGGTCAGGGTTCCCCGGAACTTCTCCCGCACAGCCTCCGGCATCTGCACCAGCTTCGCCGTCAGCCCCTCCTGGATCAGGTCGTAGACGGACTTGCCGAAGATGTTGCTCTGCCACAGCTGCTGCGGGTCCTCCCCGGTCAGGTGGGTGATCAGGTCCCGGGACTGCTTTTCGTCGCCCACCATGGGGCTGATCTCCGTGTCGATGTCCACCCGGATCATGTGGATGGACGGCGCCCCGGCCTTCAGCTTCACGCCGAAGGCGCTGCCCTTGCGCAGGATTTCCGGGGTCTCCAGCCGCATCTCCCCGGCTGTGGGCATAACCACGCCATAGCCCGTGGCCTTGACCGCGGAAAGGGCGTCGGCGATCTTGTCGTACTCCTGCTTTACCCGGGCCAGCTCCATCAGCAGGGCCAGCAGCTGGGCGTCGTTTTCAATGGTCAGCCCCGCCTTGGCGCTGAGAATCTCATAGTACAGCGCGTCCGGCAGCGCGATGGCGCAGCGGACCACGCCCTGCCCCAGATCCACGTCCCGCAAGGTGACCTCCTGGACCTGCTCCAACTGACCCAAGGGCTCCAGGGCCTGGGCGGCTTGGCCCAGGTTGGCGATTTGTCCCGCCTGGCGCAGCAGGGCCTGGTACAGCTCCGCCTTCACCGGATGCTCCGGCTCCAGGGCGTCCAGCCACCGGGGCAGCCAAATCTGCATTTGCCGCATGGGGAAGGTGTACAGCAGAGCCCGCAAAATCCCGGCAATGCCGGCAGCGTCCAGGGCCTGGCAATCCGCCACCAAGGAGGACACGCCGTAGTCCTCGTCGATCCGCGCCTTGACCGCTGCCGCCGCCTCGCCGCCTGGGTCCCGGGTGTTGACGATGACCAGATAGGGCTTGCGGGTCTTCTGCATGTCCAGAATCGCCCGCTTCTCCGCTTCGGCGTAGTCCTGGCGGGGGATGTCGGTGATGGTGCCGTCGGTGGTCACCACCAGCCCGATGGTGCAGTGCTCCTCCATAACCTTCTTCGTCCCCAGCTCCGCCGCCTGGGTCATGGGGATCTCATGGTCGAACCAGGGAGTGGTGACCATCCTGGGTTCCCCGTCCTCCTGGGCCCCCACCGCCCCTTCCACCATGTAGCCCACGGAGTCGATCATCCGCACCCGAAGCCGGGTGGCGCCGTCGGGGCAGACTTCCACCGCCTCTTCCGGCACAAATTTCGGTTCCGAGGTCATAATGGTCCTGCCGGAGCCGCTCTGGGGAAGCTCATCCCGGGCGCGCTCCTTCCGGTAGGGATCGTCAATGCCGGGAATCACCAGCTCCTCCATGATCCGCTTGATCAGAGTGGACTTCCCCGTGCGGACCGGTCCCACTACGCCTACATAAATATTACCGCCGGTCCGGGCGGCAATATCCGCATAAATATGCTCCATAGCCAGCCTCCTCATCCGGCAGGAGAGGGCTCCTGCCATGGGTTTATCACAGGGTATGTCCCGAAGGGGAAGAATAGAACCCGGCCGCCGTCCCTTTCTCGCCTCCGGATTCGGGAAGGAACGGAAATCTCTGAGATTTTGTAAAAATAACATTTGACAAATGAAGAAATACCCTATATAATATTCAGGCATGATTGTGGGAAGGAGGGAAGAGTATGCTGTTAGGGCTTTCCAAAATCATTGACTGCCCCGGCGCCTCCGTTTCCTTTTCCACCGATGTCGATCTGAGCGATCTTTGTTACGGTGTCAGCTTCCCCGTGTCCGAGCCTGTGAAGGCAGTGGGTACGGTCCGCAACACCGCGGGCGTTCTGGTCATGACCGGCCGGATCACCACCTGCATCCATGGCCAGTGCGACCGCTGCGCCGCCCCCTTCGACCGGGAGATTGAATTCCCCATCGACGTGGTGCTGGTAACGGAAATGGCAGACGAAGAGAACGAAGACGAATGGGTCTTCCCTCTGGAGGGAGACAGCGCCGATCTGGATGATATCGTACGGACAGTCTTTGTCCTGAATCTGGATTCCAAGCTGCTGTGCAAAGAGGACTGCAAAGGACTCTGCCATCGCTGCGGCAAGAACCTGAACGACGGTCCCTGTAATTGCCAGAAGGAGCTCGATCCCCGATTTGCTGCTTTAAAGCAGCTTCTTGAGAAGTAAATCCATTATGATGCTGTGAAAAGCAGTTTGACCAAGGAGGTGTCACCATGGCTGTCCCTAAGTGTAAAGTGTCCAAGGCTCGCCGCGATAAGCGCCGCGGCTCCAACTGGAAGCTGTCCGCGCCCAGCATTACGGTTTGCCCCAAGTGCGGTGAACCCGTTATGCCCCACAGAGCTTGCAAGGCTTGCGGTAACTACAATGGCCGCCAGGTCCTGGCTGTCGAGGCTGAGTAAGACAACAGCGGAAATGCAGAGGAAGGCGTTTGCGTCTTCCTCTTTTTCCATGCTCCGAAGGTTTTTTCATTGCATTTCTACGAGAATTGTGCCATAATAAAATGAATGCTCATAATATCTGAAGCGGAAAGGAAGTGGTTTTATGGCAAAACCCTTAGTGGCCATTGTCGGCCGCCCCAACGTAGGCAAATCCATGCTGTTCAACAAACTTACCGGACACCGCACATCCATTGTGGAAGACACCCCCGGCGTCACCCGGGACCGGATCTACGGCGACTGTGAGTGGTGCGGACGCACCTTCTCCCTGGTGGACACCGGCGGCATCGAGCCGGGTACGGGAAACGATATGCTCAAATTCATGCGCCGTCAGGCGGAGATCGGCATTGAACTGGCCGACGCCATCATCATGGTCACCGACGTGCGCAGCGGCGTCACCGCCGCGGACCAGGACGTGGCCGCCATGCTGCGCAAGTCCGGCAAGCCCATCGCCCTGGCGGTAAACAAGTGCGACTCCATCGGCGCCACGGACCCCAATGTGTACGAATTCTACTGTCTCGGCATCGGCGACCTGTTTGAGACCTCCGCCGTCCACGGACACGGAACCGGCGATCTGCTGGACTGGGTCCTGGACAACATCCCCAGAGAGACGGAAGAAGAGGACGAAGAGGGCCTGATCAAAGTGGCCATCGTGGGCAAGCCCAACGTCGGCAAGTCCAGCCTCCTCAACCGGATTCTGGGCCAGGAGCGGGTCATTGTCTCCGACGTGGCCGGCACCACCCGGGACGCCATCGACTCCTATTACGAAAACGAGACCGGGAAATACTGCTTCATCGACACCGCCGGCATGCGCCGCAAAAGCAAAGTCGACGACGCCATCGAAAAGTATTCCAACATGCGCTCCATCAACGCCATTGAGCGGGCCGACGTGTGCCTGATTCTCATCGACGCCAACGACGGCGTCACCGAGCAGGACACCAAGATCGCGGGTCTGGTCCACGAGGCCGGCAAGGCCGCCGTCATCGTGGTCAACAAGTGGGACGCCGTGGCGGACAAGCAGACCAACACCATGCGGGACATGGAAGCCCAGGTCCGCAACGGCCTGAGCTACATGCTCTACGCCCCCGTGGTCTTCCTCTCCGCCCTCACCGGCCAGCGGGTGGACAAGCTCTTCAGCGTGATCCGGGACGTTCATGCCCAGAACACCAGCCGCATCACCACCGGCGCTCTGAACAGCGTTCTGGCCGACGCCACCGCCCGGGTCCAGCCCCCCACGGACAAGGGCCGCCGGCTGAAGATCTACTATATGACCCAGGCCAGCACCAAGCCCCCGCATTTTGTCATCTTCTGCAACGACGCAAGGCTCTTTCACTTCTCCTATCAGCGATATCTGGAGAACCAGATCCGGGAAGTCTTCGGCCTTCAGGGTACCCCCATCCGCATCACCATCCGCCAGAAGGGCGATAAGGAGGAAGAGTAATGCTTGCCTATCCCATTCTTGTCACTGCCCTGACCTGCTACCTGCTGGGCAATCTGAACGGCTCCGTCTTCGCCTCCCTGCTGCACAATGACGACGTGCGCAGGCATGGCAGCGGCAACGCCGGTCTGACAAACTTCATCCGCAATTACGGCGCCAAAAGCTCTCTGATGGTCATTGCCGTGGACGGCGGTAAGGCGATTCTGGCCTGCCTGACGGCCAGGCTGATCTTTGCCCCCTACGGCTATGCCCTGGAGGGTACGGTGCTGGGCGGCCTGTGCGTCATGCTGGGCCACGACTTCCCTGCCCTGCTGGGCTTCAAGGGCGGCAAGGGCATCCTCAGCGGCGTATTCGTCGCCCTGCTCATCGACTGGCGGATCGCCCTGCTGATCTTGGCCGTGTTTTTGGCGGCGTACCTGCTGACCCAGTATGTGTCCCTGGGCTCCGTGCTGGCCGCGTTCGCCTTCGGCGTGGGCTTTGTCATCTTCCATCACGACAACCCCCTGGTGCTCGCCGGCGGCCTCATCATGAGCCTGCTGACCCTGTACATGCATCGGGGCAACATCTCCCGGCTTCTGAAGGGCCAGGAACGGAAAACCAACCTCTTGGGGAAAGGAAAAAAGCAGCAATGAAAGCAGCAGTTATCGGCAGCGGCGCCTGGGGTACAGCCCTGGCCATCCGACTGTGCCAGAACGGCCACCATGTGACCATGTGGACCTACGAAAAGGACCTGATCCCCGAAATGGAGCGGACCCGGCACAACCCGCGTCTGCCCTCGGCCGCCCTGCCCGAAGGCATTCAGATCAGCGGCGACTATGCCTGCGCCCGGGGCTGTAAGCTGGTGGTCATCGCCAGCCCTTCCTTCCCTCTGCGGAGCGTCTGCCGCGGGGTGGCTCCTTACATCGACTCCGACGCGGTGGTGGTCTCCGTGACCAAGGGCCTGGAGCAAGGCACCCACCTGCGCATGAGCCAGGTAGTGGCCCAGGAGACCGGCAAGGACGTGGTGGTCCTGACCGGCCCCAGCCACGCCGAGGAGGTCTCCGTCGGCATTCCCACTGGCTGTCTCTCCGCCAGCGAGAACCAGGACCTGGCCGAGTTTGTCCAGGACGCCTTTATGGCGGACAACTTCCGGATCTACACCAGCCCGGACCCCATCGGCGCGGAGCTGGCCGCCGCGCTGAAAAACGTCATCGCCCTGTGCGCCGGCATCACCGACGGCCTGGGCTTCGGGGACAACACCAAGGCCATGCTCATGACCCGGGGCCTGACCGAGACCGCCCGCCTGGGCGTGGCCCTGGGCGCTCAGAAGGAGACCTTTGCCGGTCTTGCCGGTGTGGGCGACCTGATCGTCACCTGCACCTCCATGCACTCGAGAAACCGTCGGGCCGGTATCCTCATCGGACAGGGCAAGGATCCCCAGGAGGCCATGAAGGAAGTGGGCGCCGTGGTGGAGGGCTACTACGCCGCCAGATCCGCCTATGAGCTGGGTAAGGCCCAGGGCATCGACATGCCCATCACCGAGGCCGCCTACAAGGTCCTCTATGAAGGCGCCAACGTCCAGGACGCCGTAAAGGGCCTTCTGAGCCGCCAGCGCAAGGCCGAACACGAAGACGCCGGCTGGCTGTAAGCTCTATCGGAACCGCAAAAGCCTGCCTCAAGGATAAGAGGCAGGCTTTTTTGCGGCTTCACGCAGGCAAAATAAAACGCCGCCGGAAGTTCGGCGGCGTGTTTATCTTCCTGGGAAATCAGATGGCGCGCTCGACCTTATTGGAGCGGAGGCATCTGGTACATGCGTACACATGGCAGGGAGTTCCGTTAACGACAGCCTTCACGCGCTTGACGTTGGGCTTCCATGCACGATTGGAACGTCTGTGGGAGTGAGAAACCTTAATGCCGAAGGTCACACCTTTTCCACAAAAATCACACTTAGCCATTTCTTTGCACCTCCCATCCGGATGATTTTAGCGAATTTGCGCCCGTCGCAGGCACTACGCTATGATACCAGAATTTCCGTAAAAATGCAAGCATTATTTTCAAAAATTTTTTATTTTTAGAAAACGTATTGATATTCCCCCCTGCCCCAGGTATAATATCTCAAAAGAATTTGCTTTTCGAGGTGCAGATCATGATCGAAACATACAGTGTTCCCCTGGAAACGCTGGTCGAGGCCTTCCAGCTGGAGGTTGCCTACGCCTCGACGGACTTTTCTTCCATACGCATCACCGTGGACGACGTATCCCGCCCGGGCCTGCAGCTGGCCGGATACTTCGACCACTACGAGCCCATGCGCCTTCAGGTCATGGGCAATGTGGAGATGAGCTATGTTTCCAAGCTGCCGCCCATGGATCGCCGGTCCATCTTCGACCGGCTGTTTTCCTATAAGTTTCCCGCCCTGCTCATTGCCAGGGGCATTCCGCCCCATCCGGAGATGCTGGAAATGGCAGACAAGCACAACGTCACCATCCTGTGCACCAAGGAAGCTACCAGCGCCATCGTTTCCTCCATCATCACCTATCTGAAAACCGCCCTGGCTCCCCGGATCACCCGCCACGGTGTTCTTGTGGAGGTCTACGGCGAGGGCATTCTGCTCACCGGCTCCAGCGGCATCGGCAAGAGTGAGGCGGCTGTGGAGCTTCTGAAGCGGGGCCACCGGCTCATTGCCGACGACGCCGTGGAGATCCGCAAGGTCTCCGCCACCTCCCTGGTTGGCACCGCCCCCAAGCTGATCCGCAACTACATCGAGCTTCGGGGCATCGGCGTCATCAACGTGGCTCAGCTGTACGGCATGGGCGCGGTCAAGCAGGAGAACGACATCAACCTGGTGGTGAACATCGTCTCCTGGAACACCCAGCAGCCCTACGACCGGCTGGGCCTGGAGGACCAGTACACCGACATTCTGGGCGTGAAGGTACCCATGTACACCATCCCCATCACCCCCGGCCGGAACCTGGCCGTGATTCTGGAGGTGGCCGCCATGAACAACCGGCAGAAGAAAATGGGCTACAACGCCGCTCTGGAGTTTACAGAGCAGATCAACCGCTATTTTGACGAGAACCTGGGGAACAGCCGATGAGAGAGATCCAAATCGGCGCCAATGACGCGGGGCAGCGTCTGGATCGGTTCCTTGCCAAGGCCGTCCCTCTGCTTCCCGCCTCCCTGGCGCAGAAATACATCCGCATCAAGCGAATCAAGCGCAACGGCAAGCGAGCCGACCGGGACACCCGGCTCCAGGCCGGCGACACCCTGCAGCTGTATATCAACGATGAATTTTTCGAAAGCCCCAGGGAGGACAATGCCTTCCTGACCGTGGCATCTCCCAAGCTGAACATCGTCTACGAAGACGACCACATCCTTCTGGTGGACAAGCGGCCGGGGCTGGCCGTTCACCCCCACGACGGGGCGGAATACGGCCGCACGCTCATCGACCACATCCAGGCCTATCTGTACCAGACCCGCCAGTGGCGTCCCCGGGAGGAAAACGCCTTCACCCCCGCCCTGTGCAACCGCATTGACCGGAACACCGGCGGCATCGTCATCGCCGCCAAGACCGCCGAGGCCCTGCGGGTCATGAACCAGAAGATCAGGGACCGGGAGCTGGACAAGCGGTATCTGGCCATTGTGGAAGGAACGCCCAAGCCCCGGACCGGTTCCCTGAAGGGCTACCTGTTCAAGGACGCCAAGCAGAACCGTGTCTTTGTCACCGACGCCCCCCAGCCCGGTTCCAAGACCTGTCAGACCAACTACCGCACCCTGGCCTCAGCCAACGGCCTTTCCCTGGTGGAGTGCGAGCTGATCACCGGACGGACCCATCAGATCCGGGCCCAGTTCGCCCATGCCGGGCACCCGCTCCTGGGAGACGGCAAGTACGGCAAACTGAGCAAACGCTTCGACCGCAGCTATCAGGCCCTGTACTCCTATAAGCTCACCTTTACCTTCACCACCGACGCGGGCGCCCTGAATTACCTCAGCGGCAAGTCCTTCCAGGTGGACAAGGTGGATTTTGTGGAGGCATACTTCCCAGGGACCGCCCTTTCCCAGGAAAGCGCTGATAAAACCGGCAAGGGCTGACAGGCGGGAGATTTTGACGCAGCCGAAGTCGATTGATTCAGAGATTCCCCAATCTATGGAGGTTTCCTTATGACCCTTTTTGTCACCAGCAGCCCCTTCGTCGTAAACGCGGACCGGCCTCTTCTGAGCAATGCCAACGGCTTTGCGGACGCCGTCCGGGAGGCCCTGCCGCCCCAGTGCCGCATGCTCTTCGTCTGTTCCGACCCCTGCCGCCGGGACCTGACCTGCCGCTTCGCCTCGGATATGATCTGCGCCTTCGCCGAGGCCGGGATCTTCTTCAGCCAGTTCCATGTGCTGGACGGAGAAAACGGAGATCAGGCCCGGGCTTTGGTGGAGGACAGCGACTTCATCGTCCTGGCCGGCGGCCATGTACCCACGCAGAACGCCTTCTTCCAGGCCATTGGTCTGAGGCAGATCCTGGAAGACTTTCCAGGCGTTGTCATGGGCATCAGCGCCGGCTCCATGAACTGCGCCGACGTGGTCTACGTCCAGCCGGAGGAAGCGGGCGAATCTTCGCCGGACTTCCCCCGCTTCGCCCCCGGCCTGGGGCTCACCGATGTCAACATCCTGCCCCACTACCAGCAGGTCCGGGACCGTCTGCTGGACGGCCTGCGTCTGTTTGAGGACATCACCTGCGCCGACAGCATGGGCCATGTATTCTTCGCCCTGCCCGACGGAAGCTACTTTTACCAGGACCCGGAGCGTCTGCTGCTTCTGGGGGAAGCCCACGTCATCCGGGACGGCCGGATAGAGCCCCTGACCGATGACGGCCAAATCCTGGACATGGCGGAATTTGAATAAAATACAACAGAAAATTCAGATATCCGGTCCCCCCATGCAGACTTCCGTCTGGGCAGCTGCCAGGATGCTTATGCTAAACACGGGCACTGCACCGATTTGGCGCTTAAGGCAATACCTGCACCAAACGAAGAGCGCGCCGGGAGGGGTCCAGGGGAGGGCGGCTTT
>CALXFT010000065.1 GCA_944387635.1 uncultured Oscillospiraceae bacterium | reverse complement strand
TCGGCCTCAACGCGCATCTCGAGGTTCTTCTTGGTGGAGTCGGTCACGACCTCGCCGAGGAGCTCGGCGAACTTGGCGGCGTGCTCGGCCTCTTCGTAAGCGGCCTTCTCCCAGTACAGGCCGATCTCGGGGTAGCCCTCCCGATGGGCAATCCGGGCCATGCACAGGTACATGCCCACTTCGCTGCACTCGCCGTTGAAGTTGGCCATGAGCTGTTCGAAGATGAACTTCTTGTCCTCTTCGGAGATGTCGGGGTTGTTCTTCACGGTCTTGGCGTAGATGCCGTACTCGTGCTCGGCGGCCAGCTTATCGGTCTCCATAACCTTGAACTTGGAGCCGTCGACCTTGCAGACGGGGCACTTGTAGCCTTCGGGGATGGACTCACCTTCGTAGACGTAACCACAGACGGGGCAGACAAACTTTTTCATAGTAAATTTCCTCCAAAAATATTTTTTACAGATTTTCAGGAATTTGCGCAGCTGCCGCACAGACCGAAGAAGGTCAGCTGGCACTCCTTCACCCGGCACCCGGCGGACCGCTCTGCCGTATCGCCCAGATTCCGGGGAACCTCGATCTGGGGCAGGTCCAGCACCGCGTCACAGCAGGTACAGATGAAGTGGACATGGGGTTGGGTGTTGGCGTCGAAGCGTTCGATGCCGTTGACGGTTCCCAGGCTGCGAATCATGCCGTTGGCCTTAAACCAGGCCAGATTCCGGTATACCGTGGCCAGGGAGATGTCGGGGTGGGTCGGCCGGAGCATGTCATGAATCATCTCGGCCGAAGGATGTCTTTCGGTCTGCCGCAGGCAGTCCAGAATGGCATTGCGCTTTTGGAACTGCTTGGGGGATGATTCCATAGGCACCTCCTTTTCTATTTGCGGTTGATTCTTATTTACAACATGAGTATAGCATGTCCCGTCGGTTTTGTCAATAGGAAAATGAGAATTATTTGCATTTAGTTTCTTGTTCTTTTTACTAAAAAGTCTTCATGTTTTTCTTTCGGCTTGACATTTTTATAAACAGTCTTTATAATCGATAACAGATGGATCCCGGAATCTTATATTATTAAGGGATGGTCATGAAAGAGTCCTCAGCGCGCATTCTCTGTCTGATGCTTTGTCTGCTGCTGGTTATTTCCCTGGGACCGCCGGTCTTGGCCGCGGAGCCCACAGAGCCAATGGAGCCGATGCCGGAAGCCATGCCTACGGAGCCATTGGAGCCGATGCCGGAAGCCGCGCCAACAGAGCCTTTCGAACCGCTTCCGGACGCTGCCTCCTCCCAGCCGCTTCCAGCCACAGAGCCTTCCGAAGCAGCGACTGAGCCAGCTTTCGAAGCAGAGCCTCCGGAGGCCTCGGGGTCCGAAGGCAATGCAGCGCCCCCCTCGTCATCAAGACCCCCACACCCCGGCAGACAATCATCCATGGTCCACATTGTGGCCGGGCAGCTTATCCACGAGCCCACGGTCACAGAAAACAGCCTTCCCATCTACCGGATCTATAACTCCGGCAACGGTAAGCATCACTACACCGACAGCCGGACCGAGCGGGACGCCCTGATCCGGGGCGGCTGGCAGTACGAAGGCGTGGCCTGGTTCGCCCCCCGGGAAAGCGGCAACCCCATCTACCGTCTCCACCATCCCGGCAACGACAATCACCTGTATACCATGGATCTCAACGAGCGGAACTTCCTGGACGCAAACGGCTGGGACTATGAGGGCATTGCCTTCTACAGTGCAGGCTCCGACGGAACGCCGCTGTACCGGATATGCAAACCCAACACGGACATCAACCCCCACCACTACACCGATTCCGCCAACGAGTGCGAATTCCTGCGCGGCCACGGCTGGCGCATTGAGGGCATCGCCTGGTACGGCCTGAAGCAGTAGTTCTCCCAAGCGCCTCCCGGGTATCTGCCCGGGAGGCGTTTTCGTCTCCGGGTTCTTCCGCCAATAACGGATTTTCTTTTCAGTATTGTCGGTTTTAACCGAAATTGTCAAACTTTTCCAATGTTTTTCTCTGATTTCTTGTGGATTCCATCCGTTTCTCCTTGATTTGCGTATAGAAATATGGTAGAATAGCTTAAATTGTGTTGAAAAATATCACAAGTGTGCTTCAGAGGAATCCGCCCAGCCGGGCCGGGATCTCTGGGAAGGAAAGGTGTTGCAACATGAGCTGCTTATATCAAGCGGAGTATTACCGCACCGGCTGCGGCCCTGTTCCCTATGAACAGGCGGAACACTGGCAGCCTTTTTTTGACCGTATTGCCGATCAGATCGTGGACAAGTTCCACCCCCGCACAGTGCTGGACGCCGGCTGCGCCATGGGATACCTGGTTTCCGCCCTCCGGGACCGGGGCGTGGAGGCCTACGGCGTGGACCTGTCCGAGTATGCCCTGTCCAAGGTCCGCCCCGACGTCCGCCCCTACTGCTTCGCCGGTTCCATCACCGAGCCTCTGCCCCAGGCCATGCCCCGGCAGTACGACCTGGTGGTCACCATTGAGGTCCTGGAGCACCTGACGGCCCAGGACGGCCAGACCGCCATCGCCAATCTGTGCGCCATGACCGATACGGTCCTGTTCAGCTCCAGCCCCGATGACTTCACCGAGCCCACCCACATCAACGTCCAGCAGCGGGAATACTGGGCCCGGCTCTTCGCCCTCCAGGGCTTCTGGGACGACCTGGACAGCCGCCCCGACGCCATCACCTCCCACGCCGCCTGCTACCGCCGCCACGCGGACCATCTGCGCCAAGTGGATCTCTACGAACGCCACATCCGCCTGACCCAGGCTGCCCACAGCCGCCAGCTGGAACAGGCCGCAAAGCGGCCCTTCACCGCCAGCCTGTTCTGGGCCGGTCCCGACCGGGATTTCGCCCCCCAGCGCCGGTTTACGGTCTCCGGCGACGCCGCCCAGGGGGAGATCCGCCTGTCCGTTTCCCTGCCCCGGGAGGCAGTGACCCTGCGCCTGGACCCCATGGAGGGCCCCTGCCTGGTGGAGGACCTGGATGTCCGCTGCGGCGACGGCCCCCTTGCCGTCCGCGCCGCCAACGGCCTGGAGCTGGACCACCAGTACTTGTTCCTGAACGACGACCCCCAATTTGATATCGACACCCAGGGCCGGCAGCTGAATACCCTGGAGCTGCGGGCCCGTGTCCTGCCCCTGGAGCATCCCCAGCTGCGGGATCTGCTGCAGCGGCAGATTGCCCGGCTGGAACCTCTGGACCAGGCCCTGGCCGAAGCGCGCAAGGACCTGATCCAGGCCCGGCGGGAGCTGGACGACGGCACCCGGACCCTGGTCCAGACCCAGGATGCCCTGATTCAAAACCAGGCAGCCCTCCTGGAGAGCCAGGCGGACCTGGCCCAGACCCGGAAGGAGCTGGCCGCCGTCCAGGAGGCATATCTGCGGATCAGCCGCTCCAGCTCCTGGCGGATCACCAAGCCCCTGCGGCTTCTGGCCGAGGGGGTCAAGAGCCCTCTGCGGCGGATAAAGATTCTGTCCCCGGTGAAGAAGGTGTGGTGGAGCCTCCGGGATCACGGACTGATCTACACCCTGAAGAAGGTTTGGCGCAAGCTCTTCCGTCCCGGTCCCCAGTTCGCCTCCTTCCACCCCCTGACCGAGGAGGAGCGGCAGGCCCAGCGGCAGACGGTCTTCTCCGTCCGTCCCAAATTCAGCCTGGTGGTCCCTCTGTACAACACGCCTCCGGCCTTCCTGAAGGAGATGGTCTCCTCGGTCCAGGCCCAGACCTACGGCAGCTGGGAGCTCTGCATGGCCGACGGCAGCGAGCCTGCCAACCAGGAGCTGAAGAAGCTGTGCTTAAGCTTCAGCAAGAAGGATCCCCGGATTCGCTACAAGCAGCTGCCCGCCAACGCCGGCATTGCCGGAAACACCCTGGCGGCCTTCGAGCTGGCCTCCGGCGACTACATCGTACTGCTGGACCACGATGACGTACTTACGGAAAACGCCCTGTACGAGTGCGTTAAGTGCATCCAGGACTGCCCCGAGGCGGACTTCATCTACTCGGACAAGGCGGTTTTTGAAGATAAGACCCGCAAGATCCTGGGCTGCCATTACCTGCCCGACTACAGCCCGGACTATCTGCGCGCCACCAACTACGCCAGCCACCTGAACCTGTTTTCCAGGGATCTGATCGACCGGATGGGCTTCCTTCAGGAGGGCTACGACGGCAGCCAGGACTACGATCTGGAGCTTCGGGCCATGGAGCATGCCCGCCAGATCCGCCACATCCCCATGATCCTCTACTACTGCCGGGCCTGCGAGGGCTCCGTGGCCCTGGACCCGGAGAGCAAGCGCTACGCCTACGAGGCCGGCCGCCGGGCCATTGAAGCGCACATCCAGCGGATCGGCTATCCCGGCAAGGTGGAATTTGAGAGCCAGACCTACTCCTACCGGATCCACTACGACATCGTCAACCCCGGAAAGGTCTCCATCATCATCCCCAACAAGGACCACATTCAGGACCTGGAAACCTGCGTCCGCTCCATTCTGGACAAGACCGACTACCCCGACTACGAGGTCCTCATTGTGGAAAATTGCAGCCTGGACAAGGAGACCTTCGAGGGCTACCGGAAGCTTTCCCAGGACCCCCGTGTCCGGGTCATCACCTATGTGCCGGCTGTGCAGGAGTTCAACTTCTCCGCCATCAACAACTTCGCCGTATCCCAGACGGACAGCCCCTATGTGCTGTTTTTGAACAACGACACCAGCGTCATCAGCAAAGGCTGGCTGCGGGAGATGCTCATGTACGCCCAGCGCGATGACGTGGGGGCCGTGGGAGCCAAGCTCTACTTCTCCAACGACACCTACCAGCACGTGGGCTTATTTCTCGGCCTGGGCGAGCACATCGCCACCCACTACGCCCACCGGGCCCAGCGTGGCTTCACAGGTTACATGCACCGGCTGGCCATGGTCCAGAACTACAACGCCGTCACCGGAGCGTGCATGCTCATGAAGCGCGCGGACTTCCTGGCCGCCGGCGGCTTTGACGAGGAGAACTTCAAGGTGGGCCTCAACGACGTGGACCTGTGTCTGAAGCTGCGCTCCCTGGGGAAGGTCAACGTGCTGACCCCCTACGCCGAGCTGTACCACTATGAGAGCCTGTCCCGCAGCAGCGACGAGGAGGGCCCCAACAAGGTCCGCTTCCGCAATGAGCAGGCCCGGTTCCGCGCTAAGTGGCCTCAGTACTTTGACCGCTGCGACGAATATTACAACCCCAATCTGAATCTGTAACAGAGGAAGGCATACCATGACATACTATTTTACCAGTATCACCGCCAACTACTTCGCCAAGGCAAGGACTCTGGGCCAGACCCTGAAGCGCTGCAATCCCGACGCCCCCTTCGTGGTGGTGCTCTCGGACCCTCTGCCCGACTTCGTCCGGCCCGAGCAGGAGCCCATGGACCACATTCTCTACAGCCGGGAGCTGAGCCGGATCGGCAATGTCCAGGCCTTCTTCTTCAAGCACACCATCACCGAGCTGTGCACCGCCGTCAAGCCCATGGCCGCCCTGGAGATCATGGAGCGGTTCGGCGCCGACAGCGTGGTCTACCTGGACCCGGACATCGCGGTCTTTGACAGCCTGAAGGAGCTGGAGGCCATGTTCGAAACCAGCAGCATCCTGCTGACTCCCCACCAGACCAAGCCAGAGACCCACGACTACTTCATCCGCAACAATGAGATCCTGTTCCTGAAGCGGGGCAGCTACAACTGCGGCTTCTTCGGAGCCAAGAACGACGCCGAGGGTCTGCGGTTCCTGAACTGGTGGAACGACCGGCTGACCACCTACTGCTTCGACGACAACTACGACCTGCTGCCGGAGTTGAGCCACGACGGCCTGCTGGGCATGTTCACGGATCAGAAGTGGACGGACCTGGTGCCCAGCTTCTTCGACAACGTGAAGATCATCAAGGAGCCGGGCTACAACGTGTGCACCTGGAACCTGTCCCAGCGGGTGCTGAAGATCCAGGGCGACGGCCCCATCGGGGAGAAGATCACCGTGGACGGCAAGCCCCTGTACTTCTTCCACTTCTCCGGCTACGACAGCGGCGGACACCGCAACGAGCTGAACAACATCCTCAGCTACAGCGACGACAACCGGGACGTGCCCCGGCTGTCCGACTGGTACGGCAAGCGCCTGGAGGAAAACGAACAGGCGGTCTTCGGAAAAATCGCCTTCGACCTGACCCGCTACTCCAACGGCGAGAAAATCCAGGACTTCGAGCGCAAGATCTACCACATCCGCAAGGACATTCACGAGCTGCCTCCCTTCACCGATCCCTTCCAGGTCAGCGACGGGGTGTGCTACTACAGCTGGGTCCGGAAGGAGTACAGCAAGTGGTTCGACGTCTTCGCCAAGAAGCAGGCGGAAAATAAGGCCAAGGACCTGTCCGTCAAGGTGCTGCCCTACGGCTCCAAGCGCCGCCAGTGGGTGAAGGACCTGTACTACCGCCTGCGCCGGAAGTTCTGACCCCCCGGAGGTCCCGGATCTTCTTGATGCGCCGAAGCGGCAAAGCTTCCCTTCCAGCACCCTGATGCCCGCTCTCCCCACACAGAGCGCCGCGTTCCTGTTATAAACCGCCCCCGGAGGCCCTTTCATCAGGCTTCCGGGGGCGGCTGCTTTATTCGGTCTGTTCGTTCTCGTCGAAGTACCAGCCCGTGTTGTTGGGGGCATTGGGGTACTTGAAGGCCTGCTGAATCAGGGCGTACTGGGGCAGGGGCGTAATGCCGTCCTCGTCATAGCGCCAGCCGGGGCCGTAGGGCTGCTCCCCGTCGAAGGTGGTCCAGCAGTCCGGATGCTTCTCGGTGAACCGCTCCTGCTCCTCCTCAGGAACCCGGCTCTTGCCCGAAGGGTTGAGCTTGGCGCAGAAGTGGGTCAGGGGCAGGTCGTCCAGGGCAGACAGATCCGTGACGTGGGTGTTGCTGATGTTGAGCATCTGCAAATTGGTGCAGGCCGCCAGAGTGGACACGTCCTCGATATACTCGCAGAAGGCAATCTCCAGGAACTTCAGATTCTTGCAGTTGGCGAAGGGGGTCAGGTCCTTGATGGGGGCTCCGGAGACGATGACGTACTCCAGGCTGGTCATGCCGGAGACGAAGTCCACGGAGTCCAGCCACTCGTTGTGGCCGATGTCCATGAACCGCACATCCTCACAGTAGCGCAGGGCGTCGGAGTTGTCGTCCACCAGGTCGTAGGTGGTGCGGATCACATCCACGTCGGTCAGGGCGCTGCCGTTGCCGAAGTAAACCCGCCAGACCACCTTGGTCCGGTCCCGGTAGTCCTCCCGAACCTGGGCCAGAACTTCGTTGGAGAAGCCGCAGTTGTCCAGGACGAACCGGGTGCAGTTGGGCAGCAGATCCAGGACCTGCCGCAGCTCCGTCTCCCCGTCGTCGCCGATCTTCTTGTTCTGGATGATCACTTCCATGTCCGACGTGGACAGGGTCTGGCCCTGGTATTCAAAGGTGTAGTGGAACACCGCCTGGGGGCAGGCGTCCATGAGGGTCTTGACCTCCTCCTTGGTCAGGCTGCTCTGGCCCTGGCTGTCCGTCAGAGTCACTTCCTCCAGGCCGGGCAGCAAAATCAGCTTTTCCGCCGTATCCGCCACATCCTCCCCCGTCAGGGCGGACAGATCCAGGGTGGTGGTCTCGGTGTCGTACTCCGTACCCAGGATCTCCACGGTGCAGGCAAAGTTCACCTCCGCGTAGGCGCTCTTCAGGGTCTCCAGCTCCTCAGTGGTCAGCTCCGGGGTCCGCAGGGTCACGTCGGTGACCTGGGGCAGGTACTGAAGGTTTTCCGTCAGGGCCTCCAGGGTATACTCGCCGGGGGACAGGGTAAGCTCCGTGGCGTCCAGTTCAAAGCTGACGCCTCCCAGGTCCACCTGGTAGATCACCTGACACTCCGGCCTGCTGTCCTGGAAAGAAGACAGCAGGGCGTAATCGCCGCAGCCGCTGGCGTCCAGAGTCTTCAGGTCCGGGAAGTAGGCCAGCAGCAGGTCCATGTCCTCCTGGGTGAAGGTTGTCACGGTCAGGCTCTGGCTGTCGCTGGAATAGCGTCCCCCCTGGAAGGGAACCATCCAGGTGATGTGGCAGTCGGGCAGCTGGCTGTGGACGGCGTCATAGTGTTCAAAGGAGATATCCTCCTCCCGCAGGTCCAGGGATCTGGCGTGGATGGAGTAGGCCTTGCCCTCCACAAAAATATGATTCCCCCGGTACCAGGAAATGCCGTAACCGGCGGCGGCCGCCACTAGAAACAGCACCAGAAGCACCAGCAGGATACGAATCGGCTTTTTCACAGAATGTCCCTCCGAATTTCTGTCAATTTGGTTACAATCATATCACATTTTGCCGCCCATGGCAACCACCGCGCCGGCGGAAAGGAAAATTTTCCGGCGGCCATGGCCGCCCTTGGCTCCCCACACGGGGGAGCTGTCGCAAATCTCCGATTTGCGGCTGAGAGGGGTCGGGAAGCACCCGGTTCTATCTGAGCACCAGGGAAAAACGTACTGCGTTATGGACCTCTCAGTCAAAAATCAAAGATTTTTGCCAGCTCTCCTTGAAAGGAGAGCCAAGGGATGCGCAGGTATCTGAATCGGTACGTATCCTCTGCAATTTCTACTGTTTAAAATCGATAAGCTTTATCCAAATTGATTAAAAATTGTGGAGAGAATCCGTATAATTCCCCTATACCCCTCCTTCCAGGTATACCGTCCGCCGCAGGACCGCCGCCCGGCACTTGGCGCAGGCGTAGTCCCCGGAATATAAGCTTTGGGTCAGGCCGTCGGGTTCGCCGCAGCGGGCGCAGGCCGGGATCGCCGTCACCTTGGGTTCGAAGATCCAGTAGCCGGACCCGGCGGAGGTGATGCTGCCCCAGGTGTGCTTGTCCTCCTTGTGTGCGGAGATCCGGCCGTAGTTGTACAGATTGGAGTCCCGGACCTGAACGGTGCCGTCCTCGTTGAGCTTCTCCAGGACGATGTAGTGGCCGCCGCCGGTCCAGTAGCCCTTGTGCTGGATGGAGATGACGATCAACCCCTCCTCCAGGGCCTTGTGGGCCACGGTGGGGTCGTAGGTCTTCTCCCGGAGGAAGAAGCCCATAAGCGGCGGCTCCTTCTGAAACAGGCTGCCGTCGGTGCCGTTGTGGAAGCTGTAGCTGCCGAAGCGGTCGCACATCTCAGGCGGCGTCAGCTCCTGGTCCGCCATATAGCTGGCCAGCATGGCCATGGAGGTGATGCCGCAGCCGTTGGTGGTGATCTTATAGCCGCCGTACATGGTGGTGGGGTAGTCCTGCTGTAAGTACAGGGGTACCTCGGGGAACCGTTCATGGGACACGTCGGCATAGAGCAGTTCCTGAGCCCCCAGAACCGGCTCCGCCGGGGTCAGGGCAATGGCGCTGTAGTCGGCCTCCATGGGGCAGCTTTGGACCGCCTCCTGAAGAAGCGCCTCCTGACTTGCCTGAATCACGTCCTCCCGGGCGCGCGCGTAGGCCGTATCCGTGCCGCCGCAGAAGTAGACCAGATGGCAGCCGTACTCCGAACGGATCACGGCGGTGTCCCCGGCCTGACGGCTGCCGTCAAAGGCCCATTCCTCCACGGGGGCAATGAGCTGCCCCGCTTCCACGCCCCGCCAGGCCCCGCCGTCGGGGGCCGTGCCCTTGTCCGCGGACTGCTTGTAGGCCAAATCCGCAAAGGCGCTCTCCGTGGCGCCGTAGCGGTCATTGGTCCAGGGCTCCAGCAGTTCCTCCGCCTGGGCCGCGCAAGCCTCCCAGGCGGCCTCGGAAGCGGTGACCTTCCCATCCTGGTCCACCGCGGCGCTCTCTGGCACCAGGAGCACATGGCGCAGATCCACAGTCTTCTGTCCCTCAGGGTAATCTCCGGCGTGTTCCTCCAGCCAGGCCGTGACCGTCTCTTCCTCCGGCTCCATATAGAAGCTCCGGTCCGTAAAATACATATACGCCCAGTTATACTGGTAGACATAACTCTCCAGATCCTCCAGGGCCGCGGCGAAAGCGCCCTGAGCCAGGGCCTGGGCGTCTTCATAGCCCAAATCCTCCGCCGCCGTCTCCAGCAGCTGCGGAATCCGGTCCAGGTAGTCCTGGTGCATGGAGTTGGGGGAGTAGGCCGCCGCGTAGCGGTACAGGTATTTGGTGGCGGGCATGCCGGTCATGTACTTTTCATAATTATACAGATTGGGCTGAAAGGCCTCCTCCACCGGCAGGCCCTGGTCCCCGGCCAGGATCGTCAGCCCCTGGGCGGTGTTCCAGGCGTTCAGCGCCCGCCGAAGGAAAAAGTGCTGCCAGCTGAGACTCTCGTCCAATTCGCAGACCTGGGTGTCCAGATCCTGGGAAAAGTCCGGGGCCGGGGTCTTGCCGGAGGTCTTCCAGGCCGCCGCCTCCGCCCAGTACCAGGCCTGCAGCTGACCCAGGGTCAGCTCCGATTCTCCGGCCCGGGCAACCACGGTCTCCGCGGCCCCCTCGCCGGTGTAGCTGTCCTTGCACAGCAGACTCTCCGGGTCGCCGTTTCCGGTCACCACGGGTTCCGGCGCCGGGGCGGTGGTGTTCACGGTATTGGCGGTGGCAGCCGCGGTGTGGACGGTGGATTTCGTGGACTCCGGGTTCCCGCCGCAGCCGCTGAGAAGTCCCAGAACCAGAACCGGGACCAGGATAACGCAAAACAGTTTTTTCATAGGGTCCTCCATGGATGACATAATAACCGGTCTGGATAATTTTACCATGGTTTTCCAAAAATGTACAGGAAATTCTCCTTTACAATCGGAGAATAATTTGTTAAGTTTATATTATATCTTCCGCCGGGCCTTCCACCCGGCCATCTATGTTTAAAGAAAGGGGCGAATTCGGTGAACATCCGCAAAACCGCCCGGCTGGCCCTGCTGTCGGCCATTGCCCTGACCATTTTCATGGTGGAGGCCCAGCTGCCTCCCATCGCCCCCATTCCCGGCATTAAGCTGGGCCTGGCAAATATCGTCACGGTGTACACCGTCTTCGCCATAGGCGCCCGGGAGGGCGGAGCCGTGCTCTTCGTGCGGATCTTCCTGGGCGCGGTCTTCGCCGGGAACTTCAGCACCATTCTCTACTCCGGCGCCGGTGGCCTGTGCGCCATTCTGGTGACCATCGTTCTGAAACGGATTTTGACGAAAAAGCAGCTCTGGGTCGCCGGATGCCTGGGCGCCATGGCCCACTCCCTGGGGCAGATGGCCATGGCTGTGCTGATTACCCGAACCTTGGAGCTGCTGGCCTGGCTGCCGGTGATGCTGGCGGCAAGCGTGGTCACGGGAGCCTTTACGGGCCTGTGCGCCCAATATCTGGTGAATCGAGGAAACATATGGAAAATTACTTCAAAATGAATATGACCCGGCAGGAGATCGACGCCATTTCCAACCTGGGTCTGGCCCACATGGGCGACTGCGTCTTTGAGATCCTGTGCCGGAGCTACCTGTGCGCCCAAGGCGGGAAGAACGTGGGCCGGCTCCACCGGGACACCATCGCCATGGTCAAGGCGGGTTCCCAGGCGAAATTTGCCGACAAACTCCTGCCCATGCTCACCGAGGAGGAACTGGCCTACTACCGCCGGGGCAAGAACGCCCACGTCCACGCG
This sequence comes from uncultured Oscillospiraceae bacterium, assembly GCA_944387635.1. Taxonomy (GTDB): domain Bacteria; phylum Bacillota; class Clostridia; order Oscillospirales; family Oscillospiraceae; genus Faecousia. The sequence goes on along the minus strand of CALXFT010000065.1, from coordinate 1,684 downwards.
GTGCCTAAGTCCACCACCCCGGCGGAGTACGCCAAGGCCACGGGCCTGGAGGCCCTCTTCGGAGCCCTGTACCTGGCGGGCCGGACGGACCGGCTCAACGAACTGTTCCGGGCGGTCATGGAGGAGGAACCATGCTGATTAAGAACCAGATCTACGAGACCACCGTCACGGACTACACCGCCGAGGGCCAGGGGGTGGCCCACATCGAGGGCTGCACCGTGTTCATCCCCAACGCCATAGCCGGAGAGAAGGTCCGGGTCCGGCTGGAGAAGGTCCGCAAGACCTGGGCGGCGGGGAAGCTGGTCCAGATTCTGGAGTCCTCCCCCCACCGGGTCAACCGGGAATGCCCCGTGGCCAAGCTCTGCGGAGGCTGTGACTTCTGGCATATGGACTATGAGGCGGAGCTTCAGCTGAAGGCCAACCGGGTCCGGGACTGCCTGAACCGGATCGCCGGGGAGCGGCTGGAGACCGTTCCCATTCTGGCCGCCCCCACCTGCCTGGGCTACCGGAACAAGGCCCAGTACCCCGTGGCCCAAAAGAAGGGCCGGGCCTTCGCGGGCTTCTTCCGGGCCGGAACCCATGAGGTGGTGGAAAACAGCCGCTGCCGGATTCTGCCCGTGGAAATGGACCGGGTGAAGGACGCGGTAATAGATTATGTAAACCAATTCCGGGTGCCGGTCTATGATGAGACCACCCACACGGGGCTTCTGCGGCACATCTACGTCCGCCGGGGCCAGGTCTCGGGGCAGATCCTGGTGTGCCTGTGCTGCAACGGCGACCGGATTCCCAGAAAAGAGGAGCTGATCCGGCGGCTGGAGGCCATTCCGGGCTTTACCACCCTGGTCCTGTCCGTAAACACGAAGAAGGGCAACGCGGTGCTGGGGGACCAGTTTCTGACGCTCAGCGGCCCGGGCTATATTGAGGACACCCTCTGCGGCCTGGTGTTCCGCCTGTCCCCCCGGTCCTTCTACCAGGTCAACCACCACCAGGCCCAGCGGCTGTACCGGGCGGCCATTGAGCAGGCGCGAATCAGCCGGGAGGACACGGTGCTGGACCTGTACTGCGGGGTAGGCACCATCACCCTGGCCATGGCCGGGGCGGCGGGCAAGGTCATCGGGGTGGAGGCGATTCCCCAGGCCGTGGAAGACGCCCGGCAGAACGCCCTGCGCAACGGCATTGAAAACGCGGAATTTCTCTGCGCGGACGCCGGCGCGGCGGCTCTGGAGCTGGAGCGCCAGGGAGTCCGGCCCGACGTGGTAATCGTGGACCCTCCCCGGAAGGGCCTGAACGCCGACGCCATCGAAGCCCTGGCCCGCTTCTCTCCCCGCCGCTTGGTCTACGTCTCCTGCGACCCCGCCACCCTGGCCCGGGACACAGCCCTGCTCAAAGCCCGAGGCTTCACCCTCCAATCCGTCCAAGCCGCCGACCTCTTCCCCCGCTGCGCCCATGTGGAGACAGTATGTTTATTGTCCAAACTCAATACCAAGCAGCATATCGAGGTGGAGTTGAATCTGGACGAGTTGGATTTGACAGCGGCGGAGAGTAAAGCTACCTATGAAGAGATTAAGGAGTATGTGCTGGAACAAACAGGTCTGAAAGTCAGCCATCTCTATATCGCCCAGGTCAAACAGAAGTATGGCATTATCGAGCGGGAAAACTATAATAAACCGAAGTCTGAGAATTC
>CALXFT010000064.1 GCA_944387635.1 uncultured Oscillospiraceae bacterium | reverse complement strand
CGGGTTCCCTCCATTACACACGCGACACAGGTTCCGCTGGCGCCCTCGGGACGTCCTTCCAGGAGCATTTGCGAGGGGTTCGGGACTTCCGTCAACCCGGCGTCCATCATTTCAAACACACCGATTTCGTTGGTGGACCCAAAGCGATTTTTTACAGCACGGAGCAGACGATAGGAAGTGTTGGGATCTCCCTCGAAGTACAGAACGCAGTCTACCATGTGCTCCAGAACTTTGGGGCCTGCGATGTTGCCGTCTTTGTTGATATGACCGACAATGAAGATTGTGATCCCCTGAGACTTTCCCAGCCGCATCATAGCCATGGTGCAGTCCTTTACCTGGGAAATGCTTCCCGGGGAAGACTCGTTTTCCTCATTGTACAGCGTCTGAATGGAGTCGACGATCAGGATATCCGGCTGCATTGTCTCTGTCGCTTCAATCACATCTGAAAGGCGGGTCTCAGAAAGGATGAACAATTCCTCCGGCACAACACCCAGACGCTGCGCGCGGAGCTTCAGCTGACGCTCGCTTTCTTCGCCGGAGATGTACAGAACCCGGCGGCCGGAACACAGGCTGCTGCATATTTGAAGCAAAAGCGTAGACTTTCCGATACCGGGAGCGCCGCCCACCAGGACCAGAGAACCAGCCACAGCGCCGCCACCCAGCACACGATCCAGTTCGCCCATGCCGGTAGAAAAACGGATCTCATCGTCGCCGGCCACATCCCGGATCCGCTGGGGCTTTCTGCTCTGCCCTACCGGCGCGGATTTTGCTTTTCCAACCGCGGCAGGTTTTTCTACATGCTCCTGCATGGTATTGAACGCGCCGCAGCCAGGGCAGCGGCCCATCCATTTCGGTGTTTCATAACCGCAATTGGTACAGAAATAAATCGTCTTCGCTTTTGCCATTGCCATTCCTCTCCGCTGGGACCGCGCAGCAAACGTGACGATCCCCAATCTTGATGTACACAGGAAATCCGCCACGGTTATGCGCGGCAGTACTTTTCAAATTATACCAGTGAAAACAAGGATGGTCAAGTGTCCGACAGATACTGACTGACAGCGGCTGTAATGGCACAGCACAGCAATTTCTGATAATCAGGGTCCCGGAGTTTGGCCTCCTCCTGAGGATTGGACAGGAAGCCGCACTCGATCAATACACCGGGGCAGGAAATGTGCTCCATCAAATATACGCCGCTGGATTTTTTACACGTTCGATTGCCGCTTTGACTGAGCGTTTCCGTCAGAGCGGATTGGAGCTGTTTGGCCAGCGCCTCGCTTCCGTCGGTGTCCGCGTAAAATACCTGCGCGCCGCTGTAGCGGCTATCGGAAAAGGTATTCTGATGGATGCTCAGGAGCAGGGCGTTTTCGGTTTCGCTGACGATCCGTACCCGCTCTTTCAGATCGGACATCTTCTTTTGCGCCAGGGTCTCCCCTTTTGTGTAGATGGATACATCCCGGGATCTGGTCATTTGGGTATCATATCCCAAAAGCCGGAAAAGGTCCCGGAGTCGAAGAGAGATGTCCAGATTGTACGCGCTTTCCACGATGCCTGTACATGAGATTGCGCCGCCGTCTTCACCGCCGTGTCCTGGGTCGATGATCATGCACCGCTCCCGCTCCAGGGGGCTGTTCTGTACGATAACCGTTACAGCGCGGCTTCCCCACTGAGCCAAGAACAGCACCGCAACAATGGTCAGGCAGTAAAAGAATACGCTGAGCTTCCATTTTCTCATGCACAACACCTCAATAAAATGTATGCGACTGCTGCGCCGCAGTGAACATTCCGGGAGAAGAATGCATAGTATGACACGGAACGACGAAAAAGCAAGGAGGAATGACACTTGGATAAAAGGAATACAGAACAGGCCTATCGGGAAGGCAGACTTCCGGCCTCAGCGCCTCTGGCAAATCCCTATGTGCCCTTTCAGGCGGAAAATCCGCCGAAATATGAGGCCAGAAAGGGCCTGGTTCGGGGAACCCTATTCCCCGGTCTGGACTTGCCATTTATGGGAATGGTGAATAAAGAGGAATTGCCTCAGGACCCTCTGGCGGAGCTGCAGGCGCTGGGCTTTGCGGTCCATGAACTGGCGATGTACCTGGACACCCATCGGGATGACCGGGAAGCGCTGGAACTCTACCGCGGCTACCAGAAAATGTATCAGCACTGTCGGGAGGAGTACCAGCGCAGTCAAGGCCCCCTGAATCACGTACACATCTCGGAGTCAGAGCGTTACAACTGGCTGGATGATCCCTGGCCCTGGGAATATTGTCAGAACAAGGAGGCGTGACCATGTTTCAGTATGATAAAAAATTGCAATACCCGGTAAAGATCGACAAGCCGAATCCTCGACTTGCGGCCCTGATCATCAGTCAATACGGCGGCCCGGACGGAGAACTGGGCGCGTCCCTGCGCTACCTGTCCCAGCGTTACTCCATGCCTTTTGATGAACTGAAGGGTCTGCTGACCGATATCGGTACAGAAGGGTCAATTTGACACCGCTGTAATGGCCCATCTGGGGGGCATACCGCTATAAGGAAGCACAGAGCTGCCATATGCTTACAGATGACGCTCCATCCGTCGGCGTGAGGGCAATTGCAGATACTTTTCCTGGAATGCGCCACATCAAGGGTCAACGCATAGCAGTCTGCTCTATTTCTTCGCCCGAACCAACAGCATCATGGGCCGCTTCATTTCTTCCGGCATTTGCGCTCTCCACTGTATCGGGGGCATGGCTTCCTCTACGGCTTCAATCTGAAAACCGGCACGGATCAGTCCCATTATGATTTGCGTCAGGGTATGGTGTTGTTTGGCAATGGCGTGGCCAAGAAAGTTGGTTTTTCGCTCTCCGGGGTAAAAGTAGTCCGTTACGGGCCAGGTTCCGTCTGGAGAAAACTCCTGACGGACGCCTGCGGTGAAGGTGGGATGCTCGATATTGAACAGGAACACCCCACCCGGCTTCAAGGTTATCAATACCTTTCGATACACCCAGTCCAGATCGGCAATGTAGTGCAGCACCAGATTGGAGATAACCAGGTCAAAACATTCCGGCGGATATTCGTAATCCTCCAGGCCACAAATGCGGTATGTAACGCCGGGAGCGGCATTTCTGCGCCGGGCATCCCGGATCATACATTCACTTTGGTCAATGCCCAGAACAGAGGCCGCGCCCTTCCGGGCCGCGTAGGCACAATGCCATCCATACCCGCAGCCCAAGTCCAGCACCGACTTACCGGAAAGCACCGGGATCAGCGGCTCCAACTGGCTCCATTCTCCGGCCCCCTCCAGACCGAACCGGCTCCGGGACATCCGGGCATATTCCGCAAAGAATTCATGGTTATCATATTGATTCATCGCTTTTACTCACCTGATTATTTTCTTATAATTCTTGTCAACTTTTGGTTGCATCCCGGAGAAAGACGAACAATTTGTCGTTGGAACGAGCCTGGTCAAACCGATAGTTCAGGCGGTCAAAGTCCTGAATTTCCTCCGGGCTCTCGGTTTTGTGCTCTGCCAGATAGCGCACCATTTCGCCACGGGCCATTTTGCACATGGTCCCCTTCTCCGCCACCTTGCCGTCTTTCTCTTCCCCGAAGACACAGGTGATAAACCGAAAGTCATCTGCCAGGTACTTGGATACACACAGGCTGTATTCCTTGGAAGCCAAATTGAGGATGCAGTCTGTTTCAGCAAAGAGATGCTCCGCAAGACTGCTGCCCCAGAAGCTGTAGAGGTCCTTGGCTTCTCCCACTTTCAGCTTTGCCTGCATTTCCAGGCGGTATGGGGTCACGCCGTCAAAGGGCTTCAGAAGGCCGTAAAACCCGGACAGTATTCGCAGATGCTCCTGTACATAGTCAAATTCCTGCTCTGTGAACACCCCAGGAGCCATGTACTGATACTGGATTCCCTCATAAGCCAGGATCGCAGGGGTCAGGCAGGTATGTAAATCCATAGAGGAAAGCCGCTCCACGTTTAAAGCGGCGATCCGGTCATTACACTTCCAGAGCTTTTTCAGTTCGTCATAGCCCATTGCCTGTAAGGCTTTGGCAAGCTGCTCCGTTCGGGGAAGGAAGACAGGCTTCTCCCGCCATGGCAATGCGTCTGCGCCTATACGCATTTTCTTTGCCGGGGAAATGATAATCCGCACGGTCACGCCTCCGCCAGATAGGCCAGAATCTCAGCGGCGTTGGTGTCGGGCTTCACCTTGGGCATGACTTTCTCGATATTGCCCGCTTCGTCAATTAGGAAGGTGGAACGCACAACTCCCATGCTGACTTTCCCATAGAGCTTCTTTTCCTGCCAGACGCCGTAGGCCTGAATGGCCTGCAATTCCGGATCGGAAAGCAGGATAAAGGGCAGATCATACTTCTGAGCGAATTTCTGGTGGGATGCTGTGGAATCCTTGCTGATGCCGATGACCGCCACATCTCTGGCTTTGAATTCCTCATAGGCAGCGGCAAAGGCGACAGCCTCCCGGGTGCAGCCGGGGGTGTTGTCCCTGGGGTAGAAATACAAGACCACCTTCCTGCCCAGAAAATCGGACAGGCTGACCGTATTGCCGTCCTTGTCGTTGAGGGTAAATTCCGGTGCTTTCATGCCAATTTCCAGCATAGTGATCCTCCTCAGGTAGCTGCTTGGATTGCGATCTTGATGACCCCATCCAACCGGTTCTCGAAAATATGATAGGCTTTCTCAATGTCCTTCAGGGCAAAAGTGTGGGTGATCAGCGGTGTGGTGTCGATTTCCCCTGCCTCAATCAGCCGCAAGGTTTCGGCGCAATTGCAGCCGTCCACGCCGCCGGTTTTAAAGGTCAGGTTTTTCCCGTACATCTCCGGCAGGGGCAAGATCTGGGGGCCATCGTAGAGGGCCACCACCGTAACGATGGCATTGGGTCTGGCACAGTCCCAGGCCACGGAGAAGGTGGTTTCCGAACCGGCCACTTCCAGAACCACATCGGCGCCGCCATGCTCGGAATGGGCAAGGACAAAGTCCTTCAGACCCTCAGGCAATGCAGTCAGCACTTCCGGATAGTGGCTTCGCACGAATTCCAACCGTGTTTCGTCCCGATCACAGACGATGATCCGCCGGGGATTTTTCAGCCGCGCGCACTGTAACGTACAAATGCCTGTGGGCCCGGCCCCAATGATCAGCACCGTATCCTCCGTCTTGATCTCGGAGATCTGGGCCGCCCAATAGCCGGTAGCCAGGATATCCCCCACAAAAAGGGCCTGTTCGTCGGTCACCGAGTCGGGAATCCGGTTCAGTCCCTGATCGGCATAGGGTACACGGACATACTCCGCTTGTCCGCCGTCGATGCGGCAGCCCAAGGCCCAGCCGCCGTTGGGATCGGTACAGTTGTTCACCCAGCCGTTTTGGCAGAAGAAGCAATGGCCGCAGAAGGTCTCCACGTTCACCGTCACCCGGTCGCCGGGCTTTACGGTGGTCACCGCGCTGCCCACTTCCTCCACCACGCCCACCATCTCATGGCCTATGGTGATACCGGGAACGGCACGGGGTACGCTGCCATGCTTGATGTGCAGATCACTGGTACAGATACTGCCCAAGGTCACACGAACGACGGCATCCCGTTCATCCATCAGCACCGGTTTTGGCTTTTCCATCAGAGCAAATTTTCCCTGTTCTACGTATGTATAGGCAAGCATATCGAATCCTCCACGTACATTATATTTTTGATTTTTCCTATACTGTATCACACCATCCCGTTTTCATCAACCTAAGGAAGCTCTGAATCAATCGCCTGCGGCTGAGCAGCAGATCGAAAGCCCCGCCGTGCGGTTCAAAAAGCGAAAAATCCATACAGGATTCCTCCCTTTTTAACCTTCGGATGAATCAAAATCTCTCGCTGCCGGCGCTTGACGATTCATCATAGCTTGCTTAAAAGCCGCTCCCGACGAAGGGGAACGGCTTTCTCATCCGGCAAAGCGAATCGATTTTGTCAATCGTGACGCTGTTCCATGTTGTCGTAGGTCTCACAGAAGCGGGCGGAAAAGGACGGCTCCTCCCCTGCCGCGTACAGATGGGACACATCCCCGAAGCTGGCCATGCGGAAGCAGGCAATTCCCTTGCGCCGCTCTTCGGTGTGGAGCGTGGTGACGGAAGTGGGTGCGGCACAGGCGCCGTGCCATAGGATCATGGGGCTGACATTCAGCAAATGGCTCAGCAGCACACATTCCAACCCGAAATGGCAGAAAAACACAATGGTGTCCTCGTTTGGCTGTTCCACACGGTAGGTCAGCCCTTCCCGGACATAGCCGTGGCGGGCCAGCAAGGCATCCAATTCCCCGGTAACCCAGCGGTATTCCTCAGGAACCTGACTGTTGGCAAAGGCCTCCGGCTCCATCCAGTGATCCTTATCAAAGAACCGTGGCTCCCGGGTCCAATCCTGGGGCAGCCAGTCCCATGCAATGGTCATGGCATCGGCCCTGTCCGGCCGATGAATGCCAGGAGCAAACTCCCGGAGCCAGGTGCAGTATTCCGCCTGCCGGTTCATTGCCTCCAGGGTAGGGGCGGCGGTATCTCTGGCACGGCCCAGGGTGGAGCAGTAGAATGCCTTCACATCCAGCTTCTCCATTCGCTTTACCAGAAGCTCGGCTTCCTTGCGACCGGTGGGAGTCAGGGAGTCGATGGAATAGTCCGGGTCGCCATGCCGTATAATCAGCAATTTCATGGAAAAATCCTCCGAATCATCATTTCTGCCCATATTATACAGGAATCAGAGGCCTCTTGCAACAAGGAATGCTCAAACGAACCGGAATATCTGAGGAAGATCCATCAGCCGCAGTTCCATGTGCTTATCTTTGAACACGGTCAAACGATCTACCAGCTGCTTGCTCAGAACCGTGCTTTCCATCTCGCCCTTCAGCAAGGCTGTGACCTCCCCCTGGATCGCCTCTTTCAGCTGTAAGGTACTTCTACCCTCCTGAAGCCGCTGCTCCGCCGTTTTCATCCGCTCCTGAAGAGCGGTTTCCTGGGCTTCATATCGCCGCTTCATGGAGAACATATCCGCTTTGGAGATGTCGCCGGAAAAGTAGTGATCCATCACCGCCTCCTTCTTCTGCTGGAGCCGGTCCAACTCAAATCGCAGCCGCTCCGGTACATCCGCCGCGCCGCTCTCACCGGATTGAATCGCTTCCAGAGCCAGGTTGCTCACGTTATGGATAATGGATTCCGTATCCATGGGGAGGCTCCTGACAGCAGTTTTCAGCATTTCCATAGCGTCATCATCCCGCACCAACCTGCCCACATCGCAGCCCTCAGCGCCCTCCGTCACCGCTGTGCCGCAGCTCCAGCGGCGGACTTTGGTGCCGTCCTTCCGCTTCCGCATTCGCCCCACAAAGCTGGAACCGCACTGGGCACATTTGATCTTGCCGGAGAACACATAACGGTTGGAGTGTCCGGTGTCGCCATCTCCGCGCTTGTTGTTCCGCGCCATTCGCGCCTGGGCCAGATCCCAGATCTCCCGGCTGATGATTGGCCGGTGGTGGTTCTCAATGCGGATCAGAGGCACCTGGCCCTTGTTGGTTTTCTTTTCGTGGGTCAGATAGTCCGGGGTGTAAGTCTTCTTTTGAACCAGATCTCCCACATACTTTTCATTTTTCAGGATCTTGATCACGGCACTGGATTTCCACTTGCTGCATCCACGGTAAGTACGATACCCTTCCTCTGTCAGAAACCTCGCAATCTCGCAGGTCCCCACCTGCTCCACCGCATATTTTTGGAAGATCAGCCGGACGATCTCCGCTCCCTCCGGTTCCACGATGAGCTTGCCGGCCCGGACGTCATACCCCAGCATAGAGCGGCCGAACACCACCCCTTTTTCCATCTGCCTAGTCTGGCCCCAAACCACCCGAGAGGATGTCTTGCGGCTTTCATCCTGAGCCATGGTGGCCATGATGGACAATCGCAGCTCTCCGTCGCCGTCCATGGTGTTGATATGATCCGTTACAAATTCCACCGCTACCCCGATCCGTTTTAATTCCCGGGTATAACTGAGGGTGTCCACGATGTTTCGGGAAAAACGGCTGACTTCTTTTGTCAAAATGAGCTGAAATTTTCCCTGATGGGCGTCGCTGATCATCCGGCTGAACTGCGCCCGCTTTTTGGTGCTGGTGCCGGAAATCCCCTCGTCGGCGTAGATCTCATACAGCTCCCAGTTTGGATTATCGGCAATGTATTCCTGAAAGTAGCTTCTCTGGGCCTCAAAGGAATTGGCCTGATCCTCTTTATCCGTGGAAACCCGGCAATAGGCTGCTGCTTTGATCAATTCCTGCTCTCCTTCCTGTGCTTTGCCCCGCGCTGCTGATCCAGAAGCCGCTGAGCATATCGATACTGCATTTCGTTCAGCCGCCCCTGTTCCTTGAGGGCCAGCAGCAGCCCCGTCTGCAACCGATGCAGAAATGCTTCGTCGGTTTCTTCCGTGATCTTGCGGTTATTGTCGATCCGTTTCAAAGAAGCAAATTGCTTTGCCATGCTGCCGGCCCTCCTTTCCATTTCAATTTATGCAGGACACTTGGGGTTTAACAGGTAAACACGCTGCATGATTGAAATAGCCTGAGCTGTTCCGTTTCCCTCCGTTCGCTTTTTTTTCACCGAATTCCGGAAAAACAGCCAATTTTCTCTATACTTGTCAGAGCAGAAAAAGAAAACCGCTCAAATCTGAGCGGTCAAAGAATACATTTTTCCATTTTGGGGTTTCTATGGATATCGTAAATGAATGCTCATATTTTCGAGTGATTATCCGCGTGTTTGCGAAGAGAATCACTTGAATTGTGCGCCTTCCTTCAGGTTCTGCCTCACAATAGATCACTTTGGTGTTCCGCTATACCCTTCCCCACTACCGGGCGGGTTCGGGACTTTCACTTGTCCCATGTCGGTTGCGCCAAAAAATACCGGCTGCCGAAGAAAAGCAGCCGGAATTTGTATTACGGTTCCATTTTGAAAGGGGTGGCTTCCTCAGCCCGGGAAACTCTGATGAAATTGGCAGAGCGGAAACCGTCGATCCCCATGGTTTCCCTTCCCCTTACACCATGGATAAGATTTGCGCCTTTGGCCGGAAGCCTACGGCTTGATTCACCAACCGGCCGTTCTTCATCACCGCCAACATGGGAATACTCATCACCCGAAACCGCGTCGCCAGCTCCGGTTGCTCATCCACATTGATCTTGCCTACCTTGACGTCCGCACGCTCCCGGGAGATTTCCTCCAGGACTGGGCCGACCATTCGGCAAGGGCCGCACCAGTCGGCGTAGAAATCCAGAAGAACAGGCTTTTCTGAATTCAAAACTTCCTTCTCAAAATTCTCTTTGGTAATATGGATCACAGACATTGTGTTGCCCTCCTTTTTGTTTTTATGGCTTTATCATACCCGATTTTTTCCCGGACTTCCGTGATGTTATCACACAGATGAAAAAGCGGGAATCGAAGCATTCTTCCGACTCCCGCAAAACGCATCAGGGCGTGCTTCCGGTATTGCCCTCTCCCGGCCAGTCAATGATGCCGCCAAATTCCAGGATATTGGTATATCCCATGTCCGCAAGCTTTTGAGACGCCTGCTTGCTGCGGTTTCCGCTGCGGCAGTACACCAGGATTCGCTGGTTCAGATCCGGCAGTTCCTCTGGCTGCTCTGTTCCGATGGTTTCATTGGGGATACAGATGGCCCCGGGGATGTGATTTTCCTCGTATTCCGCTTGGGTTCGTACATCCAGGATCACGTATCCCTCTTCCTCGCCCATGATCTGAATGGCGGTATCCATATCGATCTGCTGATAGGAAGCCTTTTCCTCCTCTTTGCCGCAGCCGGTGAGCGCAGCCATGGCAAGCAGCAGGACAAACATTTTCTTCATAGTATTCACTCCTTATTTTTTACTTTGCAAATCAGCTGGGTCATGGTACCCATGGGGCAGTAAACACACCAGCTGCGGGGCTTGAACAGGATCATGGTTATCAGTCCCAGAATGGTGGAGGTGAGCATAACGCTGTAAAATCCAAAGGCAAACTGGGCAGCGCCGGGATGGAGCAGCTCCCCGTGATAGGCCCACTGCCAGGACACCCGGAATGTCCACAGCAGGGTCACCACCTGCTTCAGCTCTGCCGCGCCGGCAAACACCAAATACGTATTCCATAGCATCTGGAAAAACATGATGAAAAAGAAAATGAGAAAGCCATACCGAAAGGCCTTGCTTTTCATCCAATTCGGAACGTCCCGCTTCCGGGACAGTCCGAATCGCCCGCCCAGCAAACTGAAGAGCTGTCCCCTGCCGCAGTAGCGATTGCAATATCCCTTTGTTCCCTTTACCACAGAGATGACCAGCGGGGTAAAAAAGCAAATCAGCCCCAGCCAGGCAAAGAGGATATTAAAAAATCCCAAGATCAGGTAGCTCAGGGACAGAATCCACAAATAATCATACCACATCTTCATGGACCCACCTCCTGAATTTCAATCACCGACGCCGGACACTCTTTTACGCATTTGCCGCAGCCGACGCACAGCTTCTGATCCACCACAGCCTTGATCCCTTTGTAAATGGAAATGGCCTTCATGGGACATACCTTCACGCAGCATCCGCAGGCCACGCACAAGCTTTCCATAACCTGGGCTTTTCGGGGAATTCTGGTTGTCTTAGCCATACTTCTGCACCTCCGTTGATTTTCTATGATTATATCAAAGAGGCGGGAGGTGTTCTGTGATGTTATCACATTGGGAAGATTCCACCTGGAAACATAGGTGTGTCCCGGAAAACGCACAGCATTATTATATAATATACTCGATTTTTCCTACCTGAAATGGATGGTTCCGGAAGGGATGTAACTCCCCCATGGGGATGGTCACCCCCTGCGCCTTCATCCGGCCGCGCCTCCTTTCGGGAATGCGCGGTCATCAGTCAGGGTCAAGCAGATATTGACTTGCCAGATGGGCTTTACCTTGCGCCGGGTGCCATTTTGACCCCGCAGTCGGGACAGAGGAACTGGGGCATCTGGAAATGATCGGCGCTATTGTCCACCAGTTAACCCGAAACATGAAGGAGACCCAAATTATGGATTCCGGTTTCGCGCCATACTTTATCGATCACACTGCCGGCGTCTACCCTACTTCTGCCTCCGGCTCTCCTTTCAGCGCAGCCACCATTCAAGTCACCGGTGACCCTATGGCAGATCTGGTAGAGGATCTGGCCGCCGAGCAAAAGGCCCGCGTTACCTATGACAATATCCTGCGCCTGTCCGATGACCCGGATGTAAACGACGCCATCAAGTTCCTGAGGGAGCGGGAGATCGTCCACTTCCAGCGCTTCGGTGAAGCCGTACAGCTGCTGCGGGAAAAGCTGAATCAGAAAAACGTATATTATATGAATCCGGCAATCGATCTGTAAGGATAAAGGGGTTCTGCACAGCGCGGCACCCCTTTTCTCAATCCGCAGACGGAAAAATTGTCTTCGTGCTCTCATCCGCGGCTGAACAGCGGATCTTTCGCCCATCCTTGCGGTGCATAAAGCGGGAAATACATGCAGGAATCCCCCTTTTTTGAACTTTCTGCTGTGTCAAAATCTCCCGGCATACTCTCTTGCCGATCTCATCAGAGCTTCCCCAATTTCCCTCCAGAATGGTCCCGGCGGCCTCTATAGCCCTGTCCTTGGCCTCCCGCCAGGTCAGCGGATTCTTCCTGTCCCCGTCGCCCACGATGTAGTCGCCCAGGCTCTTCACGGCCTTGCTCACATCCTTGGCGCTGGCGATGCTGTTGTACTTTTCCAGCAGCTTCTTCACCGCACGGTCCACGTCCCGCTGCCGGACGGTCTTCTTGTCCGTCCGCTTCACCTGTCCCCGCCAGTATTCCAGCCGCTCCTTCAGAAGCTCGTTTTCCCGCTGAAGTTCGACATAGGCGGGGGCGGGAGGAACTTCCGCTGTTTTTGGAATTTGTCGTGGAATTTGTGTTGCTATTTCCGGCAGACTGTGATATACTGTTTGTGGAAGAAGTTCTCCCACTGAGAGCGCCGCCTTGGGCGGAAGAGCCGGTTACTGTGGGGAAGCTTCTTTCTTTTATTGCGCCAATATTATAAACGATGTTTCCATTCGTGTTTATGGCTGTAGAGATCACAATCTGATAATATCTCCCGTCAAAATCCAGGAAGAACGCGGTTCGGTATTTCCACCCGGAAGCATTTTAATGCTGAACTTTCCTTCAGCCGGCGGCCCGGTCGAAGCACTCCGCGTCCAGCCATCCGCTGCCGATGCGGCAAGTCTGCTCCCTGGTTTTGCCTTGGCACCGTTGGCTTTGGAGAGTCCCTGAAGGCTTTGGGCTGTATTTTCCCTCTGAAGTTCGATATAGGTGGGTTGTTGCGGGAAACATGTCTTGTTCCCCTCTGAGAAGAATTGTTTTTTCCGGTATTTCATTTTTTCTGAATTTATTCTGCCAAATTTTACTTCACAAGAGCGGCAAACTTTGCTATATTATTATCAAAGTTACCTCTCAGCAAGTTGTTGGGGAATTGGACCCCAGGGGTTTGCTGCAGCAGGTAACTTTTTTATTTCCCATCGAAAAACCCGAAATCATAAAATTCTTGAAAACTGCCTCTCCCTATGGTAAACTGAGAGAACCGGGAAATCGTAGGCTGCGGCTTAAAGACGAAGAAGCGGAAGAAAATGTCCATCGTATTTCCGGATCTGATTCAAAACAGTTCCGAAAAAATATGTAATCAGCATGAACCAGGACAAATTCTATCATATCTGCCACGAAGCCCTGAAGCGAGCCGGTATCCGGGATCTGCCCCCTTGCCCCTGCCGTCACACCACCACATTCCTGGCCAAGAGTTCTCTGATCAGGTACCATAAATGCAGAATCTGTCAGAAACGGAATAAATTTTTCCAAAATGACGCAACATTTTCACAAGTTTTCATTACGCCCTGCTCAAAACAAGCAAAAAAATCCGATTTATCCGGAAAAACCAGACAAATCGGAACCTGGCGGAGTGAGAGGGATTTGAACCCTCGCGCGGCTTTTGACCGCCTACTCCCTTAGCAGGGGGGCTGCCAACGATAAAATAAGGAATTTGATGGTCTGAAATCCGCACATTTTAAATCATTTTCAGAAAAATTGAAACATTTTAAAAACTTAAACCGCAACAGAGACGCATCGAAGGATTTTTATCAATTCATAAATAGCCCCTCCCCGGAGCAAATCCAGGGAGGGGGTTCATCATTTAATAGGGCAGTTCGGTGGTGCCGGGAGGGGCTGCCCGGCGGGTGGACTCGCCGGGCAAGGGCTTTTTGAAGGCCTCGTTAAATTCCGCCACGGCGGCCTCGATCAAAATTTCCATTTCCTCGGCGTCGAAGGGGA
>CALXFT010000063.1 GCA_944387635.1 uncultured Oscillospiraceae bacterium | reverse complement strand
TCCCCTTCGACGCCGAGGAAATGGAAATTTTGATCGAGGCCGCCGTGGCGGAATTTAACGAGGCCTTCAAAAAGCCCCTGACCGCCGAAGCCACCGACGAAGCCACCCGCCGGGCAGACCCTCCCGACACCGCCGAACTGCCCTATTAAATGATGACCCCCTCCCTGGATTCGCTCCGGGGAGGGGGAATTTTTTGAAAATGTTTAAAAAATGTGTAGACAAAGTCACAAACGGAAGGACCGGGAAAAGGGCTGACCCTACCGCAACAACGCCCGCCGCACCAACAGCCCGATCCCGTTGACGGTGATGATTATACGAATGGTATCTTCCGGTGTACCATTAAAAAGTACCGGGAACGCCTGAAATCAGGCTGTTCCCGGTACTTTTCTTTTGTTTTGCGGCGGCATCTCAAAATGTCATGGGAAATCAGCAGAAATCATAAAACCTAAACGCTTCAACGCTTCCGGAATTGTCCTATACACAATATTTTACGCATATCGAGTATTACGCAACATAGCGCTTCAGAAAGTGTCAGCTTTACGCATCGCGTTTCGATCACAGCCAGGCCCTTGGCTCTCCTGGAAGGAGAGCCGGCAAAAATCTTTGATTTTTGCCTGAGCGGTTATTATCCCAGTTCGTTTTCCATTTTCATTCCTGGGCCAGTTCGGCCAGCTTTTTGGGATCGGTCAGCTCCACGCAGCCGCGGGAGAGCTTGACCATGCCCTCCTGCTGGAAATAGCGCAGCATCCGGGTGATGACCTCCCGGTGGGAGCCCAGATGACCGGCAATGGTCTCGTGGGTCAGCTTCAGCCGCAAGGTCCCCTCAATGGCGGACTCCTCCCACAGGAAGGCGGCCAGACGCTTGTCCATGCTCTTCCACATGATCTGGTTCAGCAGCCACATAACGTCGGAAAACCGGCTGGCCATGAGCTCGTTGGTGTAGTTGGCCACAGGGGCGGACTGATCCATGATCTGCCGGTATACATGGGTCGGAATCACCCACAGCTCCGTGTCCTTCTCCGCCTGGACAGTCATGTGGAAGTCCACGTTTTTGAGCATGCAGGAAGCGGAGAACAGGCACATGTCCCGGTCGAACAGCCGGTAGACCGTAATCTCCCGCCCTTCCTCGGACAGGACGAAAACCCGCAGCTGGCCGGAGCGAATCAGCAGCAGTCCGGTGCAGTTATCGCTGCCGTCCAGCAGCAAGGTTCCCTTCCTGATCTGGCGGAAGGTCAGACTGGCCCGGACCCGATCCTTTTCCGATTCGGTTAGCTTGTCCCACAGGGGAAAATATGAAATGAAGGCATCCATGGCAATCGTCTCCCGGATGATGTGTTTTCCTCCATTATATACGATCCGGCCGGGAAAGGGAAGAATTTTTTCTCCGCCGCCCCGGACGCAGAAAGCCGCGGCCCCGAAAACGCGGGGCCGCGGCGCTGACGATACGCGCTCAGCCGTCAGGAGTCACGGCTGGTTTTGGCTGACTTATAGTAGTCAGACTCCAGAATCTGGTTGTTGATGTCCACAAAGCTCTGGACCAGGCTGTCGGAATCGCTCCGGAAGCTCTCCGTAACCTCCACATCGCCGCCCTGGAGATCGAAGGTCAAGTCCTCGCTGGCGTCGTAGGCCGCATCGCCGCGAATCCAGCTGCCGTCGGAGAAGGGTACGAAGCCCTCGTAGCGACTGTCAAAGGCGTCGTGGCCTATGTAGCTGTATTCGCTCTCCACGCCCAGCAGGTTCAGGACCGTAGGCAGCAGGTCCGCGGTATTGAGCAGCTTGTTCACGGTCTGCGCCTCCAGGCCGGGGCTCCAGATGAAGCAGGGCGTCCGCTCCAGCAGCAGGTTCCGGTTCACACCGGACAGTTCCAGCAGGGACGCCTCGTCTTTGTAGCCGTAGGTATAGTGGTCCGTGACGCCGATGATCACCGTGTTCTCCAGCTGCCCACGCTCCTCCAGCTCTGTAAGGAGCCGGGCGAACATATCATCCACCAGCCGGGCCTTCAGATAGGCGCAGTCGGTCTCCTCGTTGCCCGTCAGGCCCCGGTACTCGGGATACTTCTTCAGGCCCCAGTAGCTGAGGACCTCGTTGTACTTGTAGCTCAAATGGGCGGAGCGGGTGATGATGAAGTTCAGGGTCTTGCCCTCCCGGAAGAAGCTGCTGCTGAGCTGCGCGTTGTCGAACAGCAGCTGGTCGTCGTACAGCTCGTCGGCATCCTCGCCCACAAAATCCTGGTACGACAGGTATCCCTCGTAGCCCATGGCCGGGGAGAAGACGCCCCGGGAATAAAAGGACGGGTCGTTGTAGTGGTAGACGTAGGCGGAGTAGTTCTCCTCCCTCAGCTGATTTGCCAGGGACTGGGGATAGGCGTTGGTGACGTAATCGAAGGCGTAGCCTCCCGCGCTGCTGAGGAAGGAGCCGGTGTTGATGCAGAATTCCGTGTTGAAGGTCCGGATGCCTCCGTAGCCCGGGGTATAGAACCGGGTGAAGTTGATGCCCTCGGACATGAGGCGGACCAGGGTGGGGGTGTGTTCGCCGATCATCCAGTCGTCCATGGACTCCATGAGCACCAGAATCACGTTCTTGTCCTTCAGAAGCCCCGTCATCTGGTTGGCTTCCACAGGATCACGGGACTGGAAGTAGGCGTCGATCTCCTCTCCGGCGGCGGACTGCTCCGCCATGTAGGCGGGGGTGACGGGATAGATCACATTGGCGTACACGTCCTTCACGGCGGTCTGGAAGATGCCGCAGACCTGGTAGAGCCGGTAGGTGTTGAACATATTCTCGTAGGCGGCCTCCCGGGACTGGGAGCGGCCGTAGTCGGAACCGGCGTAGCGGATCTGGCTGTCCCGCAGGAAGGTCAGCTGGGGCAGCACAACCGCGGCGGCAATGGCCAGAACCGAAGTCAGCCCCGCCAGGACCCGCCGGGGGAGCCCAGGCTTTTGGGCGGGATAGCGCAGCAGGTTCCACAGCCCCAGACCCCCCAGAGCCGCCACCGACAGCCACCAGTGGATGGGGTAACTCAGCAGCACCGAGAAGTAGTCGGAGCCTTCGGAGGCGTATTGGAAGTCGGAGATCCACAGCATCTGCTCAAAGAGCAGAAAATACCCGGTCTGGACCACAGCGTAGATCAGAAACGTGAAATAGCTGACGCCGTAGGCAATGACCGAGGCTCTGCCCGGCAGAATCCGGACCAGGCCGGTCAGCAGAACGGACCAGATCAGGCCGAAGGCCAGGGGCCAGTAGTTGGGGCTCTCCTCCCCGGTCTGAAGGCCCAGAAGATAGGCAAAGCTGAACACCTCAATCAGGCAGAAGGAAAGGGGAATCAGAAAAAAGGGGGCTGTCCTGTGTCCGGCGAAGACTTGCTGGCGGGTGGGCGCGCCATGGGACAGTTTGGGCGAGGGCGCCGTTTGGGAGGACATGAAGAAGCTCCTTTCAAAAGCGGATCATCCGGAAACGGTACCGGTGCATCCGGCCGGATCGACGGATGCACCGCAGATTCAATATGATTCTTCATTATAGCACACAATTCTCCCAGAGTACAATTAAGATTTTCTTATTTTTTATGGTTTCTCACAAAAACAACATTTTCCTCTTGTAAATTCTTCCCAATTGACGTATACTAAACTATAATTTTCCGAGAAAAGAGGCGTCCACCATGGAATTGATCACGGTTCGTGAATTGTTCAAGAACACCCAGGCCTATGCCGGCGCGGAAATCGAAGTCGGCGGCTGGGTCCGCAACCGCCGGGGCAGCAAGCAGTTCGGCTTCATTGTCCTCAACGACGGCACTTACTTCACCCCTGTGCAGGTGGTTTATAACGATTCCCTTCCCAACTTCCAGGAGATCTCCAAGATCAACATCGGCGCTGCCCTGATCGTCAAGGGTACCCTGGTCATGACCCCGGAGGCCAAGCAGCCCTTCGAGCTCCAGGCCGTCTCCATCACCGTGGAGGGCCCCTCCACCGGAGACTACCCCCTCCAGCCCAAGCGGCACTCCATGGAGTTCCTGCGCACCATGACCCACCTGCGGCCCCGGACCAACACCTTCCAGGCGGTCTTCCGCGTCCGCAGCCTGGCGGCCATGGCCATCCACCAGTTCTTCCAGGACCGGGATTTTGTCTACGTCCATACCCCCCTGATCACCGGCTCCGACTGCGAGGGCGCCGGCGAGATGTTCCAGGTCACCACCCTGGACCTGAACAACGTACCCAAGACCGAGGACGGCCAGGTGGACTACTCCCAGGACTTCTACGGCAAGCCCACCAACCTGACGGTGTCCGGCCAGCTCAACGGCGAGACCTTCGCCATGGCCTTCCGGAACATCTACACCTTCGGCCCCACCTTCCGGGCGGAGAACTCCAACACCACCCGGCACGCCGCCGAGTTCTGGATGATCGAGCCGGAGATTGCCTTCGCCGACCTGTCCGACGACATGCGTCTGGCCGAGGATATGATCAAGTATATCATCTCCTACGTTCTGGAGCGCGCCCCCGAGGAGATGGCATTCTTCAACCAGTTCATTGACAAGGGCCTGATGGACCGGCTGCACAATGTGCTCAACAGCGACTTCGGCCACATCACCTACACCGAGGCCGTGGCCCTGCTGGAGAAGCACAACGACCAGTTCGAGTACCCCGTCCACTGGGGCAGCGACCTGCAGACCGAGCACGAGCGCTATCTGACAGAGGTGGTGTTCAAGAAGCCCGTCTTCGTCACCGACTATCCCAAGGAGATCAAGGCCTTCTACATGAAGCTCAACCCCGACGGCAAGACCGTGGCGGCCATGGACTGCCTGGTCCCCGGCATCGGCGAGATCATCGGCGGCTCTCAGCGTGAGGACAACTACGAGGTCCTGAAGGCCCGGATCGAGGAGCTGGGCATGAAGCCCGAGGACTACGGCTTCTACATGGACCTGCGCAAGTACGGCTCCGCCCGCCACGCCGGCTTCGGCCTGGGCTTCGAGCGGTGCGTCATGTATCTGACGGGCATCGGCAACATCCGGGATGTGCTGCCCTTCCCCAGAACCGTGGGCAACTGCGAGCTTTAATGCTATTTCTTGATAAAAATCTTCAATTTTTATCAAGAAGGCATCGCCTTGCGGCGCTGCCAAATATGTGATTTTCGGAATGAAAAATCACATATTTCCGTCTCATATGATTCTCTAATTAAAATCTTTAATCCGAATTGATTAAAGATTTTAAAAGAGAATCCGTATAAGGGTTCTTCACAAAACGACAAAATGCGGAAGCTGTACAAAACGGCTTCCGCATTTTTTATGAATCCTCTTTTTTCGGTTTCCTCCTTCCCAGGAGCCAGAAGCCCAGGAGGCCGCCCACAAGCATGACGGTCAGAACGATCCTGTCCAGATGGATCCCCGTGTAAGTAGCCCCGACGAAAATGGACGTAGGGCCGTCGGCGCCGCCGATGATCGCAATGGTGTCCCCGCCCAGAATGGCGTGGTGAAAGTGCCAAAGGATCAGCTGTTCCGCCCCCAGGCACAGGCCGCCGATGACCGCCAGGGCCAGGCAGACGAACCGCCAGGGGCTCTTCCGGTAGGCGAAGGCCCGCATCTGCTCGTTCAGTTCCGCGGCCGCGGCCTTGGGACTGCCCAGCTGGCTCAGGATCTCCTCGTCGGTCATGCCGCCCTCCCGCCGGGCGGCGATGTCGCTGAGAAAGTCGCTCATGACCCGCGCCCGCACCTTTCGGGGCAGGTTCAGCCGGCGCTCCACGGCCTTTACATAGCGTTTCATTTTCTTTTCCGCGTCCGTCATTGGGCGTTACCTCCTGACAAAATCTGATTGACGGTTTGGGTGAAGCTGCCCCAGAGAGCCTCCCGGCGGAGACCTTCCCGGAGCCCCGCCTCTGTGGCCCGGTACATCTTCTTGGGTACGGCCTTCCCCTCCCCCGATGACCAGGCGGAAGCAATGAACCCGTCGTCCTCCAGCCGGTATAAAATGGGATAGAGTGTCCCCTCCTTCAGGTCAAAGCCCCCCTCCCGCAGCCGGGACAGCAGCTCATAGCCGTAGGCAGGTCTGCCACAGATGAGATGGAGCACCAGCATCTCCAGCACGCCCTTTTTCATCTCCCGGTCAAATCGGTTTTCCACTGCACCACTCCTTTGCTAAGTATTTAGTATTACTAAGCATTAATACAATACCACACTTCCACGGTCTTGTCAAGGCCATGGAAGAAAAATCACCCAACGCCTGGCGAAAGCGCAAAAAGGACAGCCGCAAAACTTTCATTTTGCAGCCGTCCCTTTTGTCCGCGATCCGTTTTACTGTGAAAGCGCCGAGTCATTGTAAAGTTCAAACAAATGCCCGCATCTCGCCCCTTGCGGGGCAACCGATGCCCATGCATCTCAATACCCATGCGCTGAAGTCATTCATGAATGGCGGCGCGATGCAAAAGCGCATGGGTATTTATTCAGAGGTTCCTTAAGACAGGTTTCCCGTAAGTCCTTTATCGGCGCTCCCCTGAGGAAGCCCCCTTCTATTACGCAGACTCAAGAAAACACAGCAGTGGGTTTCTCCATATGTATATCACCGCTATCAGAGGATATCATGATGATGGACATCCCTTGCTTTACCAACTCATTCATCAATCGATAGATCTCTTGCTTGGCTCCCACATCAATGCCCCGTGTAGGCTCATCAAAAATAATGATGTTGGTCTGGGCTGCCAGAGCCTTGGCAACTACCACCTTCTGCTGGTTGCCTCCGGAAAGGTTACGCACCAGCTGCTTTAGCGACGGAGTCTTGATAACATGATGCTTTGGATTGGTTTCATCGACATATATGAATACCATAGAAGGGAGAATTTTATCCGCACCATACCGTTCCGCAAGAATCATTTGATCGCTTTCAACAATATGAACTTGATCCTGAGCATCCTTGTATTTACACTTCAGAACATACGTGTGAACTCCTCTAAAATTAACATGAGGTGCAGTTAGTTCATTAACTTCACAGGATTGCGGATGAATAAGGATACCCCTTTTTTTAATTTGCGCGTTTTTTACACTTGGCCGATTGTAAAATATGGTATACCGGCTCCGTATCAATCACGGACACAAAACCGCATGGTGAAATCCTGTCAGACCTCGTACTGGGCTGCCATGTCCTCGTAGAAGGCGAACATCTCTTCCTCGGTGTCGAAGTTGGCCACATACATCTGGTTTGCCATGGCGTCGGCCAGGGCGTCGGGAATCCGGCCCCACATGACCATCTTGTGGCCGTACTTGAGCATGACCTCGTAGTCGTCGAGCTTGTAGTGCTTGCCGTCCCGGCGGCCGTAGAAGGCGCAGTAGTGGTGGTTGCCGGTGCCCTTGGTGTTGTAATCAAAGGCCACCATGTCCGCCCAGATCTTGTATACGTCGGTCTCCTGGGAGTAGTTGTACATCTCCGGGGTGAAGCCGCCGGCGGGGCGCATATTGACCTCCAGACCCAGCACATCGCCCTTCTTGCCCAGCCCCTCCTGGTCCTCGTTGAGAATGAAGAACTCCAGGTGGATGAACCGGCTCTTGACGCCGAAGGCCTTCACGGTCCGCAGGCCGGCGTCCCGGATCTTGTCGGGCAGGTCCTTGACCAGGTAGTACACGGAGTCGCCCGCGTTGTTGACGATGTCCATCAGGGACAGGGGGGTGATGTTGCCGGACTCGAACAGAGGCTCGCCCTTGGAGTCGATGATGGCATCGTAGGTCTGGACGAAGCCGTTGACGTACTCCTCCATGATGTAGATGTTGTCATCCTTGGTGTCGATAAACCAGCGCACGTCCTCGTCGTTCTTGAGCTTGTAGGTGTTGCTGGCGCCCACGCCGTTGTCGGGCTTGACCACCACAGGATAGCCCACAGTGTGGGCGAATTCCACAGCGTCCTCATACCCCTCCACCAGGTGATACCGGGCGGCGGGCAGGCCGGCCTTGGCGTAGTACTCCTTCATGACGGACTTGTACTTGATCTTGGCCATGTCCTCGTTCTTCGGGCCGGTGCAGATGTTGAACTCGGTCCGCAGGGCGGCGTCCCGCATGAGCCAGTACTCGTTGTTGGACTCCAGCCAGTCAATCTTGCCGTACTTGAAGGTGAAGAAAGCCACAGCGCGGAAAACCTCGTCGTAGTTCTCCAGGCTGGAGACCTTGTAATACTCGTGGAGGGAGTCCTTCAGTTCCTGCATCAGCTCATCATAGGGACAGTCGCCGATTCCCAGAACGCGCATGCCGTTGTTTTTCAGCTCACGGCAAAACTTCCAGTAAGTCAGGGGGAAGTTGGGGGAAATGAATATAAAGTTTTTCATGGGGCTTTCTCTCCTTTTTCTTGTTCTAAAACGGCAGTTGCCTGCCTGTCCGGTCAGCTTAAGAGCCAGGGAACGTAGGTGTCCACCATCTTGTACCACCAGGGCCAGTCGTGATTGACGTCGAGGCCCCAGTATTCAAAGCGGGTGTGGATGCCCTTCTGACAGCAAACGGTGTCCAGATACCGGGTGGACTCCAGCAGCGGACCCTCCCAGGCGCCCTGGCCGCAGACGATCAGGGACTTCTGGCTGTTGTACAGGTCCTTGTAATAGTGATCATCGGGCAGGTTCCCCAGGTACAGGCAGGGGCAGTTGTTGTAGACCAAGTCATCGCAATAGTCGCCGAAAAACTCCTTGTTGTCATACAGGCCGGAGATGGCGAAGCAGCTGTCGAACAGGTCCGGGCGGCGGTAGTACAGGTTCGCCGCGTGCATGGCCCCCATGGAGCAGCCGAAGGTCAGGATTCCCTGGTCATAGCCGTTGGCAAGACCCGCCAGGTGCCTGATGGTGGGCACCATCTCGTCCACCACATAGTGATACCATCTCTCGTGGTTTTCGATGCGCAGGCGGTTGTCCGCGCCCATGGCGGCCCAGGCCTCATTGTCGATGGTGTCCACGGAGAAGACCATGCACTGACCGGCCTCGATCCACTTGGCCCAATAGTCGATCATGTGAAAATCTTCAAAGTCCCAGAACCGCCCGGCCTGGCAGGGAATGAACAGGACGGGCTTGCCGCCGTGGCCGTAGACCTTGAACTCCATGTCCCGGTTGAGCCAGCCGCTCCAATGCTTTTCGTAGCGAATTTCCATACTCTCTCTCCTATGTGTTTAGATGTTTATTTACAGACCAAGGCAGTCCATGAAGATGGGAATCTGCCGCTCCCAGGAGGCTTCCGAGTGGTCGCCGCCGGGAACGATGCGAAACGCCAGGTTCACCCGCTTGGTCAGCAGCAGGTGTGCCGTGGAAATCATGGACTCCTGCGTAGCCGCGTGGTTGAACATCTCCAGCTCGCCGTAGTCCATGTAGATGGCGGTGTCCCGGCGGATGTGAGCCCGGGCCACCATCTCCAGGACCTTGCCGGGCGCCACCCAGAGACTGGGCGACAGGCAGGCGCCCCGCTGGAAGATGTGGTTATAGGTGGTCACGCCGTACAGAGCCATGAGGCCGCCCATGGAAGATCCGGCGATGATGGTGTTCTTCCGGTCCGGAAGGGTCCGGTAGTTCTGATCGATATAGGGCTTAAAGGTGTGCACCATCCAGTGCAGCATCGCCGCCCCCTTGCCCTTGATCTTCCCATGCTCGGAGTTCTGGTAGGTCATGGGCGCGTATTCCACCAGGCGGCGGTTGCCCTGATGGTTGCACTCCACAGCCGCGATAATCAGCTGCTTGCCGGACTCCAACATAAATTTGTTCATGCCCCAGGACTTGCCGAAGGTGGCGTCCTCGTCGAAAAACACATTGTGCCCGTCGAACATGTACATAACGGGATAGCGTTTTTCCGGCTCGGTCTCATAGGAATCCGGCAGATAGACATACGCCCGGCGCGGCATGTCGCCGGACAGCTTCGGGATGGTCACATCCCACTTGATAACCATTGTTTGATTTCCTCCGATAAACTGCGAAAATATCCATAAGATGAGTTATAGTATAATTCCGTTTTTCCAGATTGTCAACCTGCTCCGGCGGAAAAAGTGCTTTTCCACAAAAAACAATCGCACACACCCCACGGACGGGTGATCATGTCCATAGACGGCCCGACCCCTTTGTCCGCAAAGAAAGACCGCGGGACCCGAAGGTCCCGCGGCGCGTTGGGTTTGGGTTTGCTCCCCGGCTGCCGATTACTCGGTGGGCAGCAGGGGCTCGTTGATGTTCCAGCAGACGTAGTAGGTGCCCATGTTGCCGGCGATGACGAACTCATCGGCATACTCTTCCTTCAGAGTAGCCATTTCGTTGGTGGGCATGTTGTCGATGAGCTGCCAGGTGCCGTTCTGGAAGTTGGTCAGCATGTTGTTGTTGTCGTCAGACAGATAGAGCTTGATCTCGTTCATGGTGACGCTGTCCGCATCATGGTAGCCCTCGTTCTTGGTCAGGGTGATCACGGAGTTGTGGTCCCAGCCGGTCATCTTGTAGGGACCATTGCAAACATAGGTGGAAGGATCGGTGGCCCAGGCCTCGTTGGCGACCACGTCCTCACGGACGGGGAAGTAGGTGGGGAAGGCCAGCAGCTCGTTCCAGTAGGAGACGGCGTTGTTCAGGGTCACTTCCAGGTTCAGATCGTCCGCAGCGGTGACAGCCAGCTCGTCGGTGCCGTATCCCTTGACGACCTCGAACATGTAGCTGTAGTCGGCGCCCAGCTCGGTGGAGGCAGCCCGCGACATTGCGAACCAGGTCGATCGCGAAGTCCGCTGTGACGACCTCGCCGTCCGTGGACACAAGATAGAACTTCTTGATTTTCTGGCCGTAGGACTTCGCGACAATGTTTTCAAGCAATTTCCGAATGGTCATTTTCTTCATAACCGGGACCCCCACATAAAAAAATTGACTTGGCGAAGGTCGTTGACCTTTGCACAAGTCAATAATAAATCTCGCGAGGCGGGAATTTCGTAAAGAAAAAACTTGACACATTCCGGTTTCGGTGCTATAATGCTTCACGTGGCATCGCCTTGTGCCATGTATTGAAAGCTCTGTATGGGCCTTTAGCTCAGTTGGTTAGAGCCTCCGGCTCATAACCGGATCGTCCCGGGTTCGAATCCCTGAAGGCCCACCAGATTTTTCAGGCTTCTGCCTTTCTTACATAGTGTATATAGGGGTATAGCTCAATTGGTAGAGCGGCGGTCTCCAAAACCGTAGGCTCTGGGTTCAAGTCCTAGTGCCCCTGCCAAATATCGGCAAGCGTCGTCAGATGCTTGCCGATTTTGCATCTTCCCTCTTCCCTTCGCCGTCAGGCCGGACAGCGCCGGGGAGCGCGCCTTCTCCGAAGAAAACCGGCCCCTTATATTGCCAAACCCGCCGGCCTGTGATACAATATCGAAGCCGGCGGGTTCCGTTTGTATCCCTTTTTCGAAGATAACCGCCCTTGCGCAGTTTTTATCCCCTGCGTTTCGCCCGGCGGCGGGAAAGGGAGCGGCCCGCGCGGTTGACCACATTGTATTTTGGGGGTGCGGCCCATGTGTCAGATCGATTACCGATACCTTCGTCCGAAAAAAGCCCAGGCGCTTCGGGACTGGTATGCGGAGGATTTTCCCTGCCAGGCCCCCCGGGTCTGGCAGGGCGGGCAGGCGGTCATTCTGCCCTTGCGGGAGGACCCGCAGTATCAGTTCGGCAGAGGCGGCGTGGTGGACAGTCAGGGCAATTATGTCCCCCTCTCCGCCATCCCCCTTCGGGTGGAGGGCGGCTATCCCTTCGAGGACCCGGAATACCGGGATGAGAAGGTGGTCTTCTGCGGCTACCTGATCCACCACTGGGGCCACTTCCTGGTGGAGGCCGTGGCCCGGCTGTGGTATTTTCTGGAGCACGATGTCACTGTGGACAAATACGTCTTCTTCCTCAAAGAGGGAGAGGAGCGGCAGATCCGGGGCAACTACCGGGAATTTCTGACCCTGCTGGGAATCTGGGACAAGCTGGAATTCATCAGCCGTCCCACCCGCTACCGCCAGGTCCTGGTTCCGGAGCTGGCCTTCCGGTGCCGGACCGGCTACAGCCCCAAATACCTGGCCGTATTCGACGCCATTGGGGATCACGTGGTCCCGGACCCGGCCTGGAAGCCCCTGGACAAGCTCTACTTCAGCCGCAGCCAGCTTCAGAAGGGCCGGGGCTTTGAGTTCGGCCTGGAGGTCCTGGACGACTTCTTCGGGAGAAACGGCTACACCATCCTCTACCCGGAGAAGGTGCCTCTGGGCCAGATGATCTATTACATCCGAAACGCCCAGGTGGTTGCCACCCTTTCCGGTTCCCTGCCCCACAACATGCTCTTCGCCCGTCCGGGCCAGCGCCTGGAGATTCTGGAGCGGTGCGTTCCCAACAACGACTTCCAGGTGGGCATCAACCGGATGAAGGATCTGCGCGTCACCTACATCGACGCCAACCTGCCCATCTATCCCGTGGACATGTGCGGCCCCTTCATCATGGGCTGCACAGACTGCCTGGAGCGGTTTGCCCAGGACCGGGGCTATGCGCTGCCCCAGGAGGCCTACCGCACGGAGGGCTACCTGCGCCGGTGCTTCATAAGGTACATGAAGTCCTATCAGGATCTGTACCGGTATCAGTGGTATATGCAGGACTGGTATCAGGAGCTGACCCCCTGCCTGTGGGAGGCATATCAAGCCGGTCACGCGGTCTTCGGCCCCTACTTAGACGGCTCGAAGCCCTTCCTGTGGCACCACTATTTCACCTTCCACTACTGGAAGCAGGGTCTGAAGGCGCTGCTCCGGAAGCTGGGATCCTATCACAATCCATAGAGAAAGGCGGAACACCATGCTGTTTTTGGAATATCCCCCCTGCTCCACCTGCCGCAGGGCCAGAGCCTGGCTGACGGAGCAAGGCCTTAGCTTTACCAGCCGTCACATCAAAGAGGAAAACCCCACATATGAGGAGCTGAAGGCCTGGTCCGCCCTGAGCGGCCTGCCGGTGAAGAAGTTCTTCAACACCAGCGGCATGCTCTACCGTTCCCTGGAGCTGAAAACCAAGCTCCAGGAGATGTCCGAGGAAGAGCAGCTGCGGCTCCTGGCCGGCAACGGCATGCTGGTGAAGCGGCCGGTGCTGGTGACGGAGGACCAGGTCCTGGTGGGCTTCCGGGAAGACGCCTGGCGAAAGGCACTGCTGAAATGAAATACCCGCGGCGGGAGCACAGCGCTCCCGCCGTTTTCTGTTATTCCCCCGGGGTGATACTGATTCTCTTTATAAAATCCCAGATGCTTATGGACTTGCCCCAGCCTGCGGGGCCGCAGGGCCGCCCTTCCCCGCGGAGGGAGCCAAGGGGCGAACAGGTTTCTGAACCGGTATGTATCCTCTGCAATTTCTGCTGTTTTAAAGTCTATAAGCACAAAATCTTAATACTTATCAACTTTGCTCGGCTCGGCAGAAAACGCGGATATCCGTTCCTTCCATGCAGGCTTCCGTCTGGGCATCTGCCAGGATGCTTACGCTTCACACGGTCACCGTACCGATTTGGCGCTTAAGGCAATACCGGCACGGAACGAAAAGCGCGCCGGGAGGGGTCCAGGGGAGGGCGGCTTTGAGAGCGGGAGCCAAGGGGAAGCTTTGCCCCCATCGCCTGC
>CALXFT010000062.1 GCA_944387635.1 uncultured Oscillospiraceae bacterium | reverse complement strand
TGTGCTACCGGATGCAGTCAGATTTTTCACTTGGTTTCGTGAAAAGGATTCTTGCCAATTATTACTTGACACATACCATAAACCGCCAATTGCCGGAAAAGCCTTGACTTTGCGGGCATCTTCTCATAAAATAGGAGTTAAGCGGTATGTTATCCGATCATACCCTCCGTTCTATGGGTAAAAAACTATTTGGAAGGTGACATTATGTATCGAATTTTGGAGTTGAATCCCCAACTGGCTCCCTTCGCCGGAGATATCGACCTTCGGATGTTCTTGTACCGGGCAACCAAGCAGCGTCTTCTCACGGAAGGGCAGGTCCTGAACGAATTTGCCAATGCTCACAACTATTTCGGTTTCCACCATGTGGACGGAGGCTGGTACTACCGGGAATGGGCTCCCAGCGCCTACCAGCTGTACCTGGAAGGCGACTTCAACGGCTGGAATCAGACCAGTCACCCCCTGAAGCCCATTGGCAACGGAAACTGGGAACTGTATCTGGAGGGCGACGACGCCCTGTGGGAAGGCTGTAAGGTCAAGACCGTGGTGGACGCCAATATGACCCGCACAGAGCACATCCCCCTCTATGCCCGCCGGGTGGTCCAGGACCCCAAGACAATTACCTTCACCTGCGAAATCGTGGACGATCGGAAGACCTTCCCCTGGACGGACAAGGATTTCACCGGAGAAGACAGCCTGTACATCTACGAAGCCCATGTGGGCATGGCCCAGGAAGAGGGCAAGATCGGCACCTATCGGGAGTTCGCGGATCTGACCCTGCCCCACATCAAGCAGGCGGGATATAACACCATTCAGCTCATGGCCATTATGGAGCATCCCTACTACGGCTCCTTCGGCTATCAGGTCTCCAACTTCTACGCCGCCTCCTCCTGGTTCGGCAAGCCCGAGGATCTGAAATATCTGGTCAACAAGGCCCACGAAATGGGCATCCGGGTCCTGCTGGACGTGGTCCACTCCCACGCGGTGAAGAACACCACCGAGGGCATCAACATGTTCGACGGCACCACCTGGCAGTTCTTCCACGACGGGGCCAAGGGCGACCACCCCGCCTGGGACACCAAGTGCTTTGACTACGGCAAGACCGGCGTCATCCACTTCCTGCTCAGCAACCTGAAGTTCTGGATGACGGAATACCACTTTGACGGCTTCCGCTTCGACGGCGTCACCTCCATGCTCTACCACGACCACGGTCTTGGCACGGATTTCAATACCAATGACAAGTACTTCTCCTACAACACCCACACCGAGGCCATCACCTATCTGCAGCTGGCCAATGAGCTGATCCGCCAGGTCAACCCCAAGGCCATCACCATTGCCGAGGACATGTCCGGCATGCCCGGCATGTGTCTGCCCATTGAGGACGGCGGCATTGGCTTTGACTATCGCCTGGGCATGGGCCTGCCTGACATGTGGATTCGCACCGTAAAGGAAAAAACCGACGATCAGTGGGACATCTATCAAATGTGGTGCGACATGTGCCTGCGCCGTCCGGGCGAGAAGACCGTGGCCTATGTGGAATCCCACGACCAGGCTCTGGTGGGCGACAAGACCATGATCTTCCGGCTGGCCGACGCCGCCATGTATACGGACATGGACAAGGCTATCCACAATCCGGTGATCGACCGGGCCATCGCCCTGCACAAAATGATACGCCTGTTCACCCTGGGCGGCGGCGGTGAGGCTTACCTGAATTTCATGGGCAACGAGTTCGGCCATCCGGAGTGGATTGACTTCCCCCGGGAGGGCAACGGCTGGAGCTTCCACTACTGCCGCCGTCAGTGGAGCCTGAAGAACAACGGCTATCTGAAGTATCAGTGGCTCAACGATTTTGACGAGGACATGATCCACCTGACCAAGGAGAACCGGATGTTCGACCAGCAGATGGGCGATCTTATGCTGAACAAGCAGCCGGAAAAGACCCTGGTCTTCTACCGCAGAGGGCTGCTGTTCGCCTTCAACTTCCACCCCTACAAGTCCCTGACCAACGTACTGGTACCCGTTCACAACCCCGGCGAATACACCGTGGTCCTGTCCACTGACGACGGCAAGTACGGCGGCTGGGATCAGATCCAGCACATCGCCTACCCCACCAAGCTCTTCGACGGCCGGCACTTTGTGGAGCTGTATCTGCCCGCCCGGACCGCCGTGGTCCTGAAGGAACGGGTGATCCTGCCTGAGGACGTGGCAGCCGAAGAACCGGCCCCCGTCGAAAAGAAGGCAGCCGGAAAGCCCGCCGCCCGGAAGACCGCCTCCTCGGAAAAGAAGGCCACGGCCGAGAAAGCGTCCGCCGGCCAAAAGAAAAAGGCCTCCGCCAGAAAGCCGAAGGCCGCAGTGGTTTCCGCGGAAGGCTGATTCCCCTTTCCAAATAAAAAATCGCTCCGGCGGCAGGCCGAATCCCTGCCGCCGGAGCTTGTTTATACCGCCTTATACCGATTCTCTTTTAGAAACAAAAACGCCCTCCGAAAAAATCCGGAGGGCGGGAAATGGGCGTTCCGCGAATCAGTAAAACAGCAGATCCGAGTAAGTGGGATAGGGCCAGTAGGATTTGTCCGTCAGGGTCTCCAGGGCGTCCGCCTCCACGCGCAGGGCCGACATGGCCGGGACCACCACCTGGCGGCAGTAGTGAGACGCGGCCTCCGCCTCCGCCGGGACGCCGGACAGGGCCTTTTTCAGGCTCTCAATGGCGTCGTACAGGCCGTCGGTGTGGGCGGCAAGCTTGCGCAGCAGGGCGGTCTCTCCGCGGCAGGAGACCTCCAGGTTCTTTTTACCCCGGATGGTGTCGCACAGATCCTTGCTGTACCGCAGGGCGGCAGGCAGGATCTGGTTTCCAGCCATGTCCACCATGGTCCGGGCTTCGATCTTGATGATCTTGTTGTAGGAGTCCAGGTGAATGGCATGTCTCGCACGGAACTCCGTCTCGGTAAAGATCCCGTGGCGGGTCACCAGATCGATGTTCTTCCGGGAGATGTAGGTGGGCAGGGCGTCGGCGGTGGAGGGCAGATTGCTCAGCCCCCGCTGGGCCGCCTCCTGCCTCCATCCCTCGCTGTAGCCGTTGCCGCTGAAGATGATCCGGCTGTGCTCCTTCAGGGTCTGGCTGACCATATGCTGCAGAGCGCTGTCAAAGTCCTCTGCCTTCTCCAGCACGTCCGCGAACCGGCTCAGCTCCTCCGCCATAATGGTATTCAGGGCGATGTTGGGACCCGCAATGGACTGGGAGGAACCCAGCATCCGGAACTCAAACTTGTTGCCCGTAAAGGCCACAGGGCTGGTACGGTTGCGGTCGGTGGTGTCCCGGGGAATGGCGGGCAGCACGTCCACGCCGATGCGCAGAACCCCCTTCTCCGGCTCTGTGTAGTTGGTACCGTCGATGATGGACTGAATGATCGCGTTGAGCTCATCCCCCAGGAAAATGGAGACGATGGCCGGCGGCGCCTCATGGGCGCCCAGACGGTGGTCGTTGCTGGCGGTGGCCACGGTGCAGCGCAGGAAGTCCTGATACTCGTCCACGCCGGCGATGAAGGCCGTCAGGAACACCAGGAACTGGGCATTCTGGCTGGGGGTCTTGCCGGGGCTGAACAGATTCTTGCCCGTGTCGGTACTCAGGGACCAGTTGTTGTGCTTGCCGGAGCCGTTGACACCCTCAAAGGGCTTCTCGTGGAGCAGGCACACCAGATTGTGCTTGGCGGCGCATTTTTTCATAATGGCCATGATCAGCTGGTTGTCATCGCAGGCGGTGTTGGCGTTGGTATAGATAGGCGCCAGCTCATGCTGACAGGGGGCGCCCTCGTTGTGCTTGGTCTTGCTGAGGATTCCCAGACGCCACAGCTGCTCGTCCAGATCCCGCATAAATTCCGAGACCCGGGTCCGGATGGTGCCGAAGTAATGGTCGTCCAGCTCCTGGCCCTTGGGCGGTACCGCGCCGAACAGGGTCCGGCCCGTCAGCCGCAGATCCTCCCGCTTGGCGTACATATCCTTGGGAAGCAGGAAATACTCCTGCTCTGCGCCTACAGAGGGAATCACGCGCTTGGTCTGCTGATCGCCAAAGAGCCGCAGAATCCGCACCGCCTCCCGGGAGACCTCGTCCATGGACCGCAGCAGAGGCGTCTTCTTATCCAGAGACTCGCCGGTGTAGGAGAAGAAGCAGGTGGGAATGTACAGGCTTCCGTCCTTGACGAAGGCGCAGGCTGTGGGGTCCCAGGCCGTGTAGCCCCGGGCCTCAAAGGTGGCGCGCAGACCGCCGGAGGGGAACGAGCTGGCATCCGGTTCGCCCCGCACCAATTCCTTCCCGCTGAACTCCATGATTACACGGCCGTCTCCGGTGGGGCTGATGAAGGAATCGTGCTTTTCGGCGGTGATGCCGGTCATGGGCTGGAACCAGTGGGTGAAGTGGGTGGCCCCCTTCTCCGTGGCCCAGACTTTCATACCCTCGGCAATCCCGTTGGCAACCTCCAGAGGCAGCTGCATGCCGGTGGCAATGCACTCTTTCCAGCCTCTGTAGATGTGCTCGGGAAGCCGCTGCTTCATGGTCGCCTCGTTGAATACATCACTGCCAAATATTTCAGGGACATTCAGAATCTCGCTCATGATCTACGTCCTTTCCAAATTCGGTCCCGCGGCCGCGGCGCGGAAACGAGAAATCTCCTTTTCAGGGGAAATCATTCATTTTCCAGGTGAGAATTTTCGCTTCTTCCCGGAATTTACCGATTTTCTCCCCAATCTTATCCTTGATTGTATTCCAGAACAGGAAAAAATGCAAGGAGTGAAACTGTTCAAAAAAGCCGCCGGCGGCGGCTGTCTTTTGTGTAAATCCCCGATTTCTCTTGTTTTTTTCAAAAAAATGAAATTTCAACGGTTCTGATATTGCATTTTTCTCGGTTTCGGCATATAATATCCCCTATAAAACCAGTCAGAAACATGAAAGGATGATAGATGTGACCCCCTATTCCTGCATGACACGCGAGCAGCTGGAACTCGAATACCAAAGTGTTCTGGCCAGTTACAACCAGTGCAAAGCCCAGAATCTGGATCTGAACATGACCCGCGGCAAGCCCTCCAGGGCCCAGCTGGACCTGGTCAGCGGCATCTTGACCCAGCTGCAAAAGCCCGAGGACTGCTTCGACGGAAAGATCGACGCCAGAAACTACGGCGAGCTGGCGGGCCTGCCCTGCGCTCGGGCATATTGGGCCGACGTCCTGGGCTGCAAGCCCACGGAGGTATTCGTAGGCGGCGCCGCTTCTCTGAATATGATGAGCGACGTGGTCTCCCGGGCCTTCACCCACGGCCTGCTCCACAGCCCCCGTCCCTGGTGCAAAGAGGAACGGGTCAAGTTCCTGTGCCCCTCCCCCGGCTATGACCGCCACTTCCAGATCGGCGAGTTCTACGGCGCGGAACTCATCACCGTCCCCATGACCCCCACCGGTCCGGACATGGACGTGGTGGAGGAATACGTCAAGGATCCCCAGGTGAAGATGATCTGGCTGGTGCCAAAGTACTCCAATCCCGACGGCATCATTTTCAGCGACGAGACCATTCGCCGCTTTGCCAACCTGAAGCCCGCCGCTCCCGACTTTGCCATCATCTGGGACAACGCCTACTGCATCCACGAGTTTGAAGGCGACTACATCCCCTTCCCGGACATCATCTCCATGTGCGCCGAGGCCGGACGTCCGGATATGGTCTACGAGTTTGCCTCCACTTCCAAGATCACCTTCGCCGGCGGCGGCATCTGCTGCATGGCCGCCAGCGAAGACAACATCAAGTATTTCAGCAACATCTTCGGCGTGCAGATGATCTCTTACGACAAGGTCAATCAGCTGCGCCACGTCCGGTTCCTGAAGGACAAGGCTCACACCCTTCAGATCATGAAGGGCCACGCGGCCATCCTGGCCCCCAAGTTCAAGGTGGTTTCCGACTATCTGAACCGGGAAATCAAGCCCCTGGGCTTTGCCCGCTGGAACGATCCCAAGGGCGGCTACTTCGTCAGCCTCCACGCCATGCCCGGCACCGCCAAGCGGGTCTGGCTTCTGTGCAAGGACGCGGGTGTCACCCTGACGGAAGCCGGTGCCACTTACCCCTACGGCAGCGACCCCGAGGACAGCAACCTGCGCATCGCCCCCAGCCTGCCCCCTGTGGAAGACCTGGAGAAGGCCATGGAAGTGCTGTGCGTCTGCCTGAAGCTGGCCGCTCTGGAAAAGCTTCTGAATCTGTAAGCCCGGTATCCTGCCGATACAAAAAACGGTCATTGCAAAATGGCCGTTTTTTTGTATCTTCGGCCTGTTTCTCTGTGTCATTATTTTACATTCTGTCCACACCTGACCGGGCGCTTTGTGTTAAAATAAAGTCAAATCCACTTGGAGGTATTGCTATGCGAACCATTTATAACCTGAACCGCAAATGGGCCTTTGCCAAAGGCGTCACTCAGGCGCCGGCGGAGGTTCCCCAGCTGTGGAACCTGGTCAATCTGCCCCACACCTGGAACGCCATCGACGGCCAGGACGGCGGCGGCGACTACTACCGGGGTACCTGCTGCTATGTCCGGACCGTGAAGAAAACGGACCTTCCCAAAGCCGATCGGTACTATCTGGAGATCAACGGCGCCAACGCCTCTGCCGATGTCTACTGGAACGGCAAGCATCTGAAGCACCACGACGGCGGCTACTCCACCTGGCGCGTGGACCTTACCGGCGCCATGGCGGAAGACAATCTGCTGGCCATTCTGGTGGACAACGGCGTCAATGACAAGGTCTACCCCCAGTTTGCCGACTTTACCTTCTACGGCGGACTTTACCGGGACGTAAACCTGATCTGCGTCAGCCAGTCTCACTTCGATCTGGAGTACTACGGCGGCCCCGGCATCAAGGTGACCCCGACCATGGAAGACACCGACGCCAAGGTGGAAGTGGAAGTCTATGTCAGGAACCGCAAAGCATGCCAGACCATCCGCTACCAGCTCCTGAACCGGGACGGCAAGGTCATCGGCACCTACGAAGGCGGCGCCAACGCCAATTTCCGCATCAAGAACGCCCACCTGTGGCAGGGCCGGAAGGACCCCTACCTGTACACCTGCACCGCTGAACTGCTGGAAAACGGCACCGTGCTGGACAGCGTCCGCGCCCGGTTCGGCTGCCGCAGCTACGTGATCGATCCCGAGCGGGGCTTCATCCTCAACGGCGAGGAATACCCCCTGCGGGGCGTCAGCCGTCATCAGGACCGCTGGGGCATCGGCAACGCTCTGCTGCCGGAGCACCACCGGGAGGACATGGAGCTGATCTGCGAGATGGGCGCCAACACCATCCGGCTGGCCCACTACCAGAATGACCAGTACTTCTACGATCTGTGCGACGAAAAAGGCATGGTGGTCTGGGCCGAGATCCCCTATATCTCCAAGCATATGCCCGGCGGCCGGGAGAATACCGTCAGCCAGATGACCGAGCTGGTGATCCAGAACTACAACCACCCCTCCATCGTGGTCTGGGGCCTGAGCAACGAGATCACCATGCAGGGCGCCGAAGATCCGGACCTGCTGGAAAACCATCGGGTCCTGAACGACCTGGTCCACAAGCTGGACAAGACCCGTCTGACCACCCTGGCAGCCCTGAGCACCTGCCCCATGGACGCCGAATACATCAAGATCCCCGACGTGGTGTCCTACAACCACTACTTCGGCTGGTACGGCGGCGACACCGGCATGAACGGCCCCTGGTTCGACAAGTTCCACGCCATGAACCCCGACATTCCCGTGGGCATGTCTGAGTACGGCTGCGAAGCCCTCAATTGGCACACCTCCGATCCCCAGCAGGGAGACTACACCGAGGAATATCAGGCCTATTACCACGAGGAGCTGATCCGCCAACTGTTCTCCCGGAAGTTCATCTGGGCCACCCACGTCTGGAACATGTTCGACTTCGGCTGCGACGGACGGAATGAAGGCGGCGAGAACGGCCAGAATCACAAGGGTCTCGTTACCATCGACCGCAAGTACAGGAAGGACGCCTTCTACGCCTATAAGGCCTGGCTGTCCGACGAACCCTTCGTCCACATCTGCGGCAAGCGGTATGTGGACCGGGTGGAGGACGTGACCAAGGTCACCGTTTACTCCAATCTGCCCGCCGTGGAGCTCTTCGCCAACGGCCAGTCTCTGGGCGTGAAAGAAGCGGCGGATCACTTCTTCTATTTTGAAGTCCCCAACGCCGGAGAGACCATCCTCACCGCCGTGGCCGGAGACTGCCGCGACGAGAGCCGCATCCGGAAGGTGGATACCTTCAACGAGGCCTACCGGCTCAAGGAGTCCGGGGCCGTGCTGAACTGGTTCGACGTCACCGAGGTGGAGGGCTGTCTGTCCCTGAATTCCAAGATCGACCAGATCATGGGAACCCTCCAGGGCAAGATGCTGCTGATGTCCACCATGGCAAAGAAGATGCCCAAGGGCGGCACCGGCGGCATCGACGCCTCCAACATGGGCAATCTCATGGAAATGCTCACAGGCTTTACCCTTCTGCGCCTGCTGAACATGGCCTCCACCCATGGCGTCAAAATGTCCAAAGAGGAGCTGCTGGACCTGAACGTCAAGCTCAACAAGATCAAAGCTCCCAAGAAATAATCTTCCGCGGCTCCCCGTACAACGCGGGAGCCGCCTTCATTTTCTTCCGGTCTCCCCTTTGTCAATACCAATCTGCTGGATTTTCTCCCGCGTCTTTTGTTGATAATGCTAAAATTTTTGCAGATAACGGGATGGTAATTGATTTTTCTATTATTTTTCGTTACAATTATACTGTTATAAAGCCTACTGTAAAGTGGGCCTGCTATAGCAAGTAAATAAGGGAGGAATACACCAATGAACGAACTTCAAAAACGTGTCGGTGAGATCGGCGTCGTGCCGGTCATTAAGCTGACCAATCCCCAGCGTGATGCCGGTCCTCTGTCCGACGCTCTGTGCGCCGGCGGCGTTCCTGTTGCCGAGATAACCTTCCGGGCTGCCGGAGCTGACGAAGCTATGAAGATCATGCTGGAGCGTCACCCCGACATGCTCGTAGGCGCGGGCACCGTCCTGACCACCGAACAGGTCGACAAGACCATCGCCGCCGGCGGCAAGTTCATCGTCACCCCCGGCCTGGACCCCGAAATCGTCAAGTACTGCCAGGAGAAGGGCATCACCTGCTTCCCCGGCTGCACCACCCCCACCGACTACCACACCGCTTACAAGCTGGGTCTGGAAGTCCTGAAGTTCTTCCCTGCTGAGCAGTCCGGCGGCCTGGCCAAGATCAAGGCCATGTCCGCTCCCTTCCCCATGTTCAAGGTCATGCCCACCGGCGGCGTGAACCTGAAGAACCTGGCAGAGTACGCCGCCTGCCCCGTGATCGTGGCCTGCGGCGGCAGCTACATGTGCCCCGACAAGCTGATTACCGAGGGCAAGTGGGATGAGATCATTGATCTGTGCAAGAAGTCTGTTGAAATCGTCAAGGAGGCAAGAAAGTAATGGCAAGAATTGTAACCTTTGGTGAGCTGATGCTCCGTCTGCAGCCGTACAACTACGAGCGTTTTGTCCAGTGCGACCATGTGGAATTCACCTTCGGCGGCGGCGAAGCCAACGTCGCTGTTTCCCTGGCCAACTACGGCATGGACGCCGCTTTCGTGACCAAGCTGCCCGCGCATGCCATCGGCCAGGCTGCCGTCAACTCTCTGCGCCGTTACGGCGTTGATACCTCCCTGATCGTCCGGGGCGGCGAGCGCGTGGGTATCTACTTCAACGAGAAGGGCGCTTCCCAGCGCGGCTCCGTGTGCATCTACGACCGGGCCCATTCCGCCATCCAGACCGCCGCTCCCACCGACTTCGACTGGGACAAGATCTTCGAGGGCGCCGACTGGTTCCACTTCACCGGAATCACCCCCGCTCTGGGTCCCAACGTGGTCCAGATGTGCGTGGAGGCCTGTAAGGCTGCCAAGGCCAAGGGCGTGAAGATCTCCTGCGATCTGAACTACCGCGGCAAGCTGTGGACCCGTGCCGAGGCCAACAAGGCCATGACCGAGCTGGCCCAGTACATCGACGTGTGCATCTCCAACGAGGAGGACGCCAAGGACGTGTTCGGCATCGAAGCCGAGAACACCGATATCTACGGCGGCTCCCTGAACCATGAGGGCTACAAGTCCGTTGCCAAGCAGCTGGCCGACAAGTTCGGCTTCGAGAAGGTGGCCATTACCCTGCGTGAGAGCCACTCCGCCTTCGACAACGGCTGGTCCGCCATGCTCTACGACGTCGCCAGCAACGAGTACTGCTTCTCCAAGAAGTACAACCTGCACATCATCGACCGGGTCGGCGGCGGCGACTCCTTCGGCGGCGGCCTGATCTACTCCCTGCTGTCCGGCAAATCCACCCAGGAAGCTGTGGAATTCGCTGTGGCCGCTTCCGCTCTGAAGCACTCCATCGAAGGCGACTACAACATGGTCACCGTTCCCGAAGTGGAGAAGCTGGCCGGCGGCGACGGCTCCGGCCGTATCCAGCGGTAATCCGCTCCATAAGCGCATAACTTCCGAAGCTGCGGCAAAACCTGCCGCAGCTTCTTTTTTGGGATTCCGTTCCATTTGCCCCGTTGGCCCGCGCCAAACGCTAAGGAAGCTGAAATCCGGCTTCGCGCAGAATTTCAGCTTCCTTTTCATATTCACACTTTATATACATTTTTGTTTTTCTTTGTTCAAGGATTTTTGGTAATTTATACCTAAAAAGGAGGTTGTGTGCGTTATGGAAACCAAATCCCCCATCCCTACCGTCAAAAGCCGCCTGCGGCACAACATTCTGCAAATGCCCGCCCAGATCCGCAAGGCCAGCGGCATCGTCATCTACGGCCGCAGAATCAAAAGTCTGGTATTTACCACAGATCTTGCCATCATCAAAAACTGCGACGCCGACGCGGTTTTCGCGGTCTATCCCTTCACGCCTCAGCAGTCCATCAGCGACGCCATCATCAAGGCGTCGTCCATTCCGGTTTTCTGCGGGGTGGGCGGCGGCACGACCCAGGGCCTGCGGACCGTATCCCTGGCAAAGGACGCGGAAAGTCAGGGCGCCATGGGTGTGGTCCTCAACGCCCCTATCTCCGACCTGAATCTGCTGGCCGTGTCGCAGGCGGTGGATATCCCGGTGATCATTACCGTCACCGACGAGAAGACCAACATCGCCTCCCGAATCCAGGCCGGAGCCTCCATCGTCAACGTGGCGGCTGCCGCCCGGACGCCGGAACTGGTTCGCCAGATCCGGATGGAGCATCCGGATCTTCCCATCATCGCCACGGGAGGCCCTACGCCTCAGACCATAGCCGCCACCATCCAGGCGGGAGCCAACGCCATTACCTATACGCCGCCCACCGCCCAGGAGCTGTTCCAGTCCCTTATGGCCAAATACCGGGACGCCTGAGCCAATCCCCCCAGTGGACGGCTCAGGTTTCCTCCGGGATCTGGTCTGTCCCTTCTTCGCTTCCGGCAGTCAGCGCCGGTCTGCTCTCTTCAAATCCTGCCCGGGTTTTCTTGACCGCCTCCAGGAAGCTCTGGAATTCCGTGGAGAGAATGCGGCGCAGATGTTCGTCGCTGCTGATGGTCTTGATGTACTTTCGTATGTTTTTCAGCTGGAAAATGTCCAGAGCCCGGTCCACGCCGCCGCTGCCGAGAAGGCCGAACATCACGTCCACAAGCTCGCTGCGCTCCTGATTGGTCCGCTCGGCAAACCAGGTCTTAATGGCCGTGTCCAGGAACTGAGAGCTCTGGGTGATCTCCTGCACCGGAATGAAGTGGTTGCCCAGGACCTCCCAGGAGTAGGGATCGTGCTGCATCAGGCCCACGCTTTTGCTTCGGATCACCGTGTATGGCTCCTCATGCTCCAGGAGCATGCCGATCACCGAAGACTGAGGCACGAAGGTTCGGATCTTGGGCACCATGGCCAGATATCCCGGGTCGCCCATGAGATAGCCGGTAAAGCCGGGGCCGTCGTTGTTGTAGACCTCCAGGATTCGCTCCCGAATCATAGGCGACGTTCTGGCCGCCGCGAATACGGCAAGGTTGCCCCCCTTGGAATGGCCTCCCAGCCGCAGGGGCCGCGGCAGCTCCGCCGCGGCGTCCCGGACGTAGTCCACCGCCAGAATCTGGGATGGCACCACCTGCTGAAAGGACATGTTGAAATCCTCCTTCCAGCCCACCAGCGAATAATCCGTTCCCCGGAAACCCAGGAAGGCGCTGCCGTCATCCAGAAGGAAGGCCATTGCCGCGAACTGCGTCTCCTGCTCCGGAACGAACTGGGTCCGGTACATACAAATGGCGGTGTGACCGAAGCGCGCCGTGGCTGCCGCCTCCCGGAGCAGCCTCAGATCGTTTTTATCCCGCAGCCGCTTCTCATCGATGGGCTGGCTGAAAAAGTCCGCCGCCGCGTCGTATAGGAGTACAGGCGTATAGAAATCCGTCTCCAGGCTTCCCCGGTAATTGAGATAGGTCAGCGTTGAGAAAATCAGCGCGTCCACCGAATTCACCGGGTCCTGGGAAAAGGTCAAATCCCCACGCCACTTCAGATAGTCAAACAGGTTGGTCACCGTTCACGCCTCCTTCTGTTGGGTCATAGTGCTATTATATCAGAGCGCGCAGAGAATTTCCATTGTCTTTTTCCCGTTCCTCCGGAAGCCCCGTTCCGGCGCCTATTGACAAACCCCGGCAAAAACCGTAAAATGGGATTTTGAGGAGGAATGAAAAATGGAATTGACACGCAATCAGGCCATGGCCCTGCTGCAAAAGTACAATGCAGAATCCTTTCATCTGCTCCACGCCTTGACCATGGAGGGCGTCATGCGCTGGTACGCCCTGGAGCTGGGTGAGGACGCCGACTTTTGGGGCCTGTGCGGCCTGCTCCATGATGTGGACTTCGAGCGCTATCCCCAGGAGCACTGCAAAAAGGCCCCGGAACTGCTGGCCGAGGTAAACGCCAGTGAAGAAATGGTCCACGCCATCTGCTCCCACGGCTACGGCCTGTGCAGCGATGTGGAGCCGGTCCATGTGATGGAGAAGATCCTGTTTGCCGCCGACGAACTGACCGGCCTCATCGGCGCCGCCGCCCGGATGCGGCCAAGCAAAAGCGTCATGGACATGGAGGTGTCCAGCCTGAAGAAAAAATTCAAGGACAAAAAATTCGCCGCGGGCTGTTCCCGGGACGTAATCCGCGAAGGCGCGGAGCGGCTGGGCTGGTCTCTGGACACGCTCATGGAGAAGACCATCCTCGCCATGCGAAGCTGTGAGGACTCTGTGGCCCGGGAGCTTGCCGTCCTGACGGGAGGGGGCTGATCCCATAGCTCTCCCCTTTTCTCCCAGCGTCCGCCCCCACAATACATCCACCGCTTTGTCCAATGTCATTGGCCGATTGTAAAATGAAGTTGGACAACTGAAAAAAAGAATCCATAGTGGTTCCTTTTATGGTAGAATATAGTTCCCCAACCAATTCAACCAGAGGTAACCACTATGGATCACCACCAGTATATCACAAATAAGTCAGAACGCAAGAGCGGAAAACATTTAACCTCCGAGGATCGTGGGGCGATTCAGGCGATGAAGAAGCTGAACTACTCCAACCGGAAAATTGCCGCATATTTGAATTGCTCCCCCACTACCGTTTCCAACGAACTCTCTGCACAAAATTATCCTATACATTTCGGTATCGGTATTTCCAGCATTTCATAAATCTCCCGTTGTCTTTTTGTGG
>CALXFT010000061.1 GCA_944387635.1 uncultured Oscillospiraceae bacterium | reverse complement strand
CCTGCATATCTTTGGCCGTGTTGCGTTCGCGATGTTTACCATTTCATTTGGAAAATTCAACCCTTGATTCGCATTATGAATGCGGAGCTTTCATAGTAAATTAGAGAATACAGTCAAGAAATCATATTTAAAGTAAAGGAAGACGCGTGTCGATGCTATCTCCAACAAGCGTCTTCCTTTTTGGCTGCTGCCATGAATCGCGCCTCAGTCGGAATCCGGCTGAGGCGCGTATTTTACGATTCTGTCCGCCAGGCTGCCGCTCCGTGGGGTGGGATTCGGCAGGTCAGGGCCGAAATGTCCGAATGGACCTGCCCCGACCACAGATCGGTGAGGGTGACGGCCTCTTCTTCGATCTGGCACCGGGCCAGAGGCAGGGTCAGCTCCGCGGTGGTTTCTCCTGCGTTGAACAGGGCAAGGTAGGCCCCGCCGTCCCGGCGATAGGCGTGCCAGAGAATGATCTCATTGCCGTCGATGACCTGCCGGAAGAGGGGATGGGAAGACCTTGCCTGAGCGCTCATTTCCAGGACCCGCTCATTGGTCAGAAGCCCCAGGGTAAAATCGTCGCACTTGGTCAACTCACCGCCGATCATCAGGGGCGACCGGAAGACACACCACAGGATCATCATGGTTTTCTGCTCATCGGGGGTGAATTTGGTCCAGCCATTTTCGTCGTAGTCCTGCAAAATGGCCCCCACCGGCAGCATGTCCGCGTCGGGAAAGCATCCGGGACCGGAGTGGATGCACCATTTTTCCGCCCGCTCAAACATGGCGTACAGCAGCTCCCACCGATCCCAGAAGTCGTCGGTGATCCGCCACATATTGGACACCTGCTTGTAAAGCTCCGCTTTCTCCAAAAGTGCCGGTCCCGGGGACAGGCTCAGCACCATATCCCGGCCGCAGCGGTGAAGAGCCCGGCTGAGCATCACCAGTTCCCCTTCCTCCTGGGGCAGCTCCCGGCAGATGTCGTCCACCTTGACAAAGTCCACGCCCCAGGCGGCATAGAGTTCAAAGAGGCTGTCGTAGTAGGCTTCGGCTCCTTCCTTCTCCGGGTCCACGCCGTACATATCCGTATTCCACTGGCAGATGCTGGCAGTTTTGGCGATCTGCCGGGCGGTCACATTGCTTCCCTTTACTGGGGTGTTCTGATGTACCGCCTGCCGGGGGATGCCCCGCATAATGTGGATGCCGAACTTCAGCCCCAGACTGTGGACATAGTCCGCCAGCGGAGCGAAGCCTTTCCCGCCGGCGGCGGAGGGGAACCGCACCGGGGCGGGAAGCAGCCGTCCCCATTCATCCATGCATAGGTCCGCGAAGGGTTGGTAGTCATGGTTGGGGGCGGTGGGATTGGCCCACTGGATGTCCACCACCACATACTCCCAGCCAAAGGATTTTAAATGCTTTGCCATATATTCGGCGTTGGCCCGGACGGTGGCTTCCGTCACCGCCGCGCCGTAACAGTCCCAGCTGTTCCAGCCCATGGGCGGATTTTTTAAAAACGCTGATTCCATATTGTTTCCTCCTTCCGGGTATCCGATCCCGGTAAACAATACTTCGTTACTCCACAATGACCTCTGCGCGGACCCAGGCCGGTTCCGGGCCGAAATGGACCCGGCGCCCGGTAGTTTGGGCGATTATAAATCATTTTCCTTCCTGTTCTCGGGGAAACCAGACTGCGGAAACGGCGCTGCCGGCTCTTACAAAGGCGATGTACTCGTCCAGTTTCGCGGTGACTGTGTGCCAGCCTTTGGTGTACAGGGTGTGGTCCCGGGTCAAAATCCACCGGCCGTCGGGAATATAGACCTGTTTTTCCGTCTGTCCCTGAACGGTGATGGGTGCGAAGAGGATGTCAGGACCGAACAGATACTGGCCGTTCAGGCTGTAGCTCACCGGGTCCTCCGGGTATTCGAAGAACATGGGCCGCATGACCGGATGCCCCTTTTCCGACGCGATCTTCATCTGCTGCCGCAGATAGGGACGCAGACGCTCCCGCAGCAGCACCAGATCCTTCAGGATCTCAAAGTTCTTCGGGCCGAAGCTCCA
Organism: uncultured Oscillospiraceae bacterium; assembly: GCA_944387635.1. Taxonomy (GTDB): domain Bacteria; phylum Bacillota; class Clostridia; order Oscillospirales; family Oscillospiraceae; genus Faecousia. The sequence continues at coordinate 12,206 of CALXFT010000061.1, read as the reverse complement.
CAGCTCATTGGGGTCTCCGCTTGGCTCGATGATCGGACTTTTGGGGCCGTGCTTGATCCGGGAGCCGTGGAGCCGCAGCACCGGGGTGAACACGCCGAACTGAAACCACCGGACGATCAGCTCCCGGAAATAGTCGCTTTCGATATTCGCGCCGTAAAATCCGCCGATGTCCGTGTTCCACCAGGGGATGCCGCACATGGCCATGTTCAGACCGGCGTTGACCTGATGGGCAAGGCTTTCAAAGGTGGAAGGGATGTCTCCCGACCAGACCAGAGCGCCGAACTTCTGGCTGCCCAGGTAGGCGCAGCGGGTCAGGGTGATGAAATCCTCCCGGCCCATGGACAAAAAGCCCTCGCAGGCCAGCTTGGCATAGTAGTAAGGATAGAGCAGTCCCACCTGGTCGCCTCTGCCTTTGTGCAGGATCAGATTGTCAAACTGCTCCGGATGGATCTCCGGTTCCGCTTCGTCAAACCACAGGCCGTCTACCCCATAGTCGATGTAGTTTTCCTTCAGCTTGCTCCAGACGAAGGCTCTGGTGGCGGGGTTGGTGGGATCGATCTCCGCCTGCCAGCCGTAGAAATCAAATACCCGGTCGCTGCCCCGTGCGGTGCGGATGAGCATATTGTTCTGGGCCATATGGCGGTAGTTTTCGCTTTTCTCGTTGACCGTGGGCCAGACGGAGACCATCAGTTTGGTACCCATGGCGTGCAGCTCGTCGGTCATGGCCTTCACGTCCGGCCAGTATCTGGGGTCGAAGCGGTAATCGCCCTGTTCCGTCCAGTGGAAGTAGTCCGCGATGATCACATCCAGAGGAATGCCCAGGGCCTTGTATTTCCGGGCCACCTGAAGCAGCTCATCCTGGGTCTCATAGCGCAGGCGGCTCTGCCAGAAGCCCAGTCCCCATTCCGGCATTGCGGGGGCGTGGCCCGTCAGATCCGCCAGGGTCTCGCAGGCGCGTTTGGGATCGCCGGCGATAATCACGTAGTCCACGGCCCTGCAGCAGTCGCTGGCGAACCGGGTCCGGTTCTCACATAGCTCTGCCCGGCCGGTGGAGGGGACGTTCCACAGCAGGCCGTAGCCCAGGGAGGAATAGACATAGGGGATGGTACACTTGGCGTTGAGGTTTACGATGTCGATGGAGGAGCCTTTCAGGTCAAAGGGGTTGTCCCAGCTGTGGCCCATGCCGAAAAAGTGTTCTCCGGAATTGGGCTGGAAGGTGACTCTCGCTTGCCACAGGCCGCTGCCGATGTTGGTAAATTTGCGGAAGCCGCAGGCGAAGTTCAGCTCCGGCTGTTCCTCCAGAACCGTTCTTCCCCCAATAGAATAGGTCACTTTTCCGTTTTCTTCCAGTACCGCTTTCAGAGAGCCGGTCTCCAGGGATACGGATTTTTCCCCCTGGCGGATCACCGGCTTTCCGGTGCCGGGCATCAGGGAATGGTTTTCCTCAAAATACCTGCCGTCGGGAAAGGCCTGGAAGCGGATGGCGTTGTCGGCACAGGCGCAGATGCGAATCAGTTCCCCCTGCCGGGAACAGAAAATGGCGTTGTTTTCTATTTGTACATGCATCACAAGATCCCTCGATATGCTTGTAGGTGTGGATTGGGCCTACCACCGCTTTTTCGGGCAGGCGGCAGATTTTCGCAATGCCCGCAGCTCCACATAGCAGCCGCAGGCCAGACAGGTGGCGCCGTTAAGCCGGTCGCAGGCTTCACAGGCGGCGATCCGCCGGGCGTAGACCGCCTCCGCGGCCCGGTCCCGGGGCGGTATGGCGGCCTTGCTTTTTTCCAGCATCTTCAGATAGTCATCGGCCTGCCGGCCGATGAGGCATTTTTTACACAGATTGGTCACGGCGTTTCCCTTCCTTTCCGCCGAACGGGTATCATGGGCTTTGGGTGTACCGGAAGTCCATACAGGATTCCTCCGTTTTTGGAACTTTCGGCTGCGTCAAAAAATGGCGGCGCTGTACGCAGCATGGACATTTAATCATAGCTTCCTTCGCATAAGGACGCCGAGACAAGGCGGGGGTCATAGCCCCGGTCCGGCGTCAATTCTGCCGGCAGCAGTTCAAAATATACCAGCCCGTTGGCCTCCAGGTTCAGTTCCACCGTCAGACGGCCCTGCAGCCCTTCCAGACGGCAGGTCCGCACCAGAGGCCGGGCGGCTTCCTTCAGCAGCGCCTTCTGCCCCTCTGTCAGGCTGGAAGGCTCTCCCAAGTCGTGCCATACCTTCAGGGGGTTGCACACCTGCTCATCCACGGTTTTGGTCAGCAGACAGTAGGGGCTGTCTTCTGCCGGCAGATCCAGCTGCAGCCCCAGCCGGGGATCGGTACCCTCCATGGTCAGGTTCCAGGCCACGCCCCGATATCCCCGGCCATGGCGTACCACCACCGCTTCCTCGCTGCGGTGGACGCAGTCGCCCTCCAGATCCCGGAAGAACCGGAAGGTCCAGAAGGTGGGCTTGGGAATGCCGCCGTTGGCTACCAGGCCGAAGCCGCCGTGGAAGGGGGTGAAGGGAACGCCGAACTCCTCGAAAATGTCTCCGAAGGTCCAGTAGGAATAGGACTGGTTCACGTCCCCCAGCCGGGAAAGCTGGCCGGCGATATAGGCGGCGTTCTGGTTGGTGTCGTGAAGAGGGCAGTTGGGGACATAGGAGGTGTTGAACTCCGTAATATGAATGGGCAAACCCCGGTACTCCGGGAAGCTGTCCACGATCTGCCGGGTGGCCTCCAGATTCTGGAAGCCCTCCTCCGGATTCTGAAGCCTGGCGTAGCCGTAGCGGCCCCGGGTCTGGGGAACTTCGGTTGTGTAGTGGTGCCGGGTCACAAAGTCCAGGGGGATCTTTTTCTCCCGGCAGAATTCCAGGAAGCACCGGATCCACCGCTGATCATCCACGCCGCAGATGGCCGGGCCGCCGACCCGGAAACGGCTGTCCACTTCCTTCACCGCCCGGAAGGTCTCTTCAAACAGGCGGAAGTATTCGTCCATATCCGCGTCTTTCCAGAAGCCGGGCAGGTTCGGTTCGTTCCATACCTCGACGGGCCAGGCGCTGACCTCTTCCGGGCCGTAGCGGTCCATCAGATGGCGCAGGGTGGCCTGCACCAGATCCCGCCAGCCGTCGTAGCTTTTGGGAGGCGTTACGTTGCCCTTCCAGCAGAAGATGGTCTGATCGCCGCTGGCCAGCTTTTCGGGCATGAAGCCCAGTTCCAGAAAGGGCCGCAGGCCCAGGCGCAGATAGCTGTCCATCACCAAATCCAGATAGGTGAAGCAGTATTCTGCCCGGAGGGCGCCGCTCACGTCGGTGTACTCCCGGTAGATGCCCATATCGTCGCTGAACAGACCGTGGCCCCGGATATGCCGGAAGCCGATCTCGGACTGCACCAGCGCCAGCTGCTGCTGATATTCCTGCTGCAGCGCCAGAGCCATCCTGCCGGTGCCGATGCACTGGCAGGTATGATTATGGAAAGGAACTAGGTCCCCTTGGGAAACGGTATAGTGCTTTTGAATCATAGCAACTCCTTGTCTGTTTGCTTCTGATCTTTCCGGTACCGGGGCTCCTATGCCGTCCTGGACGGCTCACCCCATTCTCAGCAGCAGAACGCTGCACTTAGGCAGGCGGACCCGGAGCACATCGCCCTCCTGGGAGAAGTCGTGGAAAGGCGCCTCCTTCACAGTTTCCGGGGCGTCGAAGGTGTTGTGGGCGGTCATGCCCCCGTGGAGCAGGGTGGCTTCCACAGGCTTTGCTTCGCCGCTTTCCAGGCGGATTTCCAAAATTTGGTCGTCGGTGACCGACAGGTTGTTCACGGTGACGGTGATCACGCCGCTGTCATCCACAGAGACGGACTGCTGTACGTTGGGCACCATCTGATCTTCAGCCAGGCCGATCATTTCCACGCCCTCCAGCCGGCTGTCCAGCAGTCGGGCGCCCTGGTGATGGCGGTACATATGGAACACATACCAGCTGGGCGTCTTGATCATCTTATCGCCCTCGGTGAGGACCATGGCCTGCAGCACGTTGACCACCTGGGCGATACAGGCCATTTTCACCCGGTCGCAGTGGCGGTTGAAGATGTTCAGGGTGATGCCGGCGGTGAGGGCGTCCCGCATGGTATTCTGCTGATACAGGAAGCCGGGGTTGGTGTCCGGCTCCACATCGTGCCAGCAGCCCCACTCGTCCACGATCATGCCGATCTTCTTCTCCGGATCGTAGCGGTCCATGATCTGGCCGTGGCGGGTCACCAGCTCCTCCATCTTCAGGGCGGAGGACAAGGTGTCAAACCACCGGGCCTGGTCAAAGTCCGTGGCGCTGCCTTTGTGCTCACCCTTTTCCACGCCGCAGTAGTAGTGCAGGCTCAGGCCGTCCATATAGCCGTGGAGGTAGGCGGGGGAGGGGCTGCGGAAGCATTCCCGGAGCACCGTTTCCGTCCATTCGTAGTCGAAGGCGCTGGCGCCGCAGCAGATCTTGTAAATGGGTGCTTTGGGATCGTAGCAGCGGACGTAGGTCTGATACCGGCGGTACAGCTGGGCATAGTATTCCGGGGTCATGTTTCCGCCGCAGCCCCAGTTTTCGTTGCCCACACCGAAGTAGTCCAGCCGCCAGGGCTGCCCCCGGCCGTTTTCCCGGCGCAGGTCCGCCATGGGGGAGACGCCGTCCAGGGTCATGTACTCCACCCATTCGCTCATCTCCTGGACTGTGCCGCTGCCTACGTTGCCGTTGACATAGGCCTTGCATCCCAGCTGGCGGCACAGCTCAAAGAACTCGTGGGTGCCGAAGCTGTTGTCCTCAACCACACCGCCCCAGTGGGTGTTGATCATTTTCTTCCGCTTCTCCTTCGGGCCGATGCCGTCTTTCCAGTGGTACTCGTCGGCAAAGCAGCCGCCGGGCCAGCGCAGCACCGGTATCCGGATCTGCCGGAGGGCTTCCACCACATCGGCGCGCATGCCCTTTTCGTTGGGAATGGAGGAATCCTCCCCGACGAACAGGCCTTCGTAAATGCATCTGCCCAGATGCTCGCTGAAGTGGCCGTAGATCTCCGGCTGGATGGTTCCTAAAGGGGTCTTATCCTGGATGTACAATTTCATAAGGGTATTCTCCTTTCTGATTTTAGAATGCGTCTGAAAGAGGGGAGACTGCCGGCAACGCCGCAAGGCGGTGTCTTCTTGATAAATATTAAAGACGAAATCACAAAATAGTGGCCGATACTCCATGGGGCGTATCGGCTGATATGGAATGCGATCAGATTGGTGTGTCAAAAAATTGCGCAAATCCTCCTGATGGCAGTGGCATAATTCCAGAAAATTTGTTTTGTTTATCGTTCAACTTAGCTTACACCTGAATTATATAGTGGATACTGCAATATTGTCAACACTCTTTTTTGCATTCCTTGAACTTTGGTCAGTATGCACATATTGAATGGTATTTAGAAATTTTTTTTGAATTTGGATTTTAGAATTTTATTATAATATATTCGTTTTTTACAATTGTATAACAATTAACACAAATATAAAATGGTTTAACAATTCATTTTCGCATTAAGCGAACAGAAGCGGCGCCGCCGCCCCTCAGACAAAAAGGTGCTCTCTCAAAATAGCTTTTTCAAGAAAACGCATATAAAATAAGTTCGGCTGGATTACCTTGGTTTTGGTAATCCAGCCGTTTTTTATTGCGATTTGTTGGGCTTTTTCGGAATTTGCATTTTGGACAGCCCTCGCCGGTGGAGTTATTCGGTTGGTTCCAAAGACAGCCGCTTCACCGAACCCCGGCGGCACAAGGTACAGGCGACGTACCGTTCCGACCTGTTGTCCTCACCGAAGGAGCCTTCCGCCAGCCGGCGCAGGATCAGCCGGCCGGCCTCGTTGCCCAGCTGCTTCAGGTTCAGATCCATGGTGGTCAGTCCCGGCGTCACAAAGTCGGACAAGTCCTGATTGTCAAATCCCACCACGGAGAGATCTTCCCCCACCCGGAGGCCCTGCTCCCAGAAATACTGATACAGGCCGCCGGCCATGGCGTCGGACATGCAGAACACCGCCGTAGCGCCGGTTCCGCGGATCACGTCCCCCTGGGCATGGGCTTCGTGCTTTGTCCAATTCCCGTAAAACACCAGATCCGGATCGTAGAGGATTCCCGATTCGAAGAGGGCTTTCTGATAGCCTTTCAGACGCTTCTGGGTGTGGATGTTGTCCGCCCGGCCTGCCAGTACGGCGATCTTCCGGTGACCCATTTCCAAAAGATGTATGGTCAGCTGGCAGGCGGCGCTTTCGTCGTCGATCACCACCGAGGGGATCCGGGGGGAGTCGGCGTAAGCGTAGGCCATCACCATGGGAATGTCCTCGGTTTTGGGGAAATTCCGGATCATCCGGGCGTGGCCGGCGATGTAGAGAAGGCCGTCCACCTTGATGGACTGCAAACTCTGAAGGGCAGGCTCCAGGACCGACCGGTAGCCGGTGTCGTCCTGGTACCAGGCATCGCCCCACCGGGCATACAGACGAAGGTTTTCGATCACGGTCTGGTAGCCCATTTCCTCGCAGACTTCCATGACGCCTTCCAGAATGGCCGGGGTGGAAAACTGGTTGATGTCTTCCGCGATCACCCCGATAATCTTGGTCCTCCGGGTGCGCAGGCCCTGGGCGATATAATTGGGCTGGTAGCCCCGCAGGCGGATGGTCTCCAGCACCTTCTGCCGGGTCTGCTCGCCTACATTGGACTTTCCGTTGAGAATGTTGGAGACGGTGGTTGCCGAAACATTGCACTCTCTGGCAATGTCTTTCAGTGTTACCATATTTCGATCCCTCCTGGGAATAAGTTCAGACAATAGGCGTGGTCCCGGAAACGTTCGTGGGAGCCGTAGATATACACCCGGCCGTTAAACACATAAGGCTCTGCGTCGGGGATATACTCCCAGGACGGCGGGTAAGGATTGCATGCTTGCTGCTTCATGCTGGCTTCTCCTTTCCACGCAAGGGCCGAACCGGCGGACTCCTGCCCGGAATGTTGATCGTTACACATTTGAAAAATCCGCATATAACCGAAGCTTACTGAAATTATACATGAGATGATTGCGAATTTCCAGCCCTGTTTTCAAAAAAGCCGGTTTGCGGTAAATTTTTGCGCATTTTGCCGAATTTTTTGCCCCGCGCCCCGGCGGAGGCCGGGTACCCCGCTGGACGCAGGACCTATTTTTCTACAGAAGTGACCCCAAAAACGGGGGATACCGGCAAAATTTGCATATTTTTTAAAGATCTGGCGGTGCCGAAGGTCAACGGCCTTTTATTGCGGTTTCTTTAAAAAATCTAAAATTATGCTAGTAATTTATCGTTACACGTAATACGATTTCTGAAGAATCAAATTTTATATTGCCGTTGTTGGCTCTGTGGCCATGATATTTTGGAAAGATTGGAGGCAGGCGCGCATATGGTTCGGAAGCTGTTGAGGTCGGTCAATCGAAAACTGAGTGATCTGGACATTCAGAGGAAGGTGATCCTGCTGTATCTGCTCTGCGCCCTGATCCCCCTGACCATTGCGGACTGCCTGGTGGTGGGACTCGTGGTGACCAATGCCCGAAAATCCCAGACGGAGCTGCTGAAAAACACCGCCCAGTCTGTGGAGTACATTCTGAACAGCCATGTGGAGGATGCCTGCGCTCTGGCCCGGAGCATCTTTTTGAATAGGCGGATCAACCAGTTCCTGGATACCCGCTTTTCCTCGGACCTGGATTACTATGTCCAGCGGACGGAACTGCTGGACACCTTCCTCCAGGAGGCATTCCTGGGTACCAGCAGCGCGGTGGTCACCATCTACTCCGACAACGAGACCATGCTCAACGGCGGAGTCTTCTGGAATCTTTCCTGTCCGGAGGCGCGGAAATGGCTGCCTGAGCTGACCTCGGACCAGGGACAGCAGCTGCTCATGTATTTCGACGATACCAAGACCCGGAACTTCCGGGAAGAACGCAAGATCTCTGTGGTCTGGGAGCTGGACTACTTCAGTTCCCAGGAGACGATAAGCTATGTGAAGATCGATCTGGACTATGAAAAGCTCCTTCAGGAGCTGAGCGTGACCACCTTTGGCTGCGAGGTGTATGTCTGCGACGGAGCGGGCCGGATTCTGCTGGCCAGCGACGGCAGCGCCGGCCGATCCGAGGACTTTTCTCATATCTCCCCGGCGGACCTGGGCGCCGACGCCTATATCCGGCAGATCCGTCTGGTGGAGGAGCCGTTGACGGTGTATGTCGTTCCCTACGGCGGCAATTTCCTGGATCCGGTGCCGGCCCAAACCACGGCGCTGATGGCCCTGATGATCGCCATCACCGCCGCACTGCTGCTAATTCTGCGCTGGACCGTCCGGAAGAACGTTGTGGACCGGCTGAGCGTTGTGACCGATTCGTTCCACATCGATTCCGAGGGGACCCTGCGGCAGATCCCGGAAGATGCTGTGGAAGGCTGCGACGAGATCGCGACTCTGATGCGGGACTACAACGCCATGGCCAACCGGCAGAACCGGCTGGTGGAGACGGTGTACAAAAGCCGGTTGAAACAGCAGGAGGCCAACATCGCCCGGCAGGAGGCGGAGCTGCTGGCCCTCCACTCCCAGATCAATCCCCACTTCCTGTTCAACGTGCTGGAAAACATCCGCATGCGCAGCGTGGAGAAGAAAGAAATGGAGACGGCGGAAATGATTGAACTGCTGGCTATGATGGAGCGGCAGTATGTGGACTGGAGCACCGACATGCTCACCATCCGGGAGGAAAAGGCCTTTGTGGAGGCATATCTGCGGCTGCAGAAGTACCGGCTGGGGAACAAGCTGTCCTATGCCATCGATATGGAGGACCATCGCTGCGACGGCCTGAAGATCCCCAAGCTGTCCATCCTGACCTTTGTGGAGAACGCATGCGTCCATGGTGCGGAAAACAAGGCGGGCCAGTGCTGGATCTTTGTCCGGGCCTATCTGGAAGGGGAGGATCTGGTGATCGTCATCGAGGACACAGGCGGCGGTATGCCCGAAGACGCGGTAAGGGAACTGCGGGAGAAAATGGAAAACGCCAGTATTGATATGCTGAAAGGAAAGGGCCGAGTGGGGATTGTCAACGCCTGCCTGCGGCTGAAAATGCAGTCGCAGGGACATGTCCGCTTTTCTCTGGAAAGCGAAGAAGGGGTTGGCACCATGATCGTCATCACCTCCCCGGCGGGATATTATGATATGGAGGGTAAATAAGCTGTTTTAAGAAAGGGAGGAAAAGACAATGATTAACTGGAAAGTAAGAATTAAGAACAAGACCTTTTGGCTCGCACTCATTCCTGCGGTTCTTCTGCTGGTACAGGTGGTAGCCGCTGTGTTCGGGTTCACCCTTGATTTGGGAGACCTCGGTAACAGACTGATTGATGTGGTAAACGCCCTGTTCTCTGTGTTGGTTATCCTCGGTATTGTTACCGACCCGACCACTGCTGGTGTGGGGGATTCTACTCAGGCTCTTACTTACAAGACCCCAAAGAAAAAAGAAGAAGCCTAACCGAAGTCAGACTTCTTCTACTATCAAAACAAATCCGAAACAGTGTTTCACGAAAAATAAGGTGTTCGGATTTGCACCTTTTGGTGGAGCCGAACCAGTGCCGATTTTGGAGGCGTGGGGACAATTTCCGGACGAATCGACACTTAGCAGCCAACTGGAGGAAGGTGTGGAACAAACCAACCTCCGAAAGCTGCCGCTGTGCCAGTTGATTGTGAAAAATCCCATTGACGGCATCTGGCTTGTCGGGAAGGATGTGCTGCAGGGTGCCAGAAATGGGCAATAAGGGACTTGTATTGTTTCCGTAATCTTTCCTTGAAAGAAGAAAGGAACTTTGATACAATAGTAACTACCATAACAAAGGAGGGGAGAACATGGCTGTGGCGCAAAGGAAAACAGAGTATGTGCTGATGAACAAAGACACAGCTGTTCTTTCCTTTCTGTGTGAGCGAAATGAATTTGATGAACCGGCTTTTCTGGAACTTACTTGGCATGTCCATTACCGTCCCATTGGTTATCGCTCGCTGAGCGGCTTCCTGGAGCGCCGCAAGGCCCCCAAGCACCGGGAGCATATTCAGCGGCTGCTGGAACGGTTCGGCTGTGATGATCTGGAAGGTTTTATCAATGTAACCCATGCAGTTTCTCTGAACGATACGTTTTGGGTAAAAAAATCGGACAGTGATCTTCGGTGGCAGCAAATTTCGCTGTACTGTAATGCGTTTGACCAGCTGATCAGCGAAGCGGCGTTTGATGGATCGGTCAGCAGCAGTGAACTTTCCACTACCTCTCCGGAATTTGGCACGGATGGCAACTACGCCAAGTGCTGGGTGAGGGAGGAAGGGGATATTTACCTCTACAAGACTGGCAGCAGCCGCTATGAAATCGAACCGCTGTCGGAGTTTCTGGCTGCCCAGCTGGCCGCAGAACTCTGCCCCAGCTATGTGGACTATGATTTGGATTTCTACCGCGGCAAACTCATCAGCAAGTGCCGCCTGTTTACCTCCGAAGCTCGGGGACTGGCCAAAGCCGCGGCTGTTTTTGGTGAGAAGCGAAGTGTGCCTGCGATGCTTGATTATTTTGAGCAGCTCGGAAGCGGCGATGATTTCCGGAGAATGTGTGTTTTGGATGCGCTGATTTTCAATCCAGACCGCCATTACGGAAACTTTGGTATTTTGTTCGATACGGAAACCATGGCTCCGATTTGCATGTGTCCGGTGTTCGACCATAACCGAAGTCTGTTCCCGGATCTGGACCAGAATCAGTTGGAGCATCCGGACTGGTATCTGGAAAAGTGCAAGCCCATGATCGGCAAGGATTTTCTCATCAATGCCCGGGGCCTTCTGACACCGGCCATACGGTCAGATCTGAAGAACCTTCTGGGGTTCCGGTTCCACCAGCATGAGTGCATTACCGCACCCCAGGAGCGGCTGGATGCACTGAGTTCCATCGTAAACAACCAGATCAAGGCAATTCTCGACTAACAAGCGGGGCATGTAGATGCCCCGCTTGCTGTGTCCTAATTTCTGTGCACCTTTGTAAATTTTCGCATTTTTCTTATAATGGATAGGAACTTGTAAAAGTCTCTAAACGCCGGGCAACAGGAAACGGAAAACCATACCCCAAAAGGAAAACACCTAAGTGAGTTCAAAAAAGGTACAGCAAAGCAGAGGTGCCATGGAAAGGCATCTCAAAAAAAGAGCTTTATCAGGTCATGCGACGAGTTTTCGCAAACTTTTGAACAGGCTCAGGTTGTGGATAGAATCTGCCAACAAGACACCAATCAACTGTGTAATAGCGCATAGGTATGTATCGGCTTTGGCAGAAACAGAGCGGAAAGACTTTCTTGAATCCAGCACAAAGGTGTCTTTCATCAGGTTAATGGTGCGTTCAACCACAACTCTGTGTCGGTATAGATTCTCCCAGTGAGCGGTATCTCTGGGAATACCGGGATAAAGGCGAAAGTCCTTGTCCGGATAAGTGTACACGCATTTGCCGTAGGTGGATGCGGTGCAAGGTGTTTCACAGCAGCAAATGCGTTTTGAACCGCGTCGCACAGATTTCGGACACACCCACTTGAAGCGAAGGGATCGGTTTTTGCCGCCGGATTTACCCAGGAATTTGAATTCGGTTCCATCCAGCGGGCAAACAGGTGTTCCGTGTGCATTAAACTGGGCATTGGAGGATTTTGCGTTTCTTGCGTTCATGGGGATGCAGGCTCTTTCAAAATGGAACTCATTTTTGAGCATGGAGTAGTTGTCGTAGGAATCGAAAGCAGAATCTCCCAAAAAGGTTTTATAAGACAGCTTTGGATGTGCAGTAAAGAAGTCCGAAAGAAAAGGTTTCAGGGAAACAGAATCTCCGATTTCCTTGTCCTTATCTGGCGAATCCGTTCTTTTCTCAACAATTTCCGGGTGCCTATTTTTGAAATCTTCATCAAAAAATTCGATATGCCTGGGAATACCCAGTCCGTTTGTCAGGACTCCCATTTTCAGAGCATAGCAAAAATGACCGTTTATGTACTGCTGATGGGCATCCGGATTTGTAGCGGACGCATCGGGCAGAAGATTGTAAACACCCCGGTAAGGATCGTAGTCCGGATTGCCCTTGGCATGTCTTTTGGCTTCTTTTAAGCCTCAATGAAAAAGTTTGTGTGATACAGGGTTTCTGACATATCCCCGTCTACTTGCATCAATCAGCTTGAGGAAGA
>CALXFT010000060.1 GCA_944387635.1 uncultured Oscillospiraceae bacterium | reverse complement strand
TGTGCGGGACAAGAAAGGAAGGCCCCCGGCAGGGGTCGGGGAGCACTTGCCGCTGTCTCAGCACTTCACTTAGAACGCAATGCCCAAACCTCTCAGTCAAAAATCAAAGATTTTTGCCAGCTCTCCTTCCAGGAGAGCCAAGAGCTTGGCTGTGATCGAAACCCTATGCATAAGGCTGACGCTTTCCGAAACGTTTTGCTGTGTTAAGTCGATAAGCATTTCTTGATTAATTCTTTCATTTTCATCAAGAAGACACCGCCTAGACGGCCGCAAACAAAAACGCCCCACCCGTTCGGGTGGGGCGTTGGCCGCGATTCAACGCGGGAGGGAGGACCCTGTCTTGCCCAGGCTCATGGAAGCGGTGCAGTAGACCACGGTCTGCACCAGCCAGATCAGACATACGCAGCCCATGGCCAGCAGGGCGGAGGAAAAGAACATGGAGATCAGGACCAGTAACAGCCACAGTCCCAGGCACAGATAGGTGACGGCCTTATAGGCTGCGAAGGCGGACCGGTAGATCGCCAGACGCTCGCTCTCGTCGCAGGAGTCCAGCCAGCGCTTCTGGAACCGAAAGTCGTAAACAGAACCCTTCTTCTCCGGATTGATCTGCTTGAGCAGATCCACGGCTTTTTGCTGGAGCACCATGATCAGGGCCAGATGGGCCAGCATTCCGCCTGCGCTGATGGGTATTACGCGCGGATTCTCCATAGGGGCGCAGGCGGAACAGCCGAAGAGAAAATAGCACACGATAACGCTGACATTTACAGCCAGCAGACCCAGCTCCAGCCGCTGCTGGGCCTGCTCAATCACCAGCTCATCTTCCCCGTCCCAGCCGGAGAACAGGCCTTTCGCCCTGCGGTACAGAGGCAAAAAGACAACCAGCACCAGGACGCAGCAGGCCAGGGGGCCAAAGTGAGCGGCGCGGCTGCAAAACCACCGCGCTCCCTGGGCTGCGGTGGTTCCCAACGTGTCCGGGGCGAAGGCCAGGCCCAGACCCAGGGCCGCGCCCAGAAGACCGGAGCCCAGGCAGATCAGAAGAAACACCCCCAGGTGCTGTTTGTTTTCGGATCGGTTTTCGGATTGCTTGCTCATGTTTCGTCCTCCTCATAACGGAAAATTTCCTCTACCGGGACCGCGCAGACCTTGGCCAGCTTCAGGGCCAGGGTCACGGAGGGGGCGTAGTCCCCCCGCTCGATGAGACTGATGGTCTGCCGGGAGACGCCCGCCAGAGCGCCCATCTGGGCCTGGTTGACCCCCAGTCGGACCCGGTGCTCCTTTAGTCGATTGTACAGCGGCATAGCTTCCTCCTTGTGACAATTATCCACGTCAAAATGACAACCAACTTTGTCATAGGTAGGATACCATATGACAAGGATCTTTGTCAAGTACTAAAATAAAAAACGCCCGGGATCACCGGGCGCCGGATTCGGAACCGGACTGAGGAGGCAGCATGGGGAGGGTTTCGAAGATCTCCCGGGTGATGGCGCGGAACTGGGCCGGGTCCGTGGTCTTGCGCAGCTGCTTCCACAGCTTTTCGCTGCCGGCGAACCGGGGATAGAGGTAGCTCCAGTTTTCCTTCAGCCGGAACATGGCGTTGCGGGCGCTGCCGAAGGCCTGGGTGTAGGCCTCCAGCAGGTCCTCCATAAAGGCCCGCAGGGTCTGCCGGTCCGTGCCGCCGCTGAGCATGCCCGGATCTGCCAGAAGGCCCCGGCCGATCATGACGGCATTGAGTCCGGGAAAGTCGGACGGAAGGGCCTCCGCCTGGGCCAGGGTGCGGATCTCGCCGTTGAAACACAGGGGATTTCTGCTGTGGTCCATGGCATAGGTAAACATGTCCCGGTGAAGGGCGCCGCTGTAGAATTGCTTTCTCACCCGGGGGTGGATGATCAGTTCCCGGATGGGGAAGCGGTTAAAGACCTCCAGAATGGAAACAAATTCCTCAGGCGCCTCCAGCCCCAGGCGGGTCTTTACGGAGATGGGCAGAGAGGAGGCGGAAAAGACCGCGTCCAGGAACCGCTCCAGGGACTCCGGGTCCCGGAGCATGCCGCTGCCCTTGCCCTTGGACACCACAGTGCCGGAAGGACAGCCCAGGTTCAGGTTCAGCTCCGTGTAGCCTAAGTCCCGGCACAGGTCCGCCGCCCAGAGGAAGTCCTCCGGATGCTTTGTCAGGACCTGGGGAACTACGGGAAAATCCACGCTGTCCGCCGCCGAAAGCTCCCGCTGTTCCCTGGCCGTGAGCCTGCGGTGGATGGTGGGGGAGAAGAAGGGGGTGTAATACCGGTCCACACCGGGAAAGTATCGGTGGTGGAGCTGACGGTAGACGCTGTCGGTCAGGCCCTCCATAGGGGCAAAGGAATACTGCATGGCTCTCTCCTCCAGAAAAGCCGCCCGGAAGGGCGGCTTTTGAAACTTATGGGACCGGGATCAGACCTCGGAGATCACCGGCAGGATCATGGGATTGCGCTTGGTGTTTTTGAACAGGTAGCCGCTCAGGTCGTTCTTGATGGCGGACTTGATGGAGGACCAGTCCCGGATGTGCTTGCGCTGGCACCGTTCGATGGCCTCGGAGGCCACGTTCTGCAGGGCCTCCATGAGCTCCTCAGACTCCTTCACGTAGACGAAGCCCCGGGTGATGATGTCGGGACCTGTGACCACACTGCCGTCCTCAGCGCTGAGGTTGACGCAGACCACGATCATGCCGTCCTCGGCCAGGTGCTTGCGGTCCCGCAGGACCACGCTGCCCACGTCGCCTACGCCGCTGCCGTCTACAAAGACCCGGCCGGCGGTGACGGAGCCGTTGAGCTTGCAGCTGCGGCCGGTGAGCTCGAAGACGGAACCGATCTGCCCCACGTGGATGTTCTTGGGGGCCATGCCCATCTGCTGGGCCAGCTTGCTGTGGATGCGCAGATGCCGCTGCTCGCCGTGGACGGGGATGAAGAACTTGGGCTTGACCAGGCCGTGGATGATCTTCAGTTCCTCCTGGCAGGCGTGGCCGGAGACGTGAAGCCCTTCGCTCTTTTCGTAGACCACGTCGGCGCCCTTGCGGTAGAGCTCGTTGATGATTTTGGAGACCGCCTTTTCATTGCCGGGGATGGCGGAGGCGGAGATGATGACCCGGTCTCCGGCGGTGATTTCCACCTGCTTGTGGGTGTTGAAGGCCATGCGGTACAGGGCGGACATGTTCTCGCCCTGGGAACCGGTGGAGACGATGACGATCTTGTTCTTGGGAAGGCTCTTGATGGAGGCCAGGTCCACAATGGAGCCGGGCTTGACGGTCAGATAGCCCAGCTCCTGGGCAACCTTCAGCATGTTCTCCATACTGCGGCCTGTGACGGCGACCTTGCGTCCATGGCGCTGGGCAGTGGCCAGAATGGACTGAATCCGGTGCATGTTGGAGGCGAAGGTGGTGATGATGATCCGCTGGTCGCAGTTCTTAAACTGCCGGTCCAAGCTCTCGGCCACCAGGTTCTCACTGGGGGTGTAGCCGCTGCGTTCGACGTTGGTGGAGTCGGCCAGCAGGGCCAGGACGCCCTGGTTGCCCAGCTCGCCCAGCCGGGCCAGATCCATCATGCCGTCCTTGGAGGTGGGGTCGATCTTGAAGTCGCCGGTGAAGACCACCGTACCCACAGGGGTGTGGACAGCAAAAGCCACGGCGTCGGCAATGGAGTGGTTCACATGGATGAATTCCACGCTGAAGCATCCGGCCTTGACCACGTCGCCGGGCTTGTGGGTGACAAGCTTGACCTTGTCGGCCAGCTTATGCTCCTCCAGCTTCATCCGGACCAGGCCGTTGGTCATGGCGGTGCCGTGGATGGGGCAGTTGAACTGCCGCATGGCGTAGGGAATGGAGCCGATGTGGTCCTCGTGGCCGTGGGTGATGAACATGCCCCGCAGCTTCTTCTGGTTGGCCACCAGGTAGGAAAAGTCCGGGATTACCAGATCTACGCCGTACATGTCTTCCTCCGGGAACCCGACGCCGCAGTCGATGACGATCATATCCTTGCCGTACTCCAGTACGGTGATGTTTTTGCCGATCTCGTCCAGGCCTCCCAGAGGGATGATTTTCAATTTTTCTGCCAAAAAAATACTCCTTTCAAAAATAAATGCGCCATTGAGGCACAACAAACAAGCAACCATCTGCCTCAAAAACAGCCCTGAATCGCTTTTCTGAGGAAGATGCCTGCAAAACTTGTCGGTATCTGTACGCGGCAGCGCCCTGCGTCATGCTGCGGATCTTTCCACCCGCCCTTCCAGCCTTCCGGGAAGCCGGCGTTTGGAACACAGAAGATCCGTCTGCCAGGACCGCAGCGGTCCGCACAGGCGTGGTTCGCCGCTTGTTTTGTATGCCCGGGTCTGCCCATCCCGGCGCCATTGGGTATAGTATAACACAATTTTCCGAAAAAGTATACTTTTATTTTAAGATGCTTTTTTACGGAAAATCCGGAAAAGCAGTTGCAGGATTTGGTTGGATTTGCTATAATAGCACAAACTGGACCCACTGCGGCGTGGAGATATTTTGCCCGGACACGGAAAAAGGCTGAAAAAGACGGTGTTTTTCCGGTTTCCGGCAATAATTCACTGTAATATGGAATGTTAACAGGCGGTTTTTTCAGGAAGAGAGCTGCCGGAGGAGGCGTAACCGGGGATGAAAAGGAAACTGGGCAGGCTGTTGAGGCCGGGAATGGGAACATATTTTTTCGTCATGGCGGCCTTCTGCCTGGCAGCGTTGCTGGACGGACGCTACTGGCTGGCGGCGGGGGAGACCGCTGTGACGCTTTTGGTCTTTATGCTCTATATCATGAGCCGGAGCCGCCGGAACCGGCAGATCCAGCAGTATATCCAGAGCGCTTCCAACACCCTGGAGGCCACCAGCCAGGGGGAGAGCCCCCTGCCCGCGGTGCTGGTCCGGCTGGGTGACGGCGGCATCATCTGGGCCAACCACCGGTTCAGCACCCTGACCGGCTATGCCGATTCCCCCATGGACCAGGACCTGGACGAGGTGCTCCCGGGCTTCAGCACCGACTGGCTGGTCGCCGGAAAGGCTGAATGTCCCCAGGATGTGACCATGGGCTCCCGCCGGTATCGGGTCTACGGGACCCTGATCCGTGCGGAGGACAACAAGGGCACCATGCTGGGCGTTCTGTATTTCAGCGACCTGACAGAGCTCTACCAGGTCCGGGACGAGTATATCCGTTCCCGCCCCGTGGTGGCCATTATCCTCATTGACAACTATGAGGAGATGATTAAGAACCTGACGGAAAGCGCGGTCTCCACCCTGAACGCCCGGCTGGGAGACACCATCTCCGAGTGGACCGATCAGTACCGGGGACTGCTGCGCAAGCTTGAGCGCAACCGGTATCTGTTTATTTTTGAAAAGCGGGATTTGCAGAGGGCGGTGGAGGACAAGTTCTCCGTCCTGGAGAGCATCCATGAGATCGTCAGCACAACGGGCCTTCCGGCCTCCATCTCCATCGGTTTAGGCGTGGACGGCGCGGACTTCGGTGAAAACTACAATTTCGCGGCCCTGGGCATTGAAATGGCCCTGAGCCGGGGCGGCGACCAGGCGGTGATCAAGGACCGCTTCAACTTCTCCTTCTACGGCGGACGGAACCGGGAGGCGGACTACAGCAGTAAGGTCCGGTCCCGGGTGACGGCCAACTCTTTGATGGAACTCATCGGCCAGAGCGGCAATGTGTTCATCATGGGCCACAAGAACGCGGATCTGGACGCCGTAGGCGCGGCGGTGGGCCTGTGCTGCCTGTGCCGGTTCAAGGGGAAGAAGGCCAATATCGTCATCGACCTGGAGAAGAACGCGGCCCAGAAGCTGATTGAGGAGGTCCGGGCAGTGCCCCAGTATCGGGATGTGTTCATCTCCGGTCAGGACGCCCTGCTTATGGCGGACAACCGGAGCATCCTGATCGTGGTGGATACCAACCGGCCGGATCAGGTGGAGTGTCAGCCCCTGCTGGAGTCCATCTCCAAAGTCTGCGTGGTGGACCACCACCGGCGGGCGGCGGACTACATCAGCCCCGTGGTGGTCAGCCTTCACGAGACTTACGCCTCCTCCGCCGCCGAGCTGGTGACGGAGATCCTCCTGTACACTGTGGAGAAAAAGGATGTGCTGCCCATCGAGGCCAAGTGCCTTCTGGCGGGAATCTGCCTGGATACCAAGTTCTTCAATGTCCGCACAGGCGAGCGCACCTTCGAGGCTGCCGCTGCCCTGCGGCGCATGGGAGCCGACACCACCGAGGTCAAGCGTCTGCTGCAGAACGACTTCCAGGACACCATGGCCAAGTATCAGATCATCAAATCCTCCCGGCTGTACCGACAGGAGATCGCCATTTCCGCGCTGAACACCACCACCACCCGGGTGCTGGCAGCCCAGGCGGCGGACGAACTGCTGAACATCTCCGGCATCACCGCCTCCTTCGTGCTCTATCCCGACGGTGACCAGGTGATCATCTCCGCCAGAAGCATCGGCAGCGCCAATGTTCAGGTGATTCTGGAGGCTTTGGGCGGCGGCGGAAACGCGGCCACCGCAGGCGCGCAGATGCGCAACACCACGGTAAAGGACGCCCTGGACAAGCTGGTGGAGTCCATCGACAAATTCTACGAGGGATGACTTCGTTCCAAATGAGAAAAGGAGAATGAAACTATGAAGGTTATTTTGCTGCAGGATGTGAAGGGCAAGGGCAAGAAGGGCCAGATGCTGGAGGTTTCCGACGGCTACGCCCGGAACTTCATGCTGCCCAGAAAGCTGGCCATTGAGGCCACCCCCGACGCCATCAACACCATGCGTATGAACGACAAGGCCGCCCAGGAGCGGATCGCCCGGGAGAAGGCCGAGGCCATGGAGGTCTCCAAGCGTCTGCGGGAGATGACCCTGACCGTCACCGCCAAGGGCGGCGGAAACGGCCGGCTCTTCGGCTCCGTGACCAACCAGGAGATTGCCGACGCCCTGGCCAAGAACGGCATTCAGCTGGACAAGCGGAAGATCCAGATCTCCGAGCCCATCAAGAACGCCGGGACCTACACGGTCACCTGCAAGCTGGGCTATGAGATCTCCGCGCCTCTGACGGTCCGCATCGTCGAGGGCCAATAAGACTTTTTCACGGGGCGCGGTCAGCGCGTCCCGTTTCCACGGAAAGGAGAGCGAAACATGGATGAGGAACTGCTTTCCCGGCAGCAGCCCCACTCGCCGGAGGCAGAGCAGGCGGTCCTGGGTTCCATCCTGATCGACAGCCGCTGCATTACCGAAGTGGTAGGCGTTCTCAAGCCAGAGGATTTCTACCTGCAGCAGAATCGGGAGATCTACGAGACCATGTACACCATGTTCAACTTCTCCCAGACCATTGACCCCGTGACTGTGCTGGATAAGCTGAAGGAACTGGGGTATTATCACGACAATTCCAGAAGCTACATCATGCAGCTGATGGAGATCACCCCCACCGCGGCCAACGTGGTGCGCTATGCCGACATTGTGCGGGAAAAGTCCATGCTGCGGGGGCTGAATCAGGCGGCCACGGACATTGCCCAGATGGTCTATGAAGAGACGGGCACCCCGGCGGAGATGCTGGAGTCCGCGGAAAAGAAGATCTACGCCCTGCGCAAGGGCGAGCGGGGCGAGAGCCTGGAGCACATCGGCACCACCTTGCACCGGGTCTTTGACCGGCTGACGGAGCTGGCCCAGTCCGACTCCATGATTCCGGGCATGTCCACGGGTCTGCGGGACTTGGACAGCAAGATCAACGGCCTGAACAAGTCGGACCTGATCCTGGTGGCCGCCCGTCCGGCCATGGGCAAGTCCGCCTTCGCCCTGAACATCGGCATCAACGTGGCGAAGAAATACCGCAAGACCGTGGCCATCTTCAACCTGGAAATGTCCAGAGAACAGCTTGCCATGCGTCTTCTGGCCAACGAGAGCTTTATCGAGCTGCAAAAGCTGGCCACAGGAAAGCTCAGTGAGGAGGAGTGGACCAAGCTGTGCATGGCCTCCGCCTCTTTGAGCCAGACCGACATCCGCATTGACGACAACCCATCGGTGACGGTGGCGGACATCAGCGCGAAATGCCGCCGCCTGGACAGCCTGGGCCTGGTCATCATCGACTACCTGCAGCTGATGCAGGGCTCCGGGTACGGAAAGAACAACGAAAACCGCGTGGTGGTGGTCGGTGAGATCTCCCGATCTCTGAAGATCATGGCCAAGGAACTAAATGTGCCGGTGATCTGTCTGAGTCAGCTGTCCCGCGCGGTGGAGAGCCGGACGGACAAGCGGCCCATTCTGTCGGATCTGCGTGAATCCGGCGCCATTGAGCAGGACGCGGACTCGGTTATGTTCCTGTACCGGGACGAATACTACCATGAGAATACGGAGGACAAGGGCCTGGCCGAGTGCATCGTTGCAAAGAACCGTCACGGCGAGACCGGTACGGTGAAGATGCAGTGGATCGGCCAGTACCAGACCTTTGCCGACAGGGAGTGGAAGCATGCTGAATAAGCTGTGGGAATTCATCCGCAGCCGGGACATGCTGGCTCCCGGCGATCGTTGTGTCTGCGCCGTCTCCGGCGGCACGGACTCGGTGGCCCTGCTGTTTGCCATGTACCTGCTTCGGGAGAAGCTGGACATCCGGCTGGAGGCAGCCCATTTCAATCACAATCTGCGCGGCCAGGAGTCCCGCCGGGATGAGCAATTTGTCCGCAGCCTCTGTAAAGGCTACGACATCCCCCTGCACGTGGGGCAGGGGACGGTCACGGCGGGGAAGAAGGGGCTGGAAGCCGCGGCCCGGGAGGCCCGGTACGCTTATCTGCGCGGTCTGGGCGGCAAGGTCGCTACGGCCCACACCGCCGACGACAACGCGGAGACCGTGCTCATGCACCTGATCCGGGGCACCAGTCTGAAAGGCCTGGGCGGCATCGCGCCGGTCAACGGCAATGTGATCCGTCCCATGCTCACTGTCACCCGGCAGGAGACGGAGGACTTCCTGCGGGAGTGGAACCTGCCCCATGTGGAGGACAGTTCCAATGAAAGCGACCGGTTCCTCCGCAACCGGGTCCGCCGTGGGGTCATGCCCCTGCTGAAGACGGAGAATCCCAGAATTTCCCAGAACCTTTCCCGTATGGCTCTGGGCCTGCGGGAGGACGAGGCCTGTCTGGCCGCTCTGGCGCGGCGGGACCGGCTTCCGCCGGTGTCAGAGCTGAAGCAAATGCCCAGGGCCCTGCGCGGCCGGATGCTGGAGAACTTTTTGAAAAATGCCGGCGTCCGGGAACCAGAGGAGAATCACATCGCTCTGGCGGAGGAACTGCTGTTTTCCCATCGCCCTTCTGCCAAAGCCGATTTTCCCGGCGGCGTTACCATTGCCAGAAATTATGACTGCCTGGAGGTCCTTCCCAAGGCGCGGGAGCCGGAACCGGTGCGTCTGACCTGCCCGGGGGAGACGGTCTATGGCGAATACCGGGTATGCTGCGCCCCGGCGGAGGCGATCGTCAATTCGCCCGCGGCCTTTACCGTTGTCCCGCGGGGAGAGCTGACGGTGGGTCCCCGGCGCGCCGGAGACGTCATCCGCCTCAGCGGCGGCAGCAAGAGCCTGAAAAAGCTGTTCATCGACCGGAAGATTCCGGCATCCCAGCGCGGCCGTATTCCGGTGCTCCGGGACACGGAGGGGATTCTGGGCGTTTATTCCATTGGGGTACATCAGGAGCGGGCGGCCGCGGACCTTCCGGCCGTGACCGTTCGCTTCTTAAAAATATCAGATAAATAAGGGAGAATGCGTGATGGAAAACGATATTCAGCAGATCCTTCTGACGCAGGCACAGATCGAAAACCGGATCCGGGAGCTGGGCCAGGTGCTCACGGAGGAATACCGGGACAAGGACCCGGTGATCGTCGGCGTGCTCAAGGGCGTAGTGGTGTTCTACGCGGATATGGTGCGGCACATCCAGGTCCCCTGTCAGATGGACTTTATGTGGCTGTCCTCCTATGCCGGGACGGACTCCACCGGAACCATGAAGGTCCGGCAGGATCTGACCACGGACATCAAGGGCCGCCATGTTCTGATCCTGGAGGACATCTTTGACACGGGCAATTCCCTGAACTTCACGGTGGAGCATCTGAAGAGCCGGGAGCCCGCGTCTTTGAAGATCTGCACCCTGCTGGATAAGCCCGAGCGCCGCAAGGCCGGCATCACCCTGAAGGCGGACTATGTGGGCTTTACCATTCCCAATGCCTTTGTGGTGGGCTACGGCCTGGACTACAATGAAAAATACCGGAATCTTCCCTACATCGGCATCCTGAAGCCGGAGGTCTACGACAAATTTTGACCCCGGCCCGCCGTGCTGCCAAAGCGGGAATCATTTCCAAAATAAGGAGAGCGTTCATTGAAGAATCGAAAAATCATACCCTTTCTTGTCTATGTGGTGGTGCTGGCTCTGATCTTCCTGTGGGCCAATGAGCTCTTTGCCCAGAATCAGTACCAGATGCCCTACTCCCAGGTGGTGGAGCTGTTTCAGCAGGAGCAGGTCCGCAGCTTTGTGGTAGAGGATCAGACCATCACCTTGTATCTGTGGGAACCCATCGGCCAGGAGAGCATTATCACCACATCCCTTGCCGATCCGGAGGCCTTCCGCCAGGAGCTGGGAGCCCTGATCCAGGAGCAGAAGGCCTCCGGGATCCTGGAGACCTACGACTTTGTGCCGGAAAAGGGATTTTCCCCCTATGATCTGGTGATGCCCCTGCTGGTGGTGGGGCTGATCCTGCTGTTCGTCTGGGCCATGTTCATGAGCCGGGCCAACAGCGGCAATCCCCTGAACAACTTCGGCAAAGCCCGGACCGTTCTGGGCGTACCCGACGGGAAGCAGGTCACTTTTGCCGACGTGGCAGGCGCCGACGAGGAGAAGGAAGAACTGCGGGAGGTCGTGGACTTCCTGAAAAACCCCGGCAAGTATACGGACATCGGCGCCCGGATTCCCCACGGCATTTTACTGGTGGGTCCTCCCGGCACCGGCAAGACCCTGCTGGCCCGGGCGGTGGCCGGTGAGGCCGGGGTCCAGTTCCTGTCCATTTCCGGCTCCGATTTTGTGGAGATGTACGTGGGCGTAGGCGCCAGCCGGGTCCGGGACCTGTTTGACCAGGCCAAGAAGATCGCGCCCGCCATTATTTTCATCGATGAGATCGACGCCGTAGGCCGCAAGCGCGGCTCGGGCCTGGGCGGCGGACACGACGAAAAGGAACAGACCCTGAACCAGCTCCTGGTGGAGATGGACGGCTTCTCCCGGACCGAGGGCGTGGTTGTCCTGGCGGCCACCAACCGGCCGGACATTCTGGACCCGGCCCTGCTGCGGCCCGGCCGCTTTGACCGGCAGATCCACGTGGGCCGCCCCGATGTGAAGGGCCGTGAGGAGATTCTGAAGGTCCATGCCAAGGGCAAGCGGCTGGACGGCTCCGTGGACCTGAAGACCATTGCCCGGGCCACTGCCGGATTCACCGGCGCGGACCTGAGCAATCTGCTCAACGAGGGCGCGATTCTGGCAGCCAGAAACAACCGGCCTGCCATGAACATGGAGGACCTGAACGAGGCGCTGATGAAGATCACCGCCGGTCCGGCCAAGAAGAGCCGGGTTCAGACCCGGAAGGATCTGAAGGTCACAGCCATCCATGAGGCCGGCCATGCCGTGGCCATGTACCATCTGCCCACCCACGACCCTGTGCGGCACATCACCATCATTCCCCGGGGCCAGTCCCTGGGCGCCACTTGGTATCTGCCCCAGGACGACTCTTCCAACCTGACCCGGAACCAGATGTACGAACAGATCGTGTCCCTGCTGGGCGGCCGGGTGGCGGAAGCTCTGTTTGCCGGGGATATCTCCGTAGGCGCCTCCAACGACATCGACCGTGCCTCCAAGCTGGCCCGTGACATGGTGGCCCGGTATGGCATGTGCGAGAAGCTGGGTACCGTGTCCTATCTGGATGGGGGAGAGGTCTTCATAGGCCGGGACTATCAGACCACCAAGAGCTATTCGGAGAAGGTGGCCGGAACCATTGACGATGAGGTGAAAATCCTCATCGACCGGGCTTATGCGGACTGCCGGAAGATCCTCCAGGACAACAGCCAGAAGCTGCATCAGGTGGTGGATTACCTGCTGGAGAAGGAGTCCATGACCGGCGAGCAGTTCCAGGCCATCATGGAGGGCCGGGAGATCGGCGAGGCATCCGCCACGGCCATGTTCGACAGCTTCGCGGAAGCCCCCCGGGAGGAAGGGAAAACAGAAGAACCCGATCAGAGTCAAGAGCAGTGACCGGCGTGAACTGCCCGACGCAAAGATCCAGGCAGGAGCGCGAAACCGTGCTCCTGCCTTTTTTAACACAGACTGGGACCGGAGGAAACTGCCTCCGGGAAAGGAGAACACCATGGGCATTTCCTATAACGAGAAAACCAGGATCTTCAAGCTGGATACCCCAAACACCAGCTACTGTTTTGGCGTGGAGGACAGCTTTGGATATCTGCTTCACCATTACTACGGCAGACGCCTGGCTGCTGACGGCGTAGGCTATCTGACGCGAACCGGGGAATATCCCTTTACCCCGGACCGGAACGGCCGGGAGAAGCTGAGCTTTTTAAATGCCGCCCCCTTCGAATATCCCATGGGCGGCATGGGTGACTTCCGGGAGCACTGTCTGGAGATCCGCACCCGGGAGGGATACAACACCCTGGAGGCGGGATTCCGGGACTATGAAATCCGCCGCGGAAAGCGGCCCTTGGCGGGACTGCCCGCCACCTTCGGCACGGAGGCGGACTGCGCCAGCCTGACGGTACGCCTGACCGATGACGTTGTGGGTCTGACGGTGGAACTGGAGTACACGGTTTTCGAAGACCTGGACGCCATCACCCGCTCCGCCAGGATTTGTAACCAGGGAAAGGGTACGGTCTGGCTGACCAAAGCCCTGTCCGCCTGCCTGGACGAGGAGGATCGGGACTTTTCCATGCTCTCCCTCCACGGAGCCTGGGCCAGGGAGCGGGGCATCCAATACCGGAAGCTGGGATACGGCCGTCAGGGTGTGTTCTCCGAGCGGGGGGTGAGCAGCCATCAGGACCAGCCCTTCCTGGGCTTGACCACTCCGGGGATCACCCAGACCCAGGGGGAGGTCTACGGCTTCCACCTGGTGTACTCCGGCAATTTCGAAGCCCAGACGGAGGTCAGCCAGTTCAACATGACCCGGACCCTCTTGGGCATCAATCCATACAATTTCTGCTGGGAACTGAAGCCCGGGGAGGCCTTCCAGACGCCGGAGGTGGTGATGGTCTACTCCTGCGCGGGACTGGGATCTATGACCCGGACCTACCACGACCTGTACCGCAGACATCTGATCCGGGGACCCTGGAGGGACCGGAAACGGCCCGTCCTCATCAACAACTGGGAGGCTACCCACTTCGATTTTGATCTGGAAAAGCTGCTGGACATTGCCAGGGAAGCGGCGAAGGCCGGCATTGAAATGCTGGTCATGGACGACGGCTGGTTCGGCAACCGATTCGACGACAACCGGGCCTTGGGGGACTGGTTCGTCAACGAGGAGAAGCTGCCCGGGGGGCTGGACCGTCTGGCAAGGGAGCTCAACGGCCTGGGCTTGAAGTTCGGCCTCTGGATTGAACCGGAGATGGTCTCGCCGGACTCGGACCTGTTCCGGAGCCACCCCGACTGGGCGATCCAGACCCCCGGAAGAGAACCGGGGCGCTGCCGGAACCAGTATGTGCTGGACCTGACCCGCGCTGAGGTGCTGGAGTACGTCTGGCAGCGCATCCGGTCGATTCTGAGCAGCGCCAACATTGAATATGTGAAATGGGACATGAACCGGCAGCTGTCGGACCTGGGAAGCCTGGGCCTGCCGCCCCGGCGGCAGGGTGAACTGTATCACCGGTATGTTCTGGCGGTGTATGAGCTTCAGGAGCGTCTGGTGCGGACCTTCCCGAATCTGCTGCTGGAAAACTGCTCCGGCGGCGGGGGACGATTTGACCCGGGCATGCTCTATTACAGCCCTCAGATCTGGTGCTCGGACAACACCGACGCCGTGGAGCGGCTGAAGATCCAGGAGGGGACGGCCCTGCTGTACCCCCTCTCGACCATTGGGGCCCATGTGTCCGACTGTCCCAACCACTACATGGGCCGGACCGTGCCCTTTGAGACCCGTGGCCATGTGGCCCTGGCCGGCACCTTTGGCTATGAGCTGGACGTGACCGGGATCTCCGGGGAAGACCGGGCCCAGATTCCCGGCCAGGTGGCCATGTACCACCGTTACAACGATCTGGTCCGGGAAGGGGACTATTACCGTCTGGCCTCCTGCCGGGAAAACGGGGCCTATGACTGCTGGCAGATCAACGCCAAGGACGGCTCCCAGGCTCTGGTGACCTATGTCCAGGTCATGAGCCGGGTCAACTTTCCCAGCCGCCGGGTCCGTCTGGAGGGGCTGGAGCCGGGAAAGACCTACCGGGTGGAACAGACCGGCCAGACCTACGGCGGCGACGTGCTTATGTACGCGGGGCTTCCGGTGGAGCCTCTTTCAGGGGACTTCCGATCCAGGCAGTACACCCTGATCCGGATTTGACGGCCGGATCTGTACCCGAATACAGGAAAAAGCGGCGGGTCTCCAACCGGAGGCTCGCCGCATTCCGTGCGCTTTCACAGTGCGACATCAATTATGAAAGGCTTCGGCGCAGAGATCTAGATAGTGCGTTCTAGTGAAGTGCTGAGATAGTGGCAGGTGCACCCCGACCCCTGCCGGGGGCCTTCCTTTCTTGTTCCGCACAG
>CALXFT010000059.1 GCA_944387635.1 uncultured Oscillospiraceae bacterium | reverse complement strand
TGTCAAGAGCTTTTTTCACATTTCCGCAAGTTTTTTGCTTCATTCGGTAACTTTCGCGCCGCCCTCGCGGACAGCTTGTGTATTGTATCACCGGGTGCTCCATTTGTCAAGCATTATTTCACAATTTTTCATTCTTTTTTCATCTGCTATTCCAGCGAAATCTTCATCTGTTAAAACGGAAAGGAGCCTGCTGTGCAGGCTCCCCGGTAATCTGACTGAAGAGATCATTCCGCATCGTCGATCAAACCATAGTCTCCGTCATTTCTGCGATACACCACAGCAAAGCTCCCCCCGTTATCCTCATCCCGGAAAGCAAAGAAGTCATGGTTCAGCAGATTCATCTGCATAACCGCTTCCTCACGGGTCATAGGCTTGAAGTAGAACCTCTTGATCCTTACGATCCGCAGTTCTTCCTCCACCGAGTCATCGGCAAAGGAGGTGACCTCCTGCACGGATCGATTGAACGCCCCCTGCTTCAAGCGGCGCGCCAACCGGGTCTTGTTCTTACGGATCTGTCCTTCAATCGTGGCAACCGCGGCATCGATGGAGGCAAACATGTCAGACGTGCTTTCACTGGCCCGGAACCAAGTCCCCGCCCCGCGGACGGTGAGCTCAACTTTGTTCCGGTTCTTTTCCGTAGAAAAGACAATTAATGCTTCCGCATCCTCCTCAAAGTACCGCCCAAGCTTCGTGACCTTCTTCTCAGCATAGGCGTGGACATTTCCAGGAAGTTTGACTTTCTTTTCACTGTACTGAAACTTCATATGCGGCAGCTCCTTTCGTATCACCGGTATTCCGATGTAGTAATATTATAGCACCTTTCAGCGGAATTGACAAGACCTGCCGGGAAAAGAATCGGCCGCAATCGTATAAATCTTCCAAAACATTTTTTCATCCCGATTGGAATAAGGATTTTAAAAGAGAATCCGTATCCGATCTACAGCAGCACCTGATCATTGATTACCAATTTGAATTTTAAACCCAGCCGCTCGGCAGCGTTGCGGCACAGGAGCATGCGTTTCATAAAAATCTCAAAATACTCCATCACCGAACTGACTTCGGTATCCACCGATAGTTTCAGCTCCGCGATCTTTTCGTCCACATCCACAATGAGGCGGGAGGATGTTACAGAGTAGTTCACCCGATCGTGGATATCCAGGGCGATATCCGCTTTTTGCCGGACACGGGACCTGCGCACATCCGACTTATCGGCCAGAAACAGAGCGGCCGACACAGCGTTTACCGGCACGCCGGTGCCTTCGTCATGGTTTCCGATGGCTGTGACAATGGTCGCGATCTCCTCCGGCGGGAAGTTCATTCTGTCCAGGATCCGGAATGCCATGACCGCGCCGCTCTGGCTGTGATCCACCCGGTTTACCACGTTGCCGATGTCGTGCAGATATCCCGCGATTTTTGCCAATTCCACAGTCCGCTCCGGATATCCCAGTCGTTCCAGTATCTCACCGGCCAATTCCGCCACCCGGGTCACATGGGGGAAGCTGTGCTCCGTAAATCCCAGCGCGTTTAGCGAGGCGTCAGCCTGCGCGATATATACGTTCACCGCCTCGTCGTGGCGGATGTCATGATAGGTCATTGTTTATCTCCTTTTTGTCGACGATCTTCTAAATTTGTATACTTTTATATTGTAACACATATCTGTAAATTTTCTACATACGAAATTGTAAATTCCTTTTCTCATTCAGGACATTGTGTTAAAATCAAAAATATTCGCCATTCACCCGCCCGGCCGGAAAATTTTTTCAAAAGCTCCCAGGTTTGCTTTACTTCCCGTCGGGCCTATGTTATAATCCGGATGTTATTAACAAGAAATTCATAATTGGCAAGGGGCTGCGGGCATGCATACTCTCTATTCATCCAGCGAATTCGAAGAAGCTTATACCTATCATGGAAGCGATCTGGGCGCCACCTGGACGGAACAAAAGACAGTTTTCAAGCTTTGGGCGCCCACTGCTCAGGAAACTACGGTAAACATCTATCGCAGCGGCACCATGGATACGCAGGATCTGTTATTTCAGCTTTCCATGTCCCCGGCGGAAAAAGGCGTCTGGGTCGCGGAAACAGATGGTGATCTGAGCGGACTATATTATACCTATCTGGTAATTGTGGATGGGCAAATGTGCGAAGTTTGTGATCCATACGCCAAGGCCACCGGAGTAAACGGCCATCGCGCCATGATTCTGAATATGTCTGACACGAATCCCGCCGGTTGGGACACGGATCAGGATCCCCACAGCGGCAATCCCATCACCGACGCGGTAATCTACGAACTGCACATTCGGGATCTTTCCATGCATCGAAGCTCCAACATCCACAGCAAAGGCAAGTTCCTGGCTTTGACCGAAACCGGCACCAAAACAAAAGGCGGCCACTCCACCGGGTTGGATCACATCAAGGCCCTTGGCGTAACCCACGTGCACCTGCTCCCCGTCTTTGACTATGGCTACACAGACGAGAGCCGCCACAAGCCCCAGTATAACTGGGGTTACGATCCGGTGAACTTCAACGTGCCGGAGGGGTCCTACGCGTCCAACGCCTTCGACGGCGCTGTTCGCGTACGGGAACTGAAGCAGATGATCAAAACGCTCCACGACAACGGTCTGAGCGTAGTCATGGATGTGGTGTACAATCACGTCTATAACCGGGAAAGCTTCAGTGTCAATCAGATTGTCCCCGGTTATTTCAGCCGGTCTACCCCGGACGGCGTATACGCCAACGGGTCCTGCTGCGGAAACGATACCGCCTCCGAGCGTTCCATGGTCCGCAAATACATTGTGGACTCCGTAAAATACTGGGCTGAGGAATACCATATCGACGGGTTCCGGTTTGATCTGGTTGGCCTTCTGGATACACACACCATCAACGACATCATGCGTGCCGTCCACAAGGCGCATCCCAACGTGATCTTCTACGGCGAAGGCTGGTCTATGAATACAGCTCCCACAAAACCCAATGTTGAGCTTGCGGTCCAGTCCAATTCCCGAAAAGTTCCCGGATTTGCTTTCTTCAACGATACCCTGCGGGATCTTCTGCGCGGCTCGGTCTTTGACAGCACCTTGCCGGGCTATGTTACCGGCGCGATCTGCTGCAAAGATACGCTGGAAGCCTGCTTTATGGGCGTCCCTCTGTGGGCGGCGCAGCCCAACCAGTGTGTTAACTATGTATCCTGCCACGATAACAACACCCTTTACGACAGGATCATCATGGCGGCTCCGGAGGCGCCTGAAGATGTGCTGGTCCGAATGAACTGTCTGGCCGGCGCCTTCACGATTCTCTCCCAGGGCATTCCCTTTATGCAGGCAGGAGAAGAGTTTCTCCGCAGCAAACGGCTTCGCAAGGGAACCTATGAGCACAACAGCTACCGTTCTTCCGACCGTGTGAACTCTCTGAAGTGGGAAAATCTGGATAAGGAGCCCTATCAGCGTACAACGCGATACTACCAGGGACTGATCGCTTTCCGCAAGGCCCACGCCCTGCTGCGTCTGTCCACCCGGGAGGAAGTATTCCGGCATGTCCATCCCGTGCTCTGTGAAAACGAACACACGGTGGCATTTCACCTCAGCGGCCAGACGGAAGAACTGTTCGTCATTTTCAATTCCGACACCCAGGAGATCTTCCATCCCCTTCCGGAGGGCCGCTGGAATATCTACATTCAGGACGACCAAGCGGGTACCACATCTCTCGGCTGCACCCACGGCATGCTGCGCGTCAGTCCCATCAGCACCACGGTCCTCGCCAGAAAGAAGCCCGTGGATGTTGTCGCTGCCTTGCTCTGGGAAAAGGATAAGTTCCTGATCTGTCAGCGTCCCGCTCATCATACCAGAGGGCTGCTCTGGGAATTCGTAGGCGGCCGGGTAGAACCAGGCGAGACCAAGCAGCAGGCGCTGATCCGGGAGTGCGCCAAAAAACTGGCCGTCACCCTGAACGTCGGCGAGGTCTTCATGGAGGTGACCCGGGAATATCCGGACACCTTGATCCATTTGACTCTGTATCACTGTGTCATCTCCTCCGGATTCCCTCAGAGCCTGGAGCATGTGCAGTTTCGCTGGATCCACCCGAATCAGATCAGTCAGTACCCGTTCTGCCCGGCAGACGCCGAGCTGGCAAAGGAAGTCAAGCGCGTTTACGAACACCGCCGTCCCCTTTGATCCGTGCCATATGATCAGATCCCGCAAAAACGGCTGCTTCCGTTTTTCGGGATCTTTTCACAAAGAGCCGAAGAAAAAGATAGAAATTTTCCAGCCCAGATGATATACTGAATCTATATTATGTCCGCTGAATTAGCCGCAGAGCGGCTTATTCCTGCGAATTTTTGATTAAATGCGCTTTCACAGTGCGCCGCCAAAAATGAAAGTCATAAAAAATGTTTGAATCTTACCGTTGTTTTCCACGGACAGAACGCTTCCCAGAGATGAGGTATCGCCATATGAAGTATTCACAGGATGAAGTGCTGCAATATGTTCAGGAGGATGACGTAAAGTTCATCCGGTTAGCCTTCTGCGACGTATTCGGCAAACAAAAGAACATTTCCATCATGCCCCATGAGCTGCCCAGGGCCTTTGCCCACGGAATCGCCTTTGACGCATCCTCCATCCGGGGATTCGGGGACGAGACCCATTCCGATCTCTTCCTCGTGCCGCAAAGCGACACCCTGGCGGTATTGCCATGGCGGCCGGAGCATGGCAAAGTGGTACGGATGTACAGTTCCATTGTCTACCCCTCCGGCGAAGCCTTCCCCTGCGACACCCGCAGCCTCCTGATCCAGGCGATCCACAGGGCAGAGCGGGAAGGGATTCAGTTCGCCTTTGGCGCGGAGCAGGAATTTTATCTGTTTAACCTGGACGAAAACGGACATCCGACCCGGGAGCCCTATGATCAGGCAAGCTATATGGACATCGCGCCGGAGGACCGGGGCGAGAATGTGCGCCGGGAAATCTGTCTGACTCTGGAGCAAATGGGCATCCGCCCGGAAAGCTCCCATCACGAAGAAGGTCCCGGACAAAACGAGATCGACTTCCACTATTCCGACCCGCTCACCGCCGCAGACAATGTAATGACCTTCCAGGCCGTCGTAAAAACGGTCGCCCATCGCAACGGGCTCTACGCGGACTTCTCCCCCAAGCCTTTGGACGGCCGCCCCGGCAACGGCTTTCATATCAACATCTCCGTAAAATCCTCCGACGGAAAGGACCTTCTGCCCAATGTGATCGCCGGCATCCTGAACAGGGCGGCAGAAATGACCGTTTTCCTCAACCCCGCGGCCGAGTCCTATCTGCGGTTCGGCCACGACAAGGCCCCCCGGTATATCTCCTGGTCCAGTGAAAACCGCAGCCAGCTCATTCGGGTCCCCGCCGCGCCCTCTGAACTGTACCGCCGCGCAGAGCTTCGCTCCCCGGACCCGATGGCCAATCCCTACCTGGCCTTTGCTTTGATCATCCACGCCGGTTTGGAAGGGATTCGGAATCAAGCTCAGCCTCCCGCGCCGGCGGATTTCAATCTCTTCCGTGCCGATTCGGAGCGGCTGAAAGCTTATGGCCAGATTCCCGGCAGCCGGCAGGACGCCTGCGCCATCGCTATGGGCAGCGACTTTATCCGTCAGCACATCCCCCAGGCCGTATTGGACAGCTATTGCCATCTATAATGGGTGTGACATTGAAACAAGCGAGGAAGGAGGGGACGTATGGGCTTAGCCGAACGTGTCTACAGCGTTCTTTTGGTATCCAATTCCGATAAATTCAATACCGCCTTAAATGAAATGCTCCCCCCTTCTCAGTATCAGCCGGTCCGGACCGCAGCCAGCATCAGCGAGGCAAAGCGCTGTACGGCAGAACGGTCCTACGATTTCGTGTTCATCAACCACCCCCTTCCGGATGACAACGGCACCCGCTTTGCCATTGACTGCTGCCGCGGTCAAGGAACCGTGGTGCTGCTTTTCGTCAAAAGCGAGCTGTTCCCGGAGATATATGACAAGGTAGTGGACCACGGCGTCTTTACGCTCTCCAAACCTACCTCCCGGCTGGCTTTGGCCCAGGCGTTCAGCTGGATGGCCAGCGCGAGAGAACGTCTGCGGCGGATGGAGAAGAAGACCCAGAGCTTCGAAGATCGAATGGAAGAGATCCGCATTGTCAACCGTGCCAAATGTCTTCTGATCAGCGAGCGGAAGCTGGGCGAGCCTGAGGCCCACCACTACATTGAAAAGTGTGCCATGGACAACTGCATTTCCAAAAAAGAAGCCGCCCAGCGGATCATTGCCCTTTATTCCGGGGAGGATCGATGAAGGCCGGCATGTTCCGCCCTTCCCCTTTCGCCGCAATGAAAAAACAGCTCCGGAAGCCGGCTTGCGGGCAGGCTCCCGGAGCTTGATTCTTTTGTCAATTCTGCTGCCACGGAATAAGATTTTTGAGGAAGCCGCGCACGGTGCTTTCCTTTAATTCCTCCAGCAAGCGGTCAAATTCCTCTTTGGTATAGTGGCTGATATCCGTGGGCTCCGCCGCGGGCGGCAAGGCGGTTCCCTGATCGGCGGCATGGACCACCAGGGACACACTGTCAAACAGATCCCGGAACAGTTCCGACGGGGCTTGAATGGACAGGACATGGTCCGCGCCCCCCTCTCCTTCCTCCACATCCATGGCAAAGGAGAATCCTCCCAGACCCTGGGCCGCCATTTGGTACGAGCCATAACAGATGCCCAGAGCGGACACACGGCTGGTATCCACACGATACTCCAGCGCAAGATCCCGCCAGGAGGAACCGGTCAGCGTAAAGGCGCCGCTTCGGATGGTTTCAGACGCGCTCAGGCGCAGGGAAAACACCCTGCCCTGGCCGAAGTTTCCCCAGGCCGCAGTCTGCCGCCGGTCCCCATCCTCGCCGTTGGTCTCATATACCGCTTGGCTGTCATTGGTATCAATCTGGATCATCCTGATCTCATTATCCACCAGATAGGCCGTCCAGGTAAATCCGGAGGCCTGCGCCTTTTGCCCAATGGCCGCGGCGTTTGTCTGCAAATACTGGGCGGCATCCAGGAGGGCCTGTTCCAGATCCGCCTGGGGATTGTCCGAGGGTTCCTTCATAAACCACTCATACCGCTCCGGGGTCCCCATAAGCTTGACCAGCACGCTTCTGAGTTCCCCATCCTCCCGCAGTCGTGAGGACAGCAGGCGCAGCATATTCTCCACATCCTGAGCCCGTGGCTTTAAGGTCAGAGCGGTACCCGTAAAACTCCCATCCAACTGGGAAAACCGGAACTCCACACGTTTTTCCCGGGTCACATTTTCTTGATTGACAATGGTGTTTGCCACATCCAGATAGGACTCCAGAAGCGCCCGCCATTCCCCTGCCGTGATATTTTCCCCAGGTACACCCGCCACCGGAACCGTCTGTCCATCCAAATATTCCATTGCCTTGTCCGCGTCCATGGTATAGTAGATTCCATTCACCTGGGGAAGGCGGAATCCCAAAGTTTCGCCGTCATAGGTCAGATCCCCGGCCAGTACAGAGTTCCCCATCCAACGCAATTCCCCGTTGGCCAGCAGATGCTCCTCCCCCATATCCAGCTTCAGCAGAAGATAGGTGTCATCCAGCATGCTGTCCAGCTTCTGGCTGCTGACGTCCACGGAAATGGTCAGATCCGTATGGATCTCATCGTTTCGCGACAGTTCCTCCCAAGTGTCCAGGGCGGAAAAAACACCTTCCGCCAGCAGTGCCTGGTGGCAGGCCAGGAACTGGTCCGCCGGGGACAGGCCCAGAGAAAGCGCCAGCCAGATACCACCCACGGCAATCACCAGTACCGCCAGCACAAGGATCGCCGCCCACAGTCTGCGCTTGCCTGTACCCCCGGTCTTCTCCGGAGATTCACCGGCAGGCGGGTCCTGCAGAACATGCCCGCAGGTGGGACAAACCTGAAGGCCGTCTTTCATTTTGCTCCCGCATCTGGGACAAGATTTCATCGATCACTCCTCCTTGAATCGGTCAAATCGTATCTATATTTTATTCTATCCAGTTTTATGAAAAAGTCAACGCCGCCCATGGAAACAAAGCACGCAAGGGTTCGGCTATAACCTCATTTTCTGCCCGCGGGGAACATCATACCTGGGAAAACAGAATATTATCCGTTGAATTATGATAATGAAAATGATACAATATTAAAAATCCGAAGGAAACCAGACTCGGACGCCCATTCCGCGTTTTTCTCCCGCTTTTCATATTGTACCGGGAAACGAAGAAAAGGAGTTTCGACCCTATGGCTGATATACAGGAATTCCAATGTCCCTGCTGCGGCGGCGCCATTGAATTCAACAGCACCGTCCAGCGCATGAAATGCCCCTACTGCGATACCGAATTCGAAATCGAAGACCTTCTGGCCTACGACAGCGTCCTGCGAAGCGCGCAGGACGACGATCTGAACTGGCATGCCCAGCCGGGCAGTTCATGGCAGGAAGAGGAGGAAGCATCGCTTCAAGACTATCTGTGTCAGTCCTGCGGCGGCGAGATCATTGCCGACGAGGCGACGGCTGCCACATCCTGCCCGTATTGCGGCAGCCCCGTAATCCTCACCGGACGGCTGTCCGGCGTCCTGCGCCCTGACTGTGTGATCCCCTTTAAGCTGGATAAGCAGGAGGCCAAGGCCCGTCTGCGGCAGCATTGCCAGGGCAAGCGGCTGCTTCCAAAATTTTTCCTGGATGAGGCCCACCTGGAGCAGATCAAGGGCATCTACGTCCCCTTCTGGCTGTTCGACGCGGACACCCACGCCAGCATTCGATACCGGGCCACCAAGCTTCGCCGCTGGAGCACCAGGGACTACATCTACTCAGAAACCCATTACTATTCCGTTCTGCGCAAGGGCCGGCTCGGTTTCGACAACGTCCCTGTGGATGGCTCCGAGAAAATGCCGGACGCCCTGATGGAAGCATTGGAACCCTTTGATTTCTCCCAGGCCGTGGATTTTCAAACGGCGTATCTTGCCGGCTATCTGGCAGATAAATACGATATTGACGCCGACAGCAGCCAGCAGCGCGCGGCCCAGAGAATCAAACAGTCCGTGGAAGACGTTTTTTACGAAACCGTCCATGGTTTTGACACCGTTTCCATGGAATCTTCCGGCGTACAGTTGACAAACAGCCGCGCCAAATACGCGCTTTTTCCGGTTTGGATTCTGACCACCAGCTTTAACGGGAAACGATACACATTTGCCATGAACGGTCAAACCGGCAAATTTGTGGGCGAGCTGCCAGTGGACCGGAAAGCCGCCGGATTGTGGACCGCCGGGCTGACCGCCCTGTTTGGTCTTCTGATCTACGGGGCCGCCTGGCTGGTGTGGCTGCTTTGATGGAGGGTGCAGATATGAAGATGAAATGGACTCCGGCGCTGCTGGTTCTCCTGTTCTGTCTGGTCCTCGCCCTCCCAGCGGCGGCCGAGGAGACAAACTATATTCTGGACAGTACCGGCGTACTAACCGATTCGGAGCTGCGGCAGCTGGAAGCGTCCGCCCAGGAACTCCATGCGCAATACAACGTAGAGGTGCTGTTCGCCCTGCTTCCCGGCAATGACAGTCAGGAGCTCATGGCCTACAGCCAATCCGACGACAGGGTTGGGGCCGGAGCGGACTGCATTTTGCTGGTTGTGAACGATTCATATTGGAACGCGCATTTTTGGGGAGAATCCGTTGCTTTTGGCGATTCAGAGAATGAACGCTCCCTTGGACAGGCGTTTAATGACGGGCAAACGTACTATGACGGCGTCCGCAACTATCTGCTTCAGGCGGAGCGCATTCTACAGGAACATCTGCCCGGGGAGGATACCGGCGGTGTCGGCAGTCCTCTTTTGGTGGATGCGGCCGACCTTCTGCCGGCGGATCAGGAGGCCTCTCTGCTCAGCCAGCTGCAGGATATCAGCAGCCGGCAGGCTATGGACGTTGTTGTGCTGACGGTTTCCGATCTTTCCGGCATGTCGCCCCGGGATTATGCCGACAACTACTACGACAGCCATGGCTACGGCCAGGGCGCGAATTTGAGCGGCGTGCTTCTGCTCCATTGCCCTGAGAGCCGGGATTGGTGGATCAGCACCAGCGGCGCCGCCATCACGGTTTTCACGGACGTGGACCTCGATTACATCGGCCGGATGGTGGCTGAAAAACTCGCCCAAGGAGACGCGGCTGCGGCCTATGAGCTTTTCGCCGTCCAGTGCGACAGGCTGATCGAAGATGCGAAGCAGGGCGGCGCCCTCAATTCGGCCAAGCCAGGGCTTCCCTGGTTCTGGGTCCCGATTTCCTTGCTCCTGGGCTTCGTAATCGCATGGCTGATCGTCGGACATATGCGCAGAAAGCTGACAAACCTTCCCAGCTGTAACGATGCCGGAAGCTATATTCGTCCGGACAGTCTGAAAATGGAGACCAGCCGGGAACTGTTCCTTTACAAGCATGTGGTCCGCACCAGGCAGGAAACGGACCGCGGCCCCAGAGGCGGCAGTTCAACCCACAGAAGCAAGTCCGGAGCCTCCCACGGCGGCAGAGGCGGAAAATACTGAGCGGGAACGGGATTCTTTTCTGATTAAGGAAAATCTGCGAAAGCCACGAGCGCTTTCGCAGATTTCGTTTCCATAGCATATTCCCGTCACTGCACGGCGAAGCTTTCCCAAAGGACCAGTTCCGTCCCCGGGTAATAGTGGCTGAGGATCTGTTCGTATTGCCACCCCTTGTCCGCCATTGCGTCAGCGCCGTATTGGCTCATGCCCACCCGGTGTCCATAGCCGCGGGTTTGGAATACGATTTGCTCCATGCGCACCTCGACAGTGAAAGCGGTGGAGGGCAGTCCCAGCGTTTCCCTGAGCCAGGTCCCGGTATAGGCTTCTCCGCCAATGACCATGGATGCCACACCGTCGCCCTCTGTGTAAAGGGTTTCACCAAACCAGGTCTGCGGCGGGCCCTCTAAATCCCGTCCCAGCGCCTCCCGAATCTGATCCTGCGTAAAAATCAAGGTGTCGCTGTCGTGAGCCGCCTGCTCCTCTCCCGGACTTTCCACAGACCGCAGATACGGAAAATCCGTTCCCCATACGGCAACCGCATCCTCGGTTCTTCCACCTGAGCAGGAGAAATACGTCGCTTCGATCAGCTCTCCTCCATAGGTCAGCACATAGCCGCTGGTCGCGTCCACAGCCCGGCGTATCCGATCAATCCCCTCCTGGGTCCCCCCTTTCTTCAGATACGACTCCTGATCCAGGTATCCCTGGCAGCAGCCCGGATCGGTGCAGACGGACCCGTCGGCGTGTTTTCCTCCGGTGACGCTTGCCTTCAGGGTGTATGTCCTGGCCGCCACAGCCTGGGCCTTCAATGCCTCAGAGCCAAAGGACGCCGGCATCTCCGCCAGCATCACACTCACCAGATACGCGTCCATATCCAACTGTGCTGACGTTCCATCCGGAAGCCGCAGACAGACGGACAGACCGGATGCCCGCTCCGGCTTCGCTGCCTGCGTCTCGGTTACCGCCACGGTCTCTTCTGCAGGCGGAGCGCCCCGCGACAGGCTGGCCGCGGCATTCATCACACATCCCGGCAGCACCAGTCCCATCAGGAGCGCGGTCCAAATGTCCTGAAAGGTTCTCTTCATAGTTCATACCTCCCAGGAAGTATCCTATCACGTTCTCTCCGAAAAAACTGTCAGAGCCGGATGGACGTCCCACACGCGACCCGTTTCTCCGTTCTCTCCAAAAAAGCCCTCCCCAATCCGCGCGGAAAAACGCGGATTGGGGAGGGTCTGATTCGTTGGAAAGGGGGCTTCGATCAGGCAGCAGGCGTGGTCTCTTCCGGCCCAGGAGCTTTTTTCCTTCTTTTATACCGTCCGCTCATAGTACCTCCCGAATCTTTCTTCCGGGTCACGTCCTGTCAGGCTTTGTAGTAGAGCATGCAGTGGCAAAATCCCTTGAAATTGGGATCCGCGATCTGCTCCCGGAACTCCTTGCATATGCACTTGTTGTCCTCTGTCCGTTCCAATCGGCAGGGGCAATAACCGCCTGTGCGCTTCAGCCCTTCCCGGATGGCCTTGACCAGTTCCGCGTCCTCATTCAAGCGAACCGCCATATCGCGTCCTCCTTTGCTTTTTCGCTGTTATGGAAATCGAGCGCCATGCCTGGCGCTCAAGGTTCTGGCGGAGAGTGTGAGATTCGAACTCACGGTGGGTCGCCCCATCACCAGTTTTCAAGACTGGCTCCTTAAACCACTCGGACAACTCTCCATACACATGAATGAAATATATCATTTTTCATAAAAAAAGTCAAGGTCGGAGCTGTGGAAAGATAAGCATCCTTCGGATTCCTGCGGCGAAATGTATCGGTCCGCTCCGCGGGTGTTTTCTGGGGTGGTTCTACGCACACCAAGCAGGACGCAGAGCGGCTTCATCCGGAAGATTTCCTTCTTCCCTTTGGGGCCGGCAGCCGGCAGGTAAAGGCGGGGATCATGCCCCGGGACTGCATTGACGCTGTTTACACCGCCTCCGTCAACCAACGCGCCGCTGTTTTCCGAAGCTCGCCAAACGCAAACGCTTTTTATGGAAGCTCCGAAATCGACTTTGGCTGAGCGGCAGATCTTTTCCCCATCCGTACAGTTCAAAAAGCGGGAAATCCACACAGGATTCCTCGCTTTTTGAACCTTCGGATTCAATGAAAACCCCTTGCTTTTTTCGCTTGCCGATTGCGTCAAAGCTTCCTTCGATAATTTTATCTCGTGGAATATTTTATCTTTTCCATTTGAGCAGCAGGGCGGAATTCATAATGACGACTACCGAGCCGGCGTTATGTACCAACGCTCCCACAACGGGATTGAGCGTGCCGATCATGGCAAGAACAATTGCGAGGAAGTTCAGTCCCATTGAAAAAGTCATATTCATTTTTATGGTGGTCATCATGCGCTTGGACAAGGCAAGCAGATGCGGCAGTTCCTTAATCTCGTCATCCACAAGCGCAATATCCGCCGCGTCCACGGCAATGTCGCTGCCTATGCCGCCCATTGCGATGCCCACATTCGCTTTTTTCAATGCGGGAGCATCATTTATGCCATCGCCAATCATGCAGACAGCTTCCCCCCGCGTCTGATAGCCCTCAATATATTTCAGTTTGTCTTCCGGCAGACAGTTTGCGTGGATTTCCGTAATGTGCAGTTTGCCGCCGATGGCGTTAGCGGCATTGGCATTATCCCCTGTCAGAAGAACAGGCTGTACGCCAAGACCGTTTAGCCGGTCAATCATACCAACGCTTTCTTCACGAATGGTATCGGACAGAACGATATACCCGGCCAGTATATCGTCTATGGTAACATAGATCACGGTGCTGCCGTCGTTTAGGTATTTCTCCGCGCTTTCAACAGGCACAGCGGTTTTACCGGCTTTGATAACCTTTCCACTTACAGCCGCGGCAACACCCTCACCGGGTATCATTTGAAAATTCTCAGAAGCGGGAAGTTCTTTTTTATTTTCAGCCTTGTAGCAGCGCACAATGGCTTTGCCAAGGGGATGTTCAGACATCTGCTCCGCGGCGGCGGCATACCCATAAACAGAATCTCGGTCGTAATCGGATACGCTTACAACCGCGGTTACGTTCGGTGTTCCGTAAGTCAGGGTGCCTGTTTTATCAAAAGTAATTTTGGACACTTTGGCAAGGCGTTCAAGGGCGTCGCCCTCGCGGACAAGGAAACCGTGCTTTGTGGCATTGCCGATGGCGGCCATAATCGCGGTCGGCGTAGCCAACACCAGCGCGCAGGGGCAGAAAACAACGAGAATGGTAACCGCGCGAATAATCTCGCCTGTTACAAGCCAAGTGAGCGCCGCCGCAGACATGGCAATCACTACAATCCATGTTGCCCAGCGGTCCGCGAGACCCACAATTTTTGCTTTTCCCGCATCGGCGGATTGAACAAGGCGGATCATTCTCTGAATGGAACTGTCCTCTCCGACTTTGGTTGCCTTCATTTCAAAGGCGCCGAACTGATTAACCGTTCCGCTTGAAACATCATCGCCAACGCCTTTATCAACAGGCAAAGACTCCCCGGTCATAACCGCTTGGTTAATGGAAGTCTGACCGGAAACAATCACGCCGTCAACGGGGATGCTTTCGCCCGGAAGGACACGAATCAAATCATTGATTTTCACTTCTTCCGCCGCGACAATTTTCTCCGTTCCGTCCATCATAACTCTTGCTGTCTGGGGAGTAAGATGCACCAGTTTTTCAATACCGGCTCTTGCCTTTGCGACTGTCACATCCTCCAGCAGAGCGCCGAGCTGCATAATAAACGCAACCTCCCCGGCGGCAAAGTCCTCGCCAATGCAGACCGAAGCGATAAGCGCCAGAGAAACAAGCACATCCGCTTTGATGTCAAAAGCGGTGACAAGACCGATGATTGCTTCAAGGACAATCGGCAGACCGCAAAGGATAATCGCTACCCAGGCAATGTCAAACGGCAGCGCCATCGCGTCGGTTAAGCTCAGTATCAGGGAGATGCCGCCAAGAACAAGACACACAATATCTTTTTTCATGCCGCCGAATTCAAGGAATTTTTCTAACGTTTCCATAAGTGCTTTCATATTCTGTCAGACCTCTTTCCATACCCATATGGGTATAAACGCATTATACCCATGGGGGTATAGGTTTGTCAAGAGGTCTGAGAAAAAAGCAGCAACAAAAAGGTGCCTCCCGATAAGAAAACATCGTGGGGCAAGAGAGAAACGGTATAGCTTCGGCTATGCCGTTTTTCTCATTCTTGCCTTGATGAAGTAACTTTCGATACTTCCAGGGCTCCAATGCCCTTATAGTAGATGTCAATTTCCTGGGTGCGGTTCTTGCCCTTTGGATCGCTGGCAGCATGGACAACGATCTTCTCGACAAACTCATGTAAGATACATGGGGTCAATTCAGGAATTTCCGTATACCGTTCTACAACGGAGAGAAACCTTTCCACATTGGCGCTTTTTTGTTCCTCTGCTTCGATTTCATCACGGAGAGCAGCCGCTGATAAGGTATAATAAATTGCGCAAATTGAAAATAGCAAAAAAGTAGACACGGCTTGCCGGTCTCTGGTAGAATGAAGTTGCTACACACATTCTGAAAGGAGACGACAAACCATGTCCAACAACATTGTACAATTCAACGAGGAAATAATCAAGGGGCAAATCAAGGAATTGGTCCGTGTCAGTCTGTGATGTAAATAGATGTGACCCATCTACAAGGAGAAAATTTACGATGTGGTATATGACAGGTTGCAAGACGGA
>CALXFT010000058.1 GCA_944387635.1 uncultured Oscillospiraceae bacterium | reverse complement strand
CGTCGCCGATGACGCCCACATAGCCGCAGACCGGGTCGCGGTCCACGGGGTGGTTGATGCTGCCGTAGCCGACTCCGGCGTCGTGCATGCACCGGACCACCGCCTCGAAGGCCTCCACGTTCTTGGCCGTGTCC
Source organism: uncultured Oscillospiraceae bacterium (assembly GCA_944387635.1). Classification (GTDB taxonomy): domain Bacteria; phylum Bacillota; class Clostridia; order Oscillospirales; family Oscillospiraceae; genus Faecousia. The sequence continues at coordinate 15,554 of CALXFT010000058.1, read as the reverse complement.
CCATCCAGCTCCACATAGCTGATGTGACCGGCGTTGCACAGGGCGTGGTAGGGGGCCTCCAGCCGGATCTTCTCATAGGCGGAGATGGGGAACCACACGGGGATGTGGAAGCTGTTGGTGTAGTATTCCCGGTCGGTGATGCCGGGGATCTTGCCGTAGCGCTTCTGGTCCATGCGGATGAACCGGCCGGACAGGCCCTCGGCGGGGGTGGCCAGCAGGGTCACGTTCATCTTCAGCTCCTGGGACTTGCGGTCACAGAACTGCCGCATGCGCCCGATGATCTCCAGGCCCTTCTCCTGAACGGCGGGGTCTTCTCCGTGGTGACGGCCGTACAGGGCGGTCAGGGTCTCGGCCAGGCCAATGAAGCCGATGGACAGGGTGCCGTGCTTCAGGACCTCCCGCAGGTCGTCCTGGACCGTGAGCTTGTCCGCGTCCAGCCACACGTTCTGGCCCATGAGGAAGGGGAAGTTGTACACGTGCTTGCCGGCCTGGATCTCAAACCGGTCCAGCAGCTGCTGGCACACCAGCTCCAGCATATGGTCCAGGGACCGGTAGAAGGCCTCCTCGTCCCCCTGGGCCTCGATGGCCAGCCGGGGCAGGTTGATGGAGGTGAAGGACAGGTTGCCCCGGGAGTAGGCGATCTGCCGGGTGGGGTCGTAGACGTTGCCCATGACCCGGGTCCGGCAGCCCATGGTGGCGACCTCGGTCTCCGGACGGCCGGGGACGTAATATTGCAGATTGTAGGGGGCGTCCAGGAACACATAGTTGGGGAACAGCCGCTTGGCGCTGACCTTGCAGCTGAGGCGGAACAGATCGTAGTTGGGGTCGCCGTCGTTGTAGTTGACGCCTTCCTTGACCTTGAAGATGTGGATGGGGAAGATGCAGGTCTCCCCATGGCCCAGGCCCGCGTCCAGGGCCAGGAGGATGTTCTTTATGACCATCCGGCCTTCCGGGGTGGTGTCCGTGCCGTAGTTGATGGAGGAGAAGGGGGTCTGGGCTCCGGCCCGGGAGTGCATGGTGTTCAGGTTGTGGACAAAGCCCTCCATGGCCTGGAAGGTGTCCCGCTCCGTGGCCTGGAAGGCCCGCTTCCGGACCCGGGTGAGAATCTTTCCCACGTCGGCTTCGCTGACCGGCAGGGCCTGCAGCAGCTTCGCCGTCAGGACGGGGTCGAAGGTCAGGCAGTTTTCCAGCCGGGGCGGCTCCCCCGCCTCCTCCTGGGCCTGGGATACCAGGTCCTTGACCTGCTCGTGGAGGCCGTCCCGGTCCAGCAGGTCCTCCAGGGCGCTGGACAGGCAGCGGATGAAGCACTTGCGGTAGGTCTTGCCCACGCCCTCGGCCATGGCATAGTCGAAGTTGGGAATGGACTGGCCGCCGTGCTGGTCGTTCTGGTTGGACTGGATGGCGATGGCCGCCAGGGCCGCATAGCTAGAGATGCTCTTGGGCTCGCGCAGATAGCCGTGGCCTGTGGAGAAGCCTCCGTGGAACAGCTTCAGAATGTCGATCTGGCAGCAGGTGGTGGTCAGGGAATAGAAGTCAAAGTCGTGAATATGCATATCGCCTTCCCGGTAGGCCTTGGCGTGCTCCGGGCGGAGCAGGTACATCTCGTTGTAGGCCTTGGCCCCGGCGGAGCCGATCTGAAGCATGGAGCCCATGGCGGTGTTGCCGTCGATGTTGGCGTTGTCCCGCTTCATGTCGCTGATCCGGGCGTCGATGTTGGTGATCTCGTCAATGGTTTTCATCAGGCTGGTATTGGCCTCTCTGGCCCGGGTCCGGTTGGCCCGGTAGAGGATGTAGGCCTTGGCGGTGCCGTTGAAGCCGTGGTTCATCAGCTGCCTTTCCACATGGTCCTGGATGTCCTCGATGTTGGGCGGGGTATCCCGAAACTGGGCGTTCAGGGCGCTCTGCACGGCGTTGGTGACCCGGGCGGCGTCGGCGGCGTCTCCTTCCCCGGCTGCTTCCATGGCCCGCAGAATGGCGGCGGCAATCTTGTTCTGATCGTACAGGACCACGCGGCCGTCTCGTTTGATAATGCTTTGGATCATAGCGATCCCCTCCCTTGCAAATAGGTTCAACTGCATGGTCGGAGAGGGGAGACCACAACATATTGTGGTCAAAGGCTCCGACTGCCACTATATTTTGGCATAGATTGGCCTTCTTGTCAAGCCCCAAAAGAAGATCACCCGATTTTGACGGATTCCCGGCGGCGGGGCTCCCGGCGAAAATGGGCGGAAAAATTCCGGGGAACCCCTTTCTTCCGGGGGATTTCCCGGAAAGCCGGCATGGATTTGGGAAAGTCAGCCAGCGCCGGAGACGCCGTGGAGCGGAGGATTTTCCGTCCTTCCCCCGGAGCTCCGGACAGGCCGGGGCCAAAGCCCCATTCCCGCGGTTCAAGGCAGGGAAATCCAGAAAAATACGCAATGGGCCTGGAGAATTTGCACAAAGAATTTGGCGGAGGCGGCAGCGGAAATGATTATTGACAACAATAAAAAATGCCATATAATGGATTCCAGAACCGACCGTTTTTCTGCCCCCGGGCAGGTCGGACGCGAAGCCGCTTTGGGGGATTTGCCCCGCGGGAGACATTCGGACAACCTGTGATCCATAGATAGGAGTGGAATTATGGATGTAAAAAAACTGCTTGCCCAAATGACCCTGGAGGAAAAGTGTAGCATGCTTTCCGGCCAGGATTTCTGGCATACCCAGCAGATTGACCGGCTGGGTATCCCCGCCTGCATGGTCTCCGACGGCCCCCATGGCCTGCGCAAGCAGGACCAGGCTTCGGACCACCTCGGCATCAACGAATCCATAAAAGCCGTGTGCATGCCCGCGGCCTGCGCCACCGCCGCCTCCTTTGACCGCCGGCGGCTGGAGCAAATGGGGCAGCGCATCGGCGACAGCTGCCAGCACGAGGGCGTCAGCGTGGTCCTTGGCCCGGCGGTGAACATGAAGCGCAGCCCCCTGTGCGGCCGGAACTTCGAGTACTTCTCCGAGGACCCCTACCTGGCCGGAGAGCTGTCCGCCGCCTTCACCCAGGGCGTTCAGAGCCGGAACGTAGGCGTGTCCGTCAAGCACTTCGCCGCCAACTCCCAGGAGCACCGGCGCATGAGCTCCAGCTCCAACGCCGACGAGCGGACCCTGCGGGAGATCTACTTCCCCGCCTTCGAGACCACGGTGAAGAAGGCCAGGCCCTGGACCGTCATGTGCTCTTACAACCGGATCAACGGGGTCTACGCCTCCCAGGACCCCTGGCTGCTGACCAAGGTGCTCCGGGAGGAGTGGGGCTTCGACGGCTACGTGGTCAGCGACTGGGGCGCCGTGTCCGACCGGGTGGCCGGCGTGGAAGCCGGACTGGACCTGGAAATGCCCGCCTCCGGCGGCATCAACGACAACAAGGTCCTTCAGGCCGTGCGGGAGGGACGTCTGAGCGAGGCGGCGGTGGACCGGGCGGTGGAGCGGATTCTGACGATCAACTACCGGTTTCTGGAGAACGCCCGGCCCGAGACCCCCTGGGACAAGGAGGCCGACCACCTGTTTGCCGCCGAAACCGCCGCGGAGTGCATGGTGCTGCTGAAAAACCAGGGCATCCTGCCCCTGAAGAAGGAGGACACCGTGGCCTTCATCGGCGAGTTCGCCCAAAAGCCCCGGTTCCAGGGCGGCGGCTCCTCCCACATCAACTGCTTTAAGGTCACTTCCGCACTGGAGGCGGCGGAAGGCCTGCCCGTCACCTACGCCCGGGGCTACCGGATCGACACCGACGACACCACCGACGAGCTCATCGCCCAGGCGGTGGAGGCCGCCTCCAAGGCCGGGTCGGCGGTGGTCTTCGCGGGCCTGCCGGACAGCTACGAGTCCGAGGGCTATGACCGGACCCACATGTCCCTGCCCGCCTGCCAGAACCGGCTCATTGAGGCCGTGGCCGCTGCCAATCCCAACACCGTGGTGGTGCTGCACAACGGCTCTCCCGTGGAAATGCCGTGGATTCACCGGGTCCCGGCGGTGCTGGAGGCCTATCTGGGCGGCCAGGCCGTGGGTCTTGCCCTCATCCGGGTGCTCTACGGCGAAGTCAACCCCTCCGGCCACCTGCCGGAGACCTTCCCGAAGAAGCTGGCCGACAACCCCTCCTACCTGTTCTACGGCGGCGAAGGGGACCGGGCGGACTACCGGGAGGGGATCTTCATCGGCTACCGCTACTACGACAAGAAGGACATGGACGTGCTCTTCCCCTTCGGCCACGGCCTGAGCTACACCACCTTCGCCTATTCCAACCTGCGCCTGAGCAGCCGGGAGCTCACGGACCGGGACACCCTGACCGTCACGGTCACCGCGGAAAACACCGGCAGCCGGCCGGGCAAAACCGTGGTGCAGCTGTACGTGGGGGATGAGGCGTCCACGGCGATTCGTCCCGTCCGGGAGCTGAAGGGCTTTGAGAAGGTGGAGCTGGCCCCCGGCGAGCGCAGGGACGTGACCTTCCTGCTGGACAAGCGGGCCTTTGCCTACTGGAACAGCGATCTGGGCGACTGGCATGTGGAGACCGGCATGTTCACCATTGAGGTGGGCCAGTCCTCCCGGGACATCGAGCTGCGGGACCGGGTCCTGGTGACTTCCACCGTAAAGCCGCCCAGGCACTACACCATGGACTCGATTTTCATGGATATCACGGCGGACCCCGAGGCCATGGCGGTGCTGAAGCCGCTGACGGATCAGGTGGCCCGGGCCATGGGACCCCGGCCGGAGGCGGAAGCCGGCGGCTCCGCCAAGGAGGCCATCAGCGACGACATGACCCTGGCTATGCTCAACTACATGCCCCTGCGGGGCGTGGTGAGCTTCGGCGGCGGGGCCGTGGACCCAAACCACATCCAGCGGCTGCTGGATCAGATCAACAACGGAACATAACCGTTTTTACGGAGGAAGAACATGAACGGATTTCCCAAAGACTTTATCTGGGGCGTGGCCTGCGCCTCTTACCAGTGCGAAGGGGCCTGGGACGAAGACGGCAAGGGCCCCAACATCTGGGACGACTTCTGCCACGACACTGCCGGAAACCACATTTACAACGGGGAGAACGGGGACGTGGCCTGCGACAGCTACCACCGCTACCGGGAGGATGTGGCCCTGATGAAGCGATTCGGCATCCGGGCCTACCGGTTCTCCGTCAGCTGGGCCAGGGTGATCCCCGACGGCGACGGAGAGGTGAACGAAAAGGGCCTGGCCTATTATGACAACCTGGTCAACGCCCTGCTGGAGGCCGGGATTCAGCCCCTGATGACCCTGTACCACTGGGACCTGCCCAGCGCCCTCCAGGACAAGGGCGGCTGGCTGAACCGGGACATCGTAGCCGCCTTCGGCCGGTATACCCGAATCCTGGCCCAGCGCTTCCGGGGCCGGGTCCGCAATTACATGACCATCAACGAGCCCCAGTGCGTCACAGTCCTGGGCTACGGCAACGGCGAGCACGCCCCGGGCCTGAAGATGTCCGACTACAGCCTGGCTAAGATCTACCACAACATCTGCCTGGCCCATTCCGAGGCCCAGCGGCAGATCAAGGCCGTGGACCCCCAGGCCCTGGTGGGCATCGTCCCCTGCGGACGGCTGTGCTATCCGGAGCAGGACACCCCCGAGAACCGGGAGGCGGCCTACCAGGCCACCTTCGACCTGTCCCGGGGCTGGGCCTTCACCTTCAACATCGTCCTGGACAGCCTGATCCACCGGTCCTACGACCCTACGGCCCCCCAGGCGGTGAGGGACTTCGCCGCTTCCATCCCCGCCTCGGACTGGGAGCGGATGGAGGCCCCCGACTACATCGGCATCAACGTCTACCAGGGCGACATGGTGGACCGGGAGGGCTGCTTCGTGCCCCGGTATTCCGGCTTCCCCATGACCGCCTTCAAATGGGGGGTGACGCCGGAGGTCATGCGCTACGGCCCCCAGAACCTGTACCGGCGCTACGGCCTGCCCATGGTCATCACGGAGAACGGCCTGAGCTGCAACGACCGGGTGTACCTGGACGGCAAGGTCCACGACTTGGACCGCATCGATTTCCTGCACCGCTACCTGCTGCAGCTGAAGCGGGGCATCGAGGAGGGGGCTCCGGTGAAGGGGTATCTTCAGTGGAGCTTCCTGGACAACTTCGAGTGGGGCAGGGGCTACAGCGAGCGCTTCGGCATGATTTACGTGGACTACCGGACCCTGGAGCGGACGCCCAAGGACTCCGCCCACTGGTACCGCCAGGTCATCGAAAGCAACGGCGGGAATCTGTAAAATCCTGAGCTGAAAAAATATACGGCGGACTGCGGATAAATATCCGGCAGTCCGCCGTCTTTCCGCCGCGGACAAAGGCAGAAAAACGTGCGTCCGGCGGGAAAAGCGGATTCCACAGCCCAGGCCCTTCCGGGGACCGCTCCCTTGGGCATGTATACAAAATGCGTGAATATATATGCATTTAGCGGTTGACAGATGTCCGCGGCGGAGGTATAATCACCCCATATCGACCGGTAAAACAGCGGACTCCGGTCCGAAGGGAGGAGGCCCGTTTCACTGAGGAATGGGCGTAAGAGAGATATGGTTCAAGTATTCATTGACGGAAGCGCCGGCACCACCGGACTGCGCATCCGGCAGCGGCTGGAGGGGCGCGCGGATCTGGAGCTGATCTGCCTGCCGGAGGACCTGCGCAAGGACCCCGGGGCCAGGCAGGCGGCCATCCACCGGGCGGATGTGGCGTTTCTGTGTCTGCCTGACCAGGCGGCCAGGGAGGCCGTGGCTCTGGCCCAGGGGGCGGACACGGTGATCATCGACACCTCCACCGCCCACCGCACGGCGCCGGGGTGGGAGTACGGATTTCCGGAGCTGCGGGGGCGTCGGGAGCGGATCGCCGCCTCCCGGCGGATTGCCAACCCCGGCTGCCACGCCAGCGGCTTTGTGGCCCTGGTGGAGCCTCTGGTCCGCGGGGGGCTGCTGAAGCCCCACGTCCGGCTGACCTGCTTCTCCCTCACCGGCTACTCCGGCGGAGGCAAGCAGATGATCGGCCAGTATGAGGACCCGGAGAGGACGGGCTGCTATGGGGCGCCAAGGCAGTACGGCCTGACCCAGCAGCACAAGCACCTGAAGGAGATGGTCTATGTCTGCGGCCTGGAGCAGGCGCCGGTGTTCTGCCCCATTGTGGCGGACTACTTCAGCGGCATGGAGGTCACGGTGCCTGTGTTCGCCCAGGACCTGCGTGGCACGGCGGAGGATGTGCGGCAGCTGTATGAGGCTTACTATGCCGAAGGGCTGGTCCGCTATGCCCCGTGTCTGGACGAGGGCGGCATGGTCCCGGCCAACGCCTTGGCGGGCAAGGACACCATGGCGGTATCCGTGGCGGGAAACGAGGACCGGATTCTGCTCACGGCCTGCTTTGACAATCTGGGCAAAGGCGCCTCCGGCGCGGCCATTCAAAATTTGAACCTGGTTCTGGGGGCGGAGGAGTCCCGGGGCCTGGACCTGTAAAAAGAGAGGGAGAATCCACCGATGAAGATCATTTCCGGCGGCGTCTGCGCCGCCAAAGGATTCCTGGCCGCGGGCATGCACTGCGGCATCCGCAGGAATAAGAGCAAGAAGGACCTGGCCCTGATTTACAGCCAGGTCCCGGCCGCGGCCGCGGCGGTGTACACCACCAACCTGGTCAAGGGCGCGCCGCTGACCGTGACCAGGGAGCACCTGGCCGACGGAAAGGCCCAGGCGGTGATCTGCAACAGCGGCAACGCCAACACCTGCAACGCCGGCGGCGTCCAGGTGGCCAGGGACATGTGCGCCCTGACGGCCAAGGCCCTGAAGCTGAAGCCTGAGGACGTGGTGGTGGCCTCCACAGGCGTCATCGGCCAGCCCCTGAGCCTGGAGCCCATTGCCGCCGCCATGGACGCTCTGGCGTCTCAGCTCTCCGACGCCGGAAGCCCGGACGCCTGCCAGGCCATTATGACCACGGACACCTGCCCCAAGGAGCTGGCCGTGGAATTTGAGCTGGGCGGCAAGGTCTGCCGCATCGGCGGCATCGCCAAGGGCAGCGGCATGATCCACCCCAACATGGCCACCATGCTGGTGTTCCTGACCACCGACGCCGCCATCTCCGCGGAAATGCTCCAGAAGGCCCTGAGCGGGGACATTCGGAACACCTTCAACATGCTCAGCGTGGACGGCGACACCTCCACCAACGATATGGTCACGGTTCTGGCCAACGGCCTGGCGGGAAATCCCGAGATCACCGGGGAAAATGAGGACTTTTTCCGATTTATGAAGGCCTTGAACACGGTGAACGTCCACCTGTGCCGGATGCTGGCCGGGGACGGCGAGGGGGCCACCAAGCTTCTGGAGTGCAGGGTCACGGGGGCCGGGGACCTGGACACGGCCAAGACCGTGGCCAAGAGCGTCATCTGCTCCAGCCTGACCAAGGCGGCCATGTTCGGCGCCGACGCCAACTGGGGCCGGGTGCTCTGCGCCATCGGCTACAGCGGAGCCCGGGTGGATGTGGACAAGATCGGCGTGCGCTTCCGGTCCCCCGCCGGGACCGTGGCGGTCTGTGAAAACGGCGTGGGGATTCCCTTCTCCGAGGAGGAGGCCAAGAAGATCCTGCTGGAAAAGGAAATTGAAATTCTGGTGGATCTGGGCAGCGGCGCGGAAGCGGCCACGGCCTGGGGCTGCGACCTGACCTATGACTACGTGAGGATCAACGGAGATTACCGGACATGAGTGATACTGTATTTTCCAACGCCCAGCGGGCGGAGGTCCTGACCCAGGCCCTGCCCTATATTAAGAAGTACTGGGGCAAGATCGTTGTGATCAAATACGGCGGCAACGCCATGATTAACGAGGAGCGCAAGCAGCAGGTCATGGAGGACATCGCTCTGCTGTGGCTCATCGGGGTCAAGGTGGTCCTGATCCACGGCGGCGGTCCGGAGATCAGCCAGACCATGCGGAAGCTGGGCAAGGAGTCGGTCTTCGTCAACGGCCTGCGGGTTACGGACCGGGAGACCGTGGACATCGTCCAGATGGTCCTGGCGGGGAAGGTCAACAAGACGCTGGTGAACCTGCTGCAGATGAAGGGGGGCCACGCCGTGGGCCTGTCCGGCATCGACGGCGGCATCATCGAGGCCACTATGAAGGACCCGGCTCTGGGCTATGTGGGTAAGATTACCCGCATCCGCACCCGGCCCATTACGGACCTGCTGGAGAAGAATTACATCCCGGTGGTCTCCACTGTGGCCAGCGACCGGCAGGGCAATACTTACAACATCAACGGGGACACGGCGGCGGCCTGCATCGCCGGGGCTCTCCAGGCGGAGCGGCTGATTATGATGACGGACATCGACGGCGTTCTGGCGGACCGGGATGACCCGACCAGCCTGATCCGGGAGTTGACCGTGGAGCGGGCCAGGGAGCTCTTTGACCGGGGCGTCATCAGCGGCGGCATGATCCCCAAGGTGGACTGCTGCGTCGACGCCATTGAGAAGGGCGTGAAGAATGTGGTCATTCTGGACGGCCGGGTACCCCACTCCATTCTCATGGAGCTGCTGACGGAACAGGGCGCCGGAACCATGGTAGTAGGAGGAGAGAAGCCATGACGGATTGGAAACAGCTTGACCGGGAATACATCGCCCCCACCTATGCCCGGTTCCCCGTGACGCTGGTCCGGGGCCAAGGGGCCATGCTCTACGACGAGAACGGCAGGGGCTATATCGATATGGGCAGCGGCATCGGCGTATCCGCCTTCGGCGCCTGTGACGAGGCATGGGCCGCCGCGGTGACCAGGCAGCTGAACACCCTTCAGCACGCTTCCAACCTGTACTATACCCAGCCCTGCGTTGCGCTGGCCCGGACCCTGTGTGAAAGGACCGGCATGAAGAAGGTCTTCTTCTCCAACTCCGGGGCGGAGGCCAACGAGTGCGCCATCAAGGCCGCCCGGAAGTACGCGGCCCAGGCCAAGGGCAGGGAATACAGCACCATCATCACCCTGCGCAACAGCTTCCACGGCCGGACCGTCACCACCCTGGCGGCCACGGGCCAGGACCACTACCACGAGCACTTCCAGCCCCTGACCCCGGGCTTCGCCCACGTTCCGGCCAACGACTTCGCGGCCATGGAGGCGGCGGTGAGGGAGCACAAGACTGCCGGGATTCTGCTGGAGTGCGTTCAGGGGGAAGGGGGCGTGGTGCCTCTGGAGGCGGACTTCGTCCGGAAGACGGCGGCGCTTGCCAAACAGGAGGACATCCTGCTCATGATTGACGAGGTCCAGACCGGCAACGGCCGCACAGGCCGGCTGTACGCCTACATGGGCTTCGGCATTGCGCCGGATATCGTCTCCACGGCCAAGGGCCTGGGCGGCGGCCTGCCCCTGGGGGCCACGCTGCTGGGAGAGAAGGCGCAGTATGCCCTGGGGCCGGGGGACCACGGCTCCACCTTCGGCGGCAATCCGGTCTGCTGCGCCGGGGCCATGAGCGTTCTGGAGCGGCTGGACGAGGACTTTCTGGCCCAGGTCCGGGAGAAGGAGGCCTTGATCCGGCAAATGCTGGAAGGGGCGCCCGGCGTGAAGGCCGTCACGGGCATGGGTCTGATGATCGGCATTCAGACGGAGAAGCCCGTCTCGGAGGTTCTGTCCCAATGCCGGGAGGAGGGGGTTCTGTGCCTGACCGCCAAGGACCGGCTGCGTCTGCTGCCGCCGCTGAACATCCCCGAAGACCTGCTGATTCAGGCCCTGGAAACCATCCGCCGGGCCTGCGCGTAAGAAAACCGGCGTCCGGAACCGCACCGGACGCCGGTTTCGTGTTTCTGGCCCGATCCTGCCCGTTGTCTTCCGGCGGGATTTGCTCCGTATATCCGGAAAGGGGAAAGAATGCGGGCAAGCGCACCCACAGACCGCGATCTTTCCGAAATCGAAGCCGCCCGAAAACCCGCACTACCAAATCCCCGTCCGGTGTGGTACAATAGAGAAAAATCGGGAGGAGGATGCGTTTTGATCAGGATCTTGTTTGTGTGTCACGGCAATATTTGCCGCAGTCCCATGGGGCAGTATATTTTGCAGGATATGGTGAACCGGGCGGGGGTGGCGGAGCGGTTTTGGATTGATTCGGCGGCGGTGAGCCGGGAGGAGATCGGGAACCCTGTGTACCCGCCGGCCAAAAGGGAGCTGGAGCGCCATGGAGTGGCCTGCGGGGACCATCGGGCCAGGCAGGTGACCCGGGGGGATTATGAGACCTTTGACCGGATCTATTATATGGACGCCAGCAACCGCCGGCGGCTGGAGCGGCTGCTGCCCAGGGACCCCCGGAAAATCCGGCCCCTGCTTGAGCGGGATGTGGCGGACCCCTGGTATACCGGGGACTTTGCCGCCGCCTGGGAGGACCTGAACCGGGGCTGCCGGAAGATTATGGAGGAGTTTGCATGAATCGGGAACGGCTGGAGGAACGGCTTGCGGAGCTTCCTCTGTATCAATATGACTTCATCGACCCCAGGGAGCTGGAGTTTTCTCCCCGGATTCGCTGGATCTGTGAGCACGAGTGTCCCATGTACGGCAAGTCCTGGGCCTGTCCCCCGGGGACCGGAAGCGTGGAAGGCTGCCGGGAGAGGTGTCTTGGCTATCAAAACTGCCTGATGATCGCCTCCGTGGCGGAAGTAAACGACATCGCGGACATTCATGAGACCCTGGCCACCAGGCCGGAACACGAGGACCTGACCAACCAGGTCCGGGACTGGATGCGCCGGCTGGGGGCGGAGCCCTATGTGCTCTCCACCGAGGCCTGCGCCATTTGCCAACGCTGCGCTTACCTGGACGCCCAGCCCTGCCGCCATCCGGAGAAGATGCACCCCTGCGTGGAGAGCCACGGCATTAACGTGATCCCGGTTCTGGAGCGCCGGGGGCTGGAGTTTCAGTACGGGGCCAATGTGGTGACCTGGATCTCCCTGCTGTTTTACTGAGTGGTTCGTTCTTTGGGCAAAACGAAGAGGCAGAGACTTGATGAATCCGTCTCTGCCTCAAATTTCGCGCTGGGGAAACCAAAGGTCCATGGGTCACGCCTTCGCGGAAGGCGCGGTGTGGAGCCTGTCTGCGGCGTGCCGGCTCAGGAAGCTGCCAAGCCAGCCGGTCATGATGCCCAGCAGGACCCCGGCCAGTACGTCGGTGGGATAGTGGACATACAGACAGAGCCGGGAGAAGGCGATCAGGAGCGCCAGAACCAGCGCCGGAATCCAGAGCCGGTTATGGCAGGCGAACATGGCCCCCACGGCGGCAAAGGCCGCGCCGGTATGCCCGGACGGGAAGGAGAAATCTTCGGGGCGGGGGGCGGATTTCAGGTTTTCAGGAGCCGGTCCAGGCCGGGCTCTGCCCAGCGGTACAGGCACAGGGCCAGGGCGGCCAGAGCGGTCCACAGCAGGCAGAACCGGGGGCAGATCTGGCCCAGGAAGTTGCCCGGCTGGCCCCGGTAGTCCCAGATCTGGTAGTTCCGGTTCACCAGCAGCCCTGTGGCCAGCTCCACGGCGGTGATGATGACGCTGCCCAGAACCGCCTGGACCACCGGGGGAAGGCAGAGCCTGCCCACCTGGCCGATGAGCAGAAAACACAGTCCGCCGGCGCAGAACATGCTTACATGGCTGTAGCCCCGGTAGAGCAGCTCCAGGCCTACATAGGCAGAGCCGCCCAGACAAAACAGGACCGGAAACTTCAGAATCTTCATGGAAACCACCTCGGGGAGAGTATTTCCAAAATAATCAGAAAAAAACAAAAAAAGTCTTGACAAATGGCTTTTCAGTGAATATAATAACAAAGCTGGTTTCGGCAGTGCCGGAGCCCTTGACCCAACATGGCGGCATAACTCAGTTGGTAGAGTAGCCGGTTCATACCCGGTATGTCATCTGTTCGAATCAGATTGCCGCTACCAGGCCCGTTGGTCAAGCGGTTAAGACACCGCCCTTTCACGGCGGTAACATGGGTTCGATTCCCGTACGGGTCACCATAAAAAAAGCTCCCTGAAAAGGGAGCTTTTTTTATGGTCTTTTTTCGAACAGGGGCCAAGGACAGGTTATTCGCCGTAGAGAAAACGCTGAATGAAGTACAGGGAAGCGCCAAGGGGGACGGCGTGGCGGCGCAGGACGCTCATTTGCAGATAGTCCGAATTGGCGGCGAAGGGGTTGTTGGCCGCCGCGTATTCGTGCAGCTGGGGCAGATACGGCTCCAGGTACTCGGTGAGAAAGCCGCCCAGGACCACGTCGCAGTCCAGAGCCATGTGGATGTTGTTGATGCCGATGGACAGGTGGCGCAGAAGATCATACCACAGGAGCTCATATTCCGGAACGTGCTGAGCCAGACCCTCAAAGAAGGTGTCCAGGGACACGCCGCAGGTGTTGCGGATTCGCTGGGCGGAGCAGTAGGCTTCCAGACAGCCCCGCTTGCCGCAGGTGCAGGGCAGGCCCGCGGGCTCCACGCACATGTGGCCGAATTCGCCGCTTCGCTGGTGTTCGCCCACATAGGTCTTGCCCCCGATGAGCACCGCCCCGCCCACGCCGTCCTCCAGAGACAGGTAGGCCATGTTGTCCCGGTCGCCCCGGATGAACATCTCCGCCTTGCCGCCGCAGGTGGCGTCATTTTCCCAGAACACGGGGTAGGGGATGCGCTGGGTCAGGGAGTTGGGGTCCACGTTCCGAAGGCCCAGGGTGGGGGCGTAGAGTACCCGGGCTCGGTCGGTGGTGATGACGCCGGGGAAGGCGATGCCCACGCCCAGCAGCTTCTGCCGGTCCACGCCGCTGCCGTTCAGAAATGATTCCAGGCACTCGGCCAGGAAGGCCGCCGAGGACTCGGACTGCCACATCAGCTTGTGCTTCACGTTGCGGTAGTGAAGCTCGTTGAGATACAGGTCCGTGACCACCATGCGGATACGGTCATCCATCAGGGAAATGCCCACGGCCACCCTGGCGTCTGCCACCGCCTTCAAGCTCTGGGGCCGCCGGCCGCCGGTGGACTGCTGCTCTCCGGCGTAGCACACCAGGCCGGACGCTATGAGCTCGGAAAGGCTCTGGTAGATGGTGGGCAGACTCAGTCCCAGCTCCTGGGCCAGCTCTGCCTTGGTACAGCCGCGCCTGGCTTCGTAAAGGCAGTGGTATACGCTGCCGACGGTCTGCTTCCGGCGCCTGCCCGCGGGATTTTCCGGGCGCATGTCCATGCCTCCTTCCGGCTTCCGGGGAATTCTTTGTGTCCATTGTATCACAGATTCAGGGACTGTCAATGCGTAAAGGCGGGTTGCAGCGAACTTTTATAAAATATCAATACATAAGTTTTTAAAAAGTTAGAAAAATCTGTAAAAGCATCTGAAATGTTGCACAGAATCCTTGAATTTAAACTGGAAGAATTTCACGAAACGCAAATTAATTCCGGAAAAGGTGTTGACTTTTGTTTGCTGGATTATAAAATAGGCATCAGAGGGGAGCGGAAATAAAAATGACCGCTCCATTCGAAATTGCATTCAGGAGGCGGCGTGACTCCAAGCAATCTACCACAGAAGGAGCGACTATGAATCATCAACAGAATCGGCTGCTGCTGCGGCTGATCGTCTGCGTCTACGTTCTGTATCTGGCCTGGGACGCCCTCCGGCTTCAGATGGAGGGCGTCAGCGCCATGCCGGACGCGCTGGCCTACGGCGCCTGCGCCGTCCTGGTCCTGGGAGCCCTGTTCCTGGGCGGGCATACCCTGATCCAGTACCGCAATGTCAGACGCGGCGGTCATAAAGAAAAGGCAGATCCACGGGATTCCGAGGCGGACACCAAGGACTGACCTGACATATGGAGGTAACTATGAAAATCTATTCTGTATTCGATCCGGAGTTCAAGCCCTACGGGCAGATCGTCACCGGCCTGGACGCTGCTGTGGCGCAGATCCTGGAGGGGCTGGAGAAGACCCCTCTGCCTGAGGCTGTGGGCTATGTGCCTACGGACCCGATTCTCCAGGAGCTGCCCGCCGCCGTGGAAATTTCCGACCACTGCTTCGGCGGCATGCCTGTCCAGCTGGGCTGGTGCAACGGCCACAACACCCGGCTCAACTGCCTGGAATACCATCGGGACAGTGAATTCAACCTGGGAACCGAGGATTTCATCCTGCTGCTGGCCCGCCAGGAGGAGATCGGCGGGGACATGCTCCTGGACACCGGCTGTATTAAGGCCTTCCGGGTGCCCAAGGGCGTCCTGGTGGAGGTCTATGCCACCACACTGCACTACGCCCCCTGCCACTGTGATCCGGAAAAGGGCTTCCGGGTTCTGGTGGCCCTGCCCTGGCTGACCAACACCGACAAGCCTGTGTTTGCCGACGTGACCCGGGAAGATCCCTACCTGACCGCCCGGAACAAGTGGCTGCTGCCCCATCCGGACTCCGACGAGGCCAAGTCCGGAGCCAAGGTGGGCCTGACCGGCGAGAATCTGGACATCGCCGGCGACCTGTGATCCAAAAGGGAGGAGACGTTTATGAACATTCCGGAAATTAAGCTTGGCATCATTGCCGTGTCCCGCGACTGCTTCCCCATCGCCCTGTCCACCCAGAGAAGAAAGAA
>CALXFT010000057.1 GCA_944387635.1 uncultured Oscillospiraceae bacterium | reverse complement strand
CATTGCCCTGCAGATCCAGGTAATCCCCTTCGGGATACTGCCTGCCTGTGTAGCGTTCCAGGAAGGCGGCGTAGTCCCCGTCGGGGATGAAGCAGATGTCCTGGCTGTCCCGCTTTCGGGCATTGACGAAATTCTGCTCCAGGGCGATTTGACGGACCTGCTGCTTGCTCAGGTCCCCCAGGGGGAACCGGGTGTGGGCCAGCTGGGTCTGGGTCAGGCCGGCCAGGAAATAGGTCTGATCCTTGGCAGGATCTGCCGCCTTATATAATAGGTATCTGCCGGTTTCGGGATCCCGGCGGATTCGGGCGTAGTGACCGGTGGCCACGTGGGTGCAGCCCATTTCCAGGGCCTTATCCAGCATCAGACCGAATTTCAGCCGCCGGTTGCAGAGAATGCAGGGGTTAGGGGTCAGGCCCTGCTCGTAGCTTTCGACGAACCGGCGGATGACCAGAGCCTCAAAGTCCTCCCGCAGATCCAGCACGCAGTGGTCAAAGCCCAGCCGCCGGGCCACGCTTCCGGCATCGGCCTGATCGTCGGGGCCTGCGGGTTTGTCATACAGCCGCATGGTGACGCCCAGACAGGCATGGCCTGCCTGGTGCAGCAGATAGGCGGCAACGGAGCTGTCCACGCCGCCGCTCATGCCGATTAGTACTTTGTTTTGCTCCATAGTGCCGTCTCCTGACCGGATAATGTGGGTAAATCCTGTGTTCTGGAGTATACCAGCCGGACGGCGGAAAGTCAATGTGCAAATCCTTCCGGTAAAAACAGACAGGTTACGACATTTTGCAAGTTCCTCCAGGAAAACCGGACGATGGTGACAAAACAGCGGCGGCGACCGGCTTGCTCTGAAAAGAGTAACAGCGGCTGGGAATGATTTGTAACAAAAATGTAATTATTTTCAAAAAAGGGGTTGCAATTTGTAAACGCATCTGTTATAATACCGTTACTTACATATGAAGAAAAAGGAGTAAGTGGCTATGAAGAAGAGAATTCTATCTTTATTCTTATCTTTGACGCTGCTGGCAGGCATGGCGCCTGCGGCCGCCCTTCCGGCGTCCGCGGCCAGCCTTTCTGTCAGCGAATCGGCAATTACAGTCTTGAAGCAGTATGAGGGGTATTCCAAGACCTGTAACGAAAACGGCTACATCGGCTACGGCACTCTCTGCACGGAGGATGACCCGCACGGCAGCCACACCATTAACGAGAAGCAGGCCGACAAAGCCCTGCGGGAAGAGCTGGAGGACCTGGATAAGGCCGTCAACAGCTTTGCCAACAACAAGGGCATCACCCTGAAGCAGAACCAGCATGACGCGCTGGTGATGTTCTCTTTTGAGAACGGTACAGCCTGGACCAAGGGCACCGGCGATCTGCAGGCGGCCATTGCCGAGGGATACACCGGCAACCAGTTCCTCAACGCCATCTGCTGGTGGGATAAGAGCACTTCCGACGACACCCGCAGAATGGTAGAGGCCAACATGTACCTGTACGGCATCTACTCCAGCGCCAAGCCTTCCAAGTTTATTCGGGTGACGCTGAAACCCAACGGCGGCTACATGAACGAACTGGCGGAGAGTCAGTACTACGATGTGAGCCTGGGCGCTTCCGTAGGCGTGACGCCTACCCGCAGCGGCTACCGGTTCATGGGCTGGCACTGCGGCGACGACGGCGACCTGGTCACCAAGCCCACCCAGTCCCACGACGGCAAGGAGCTCTACGCCCGTTGGCAGTATGGCGATACCGCCCAGTCCGCGAAATACACCCTGACGGTCTCCGAGCTGGCCTCCAAGTCCGTCTATGACGAGCCCCTGGGTGAGAGGATCTCCAGGCTGAAGGACGTGGAGGACGACTCCGTGGTCTACGTCTACCGGGACTACCTGGATTCCGACGGCGTCCGCTGGGTCCGGATCACCCAGGACGGCGCTTCCCAGCACAACTGGATGCGCATGAAGACCAAGGTCACCGGCGGCGTTGCCGGCAGCGACAGCGGCTCTGAGGTCGAAGGCGGCACTCCCGTGGATGTGGTCGTCACCGTCACCAATACCTATGTCAACTCCCGTGTGGATGCCTGCATCCACAGCGCCAAGAACGGCAGCTACACCCAGGGAACGCAGCTGCGGATCATCTGCACCAAGGAAAACGACGGCTACAATTGGGGCCAGGTGGCCAAGAGCGCCGATGACGACACCCCCGTGGGCTGGGTCGCCCTGCTCTATACCAACTTTGATTCCCTGAATGTATCCAACGGCGAGGGGAACGGCACCGTTGTGGCCAAGGCAGTGGTCCGGGTCAACGGAACCGGCTACGGCTATGTGAATGTCCGCAGCGACGCCGGCACCGATAACAGGATTGTGGGAGCCCTGGCCAACGGAACCCAGGTGGACCTGTATGAGATCAAGTTCGTCAACGGCATCCGCTGGGGCCGCTGCAGCATCGGCTGGTTCTGCCTGTCCTATGCGGAATTGACCTACCTGACACAGACCACCGATCCGACGGACGTGGGCCTGACCTCCTATGCCTTTACCGGCACCATGCTGAAAAACTATGTTTACAACCTGCCTGATCTGGAATCCGAGAGGAAGGCCATCGACGAAGGCATCCAGGTGACGCTGAGCCGGCTGACCCGTGACAAGGACGGAAATTCCTGGGGCAAGTGCTCCAAGGGCTGGGTCCTGATCTGCAATAAGGACGGCGACCAGATGGACGTCAAGCTGGATGTGGCCAAGTACAAGACCACCTCCGACACCGTTACCGTCCGTGAATCCGCCAGCACTTCCGCCAATCGGGTGGATACCCTGGTGAAGAATGTGGAATTTGACGTGACCTCCATCATTGTCAAGGACGATACCGTGTGGGGCTACGCCAAAAAGGTCGGCGAGGAGTCCGCTACCTATTACGGCTGGGTCAACCTGGCCAGCAAGTATGTGACCCGTGTCAACGCTCCCGTGGTCGATGATGAAGAGGATGAGGATGGGGATTCCTCCGCTACCGGCCTGGTGGCAACCGTCATCAATACCGACAGCGTCAAGGTCCGCATTACCGGCGCGCTGTACGGCAAGATCCTGGGGTCCCTGAAGCGGGGTACCACCGCCGCGGTCCTGGAAGAGGACGACGGCTGGTACAACCTGGACATCGACGTGGACGACAACCCTGAGACCGGCAGCTGGGTCTACGGCGAGTATCTGGAGATCAGCAAGGCCTCTGACAGCGGCAGCAGCGACTCCGGCAGCACCGGCGGCGACAGCGGCTCCAGTGTGAAGACCGGCACCGGCATTGTTGCCAACACCTACAGCGGCGTCAACGTCCGTACCGCTCCCGGCACCGGCAACGCCTTCGTCTGCAAGATCCTGCCCGGCACCGTTGTGCAGATCCTGGAGGTCAAGACCCACGGCGCTTCCGAGTGGGGCCGTGTGGAGCAGGGATGGCTGTGCATGGACTACATCGCCATGATCTCCTATGAGGAGATTCCCGACGGCGGTACCAGCGGCGGCAGCAGCGGCGGTTCCAGCGGCGGCAGCAGCGTTGTCACCGAGGACGCCATTTACACCGGCGAAGTCACCGAGGAAGTCACCGTCTACAAGACCACCTCCGACCTGTCTGACGCTGTCCGCGTGTCTACGCTGTATGACGGCGACCCCGTGACCCTCCATGAGATCCTCACTGTGACCAAGGAGATCACAGAGGAGGTCGACGACAGCAACGATGGCTCCACCACTATCGTTAAGACCGTGACCGAATACTGGGCTCGGATCAACGACGGCTATATCAAGAGCCCCGGCAACTGCATCCGCCTGGACACCCTGGACGAGGCCACCTACACCGTGACCGAATCCGACTCCCTGAACGTCCGCGCCCAGGCCGGAACGGATAACGATAAGATCGACAAGCTGTACGAGTACGACCAGGTCACCATCACCAACCTGGAGATCGTCAACGGCAATGTCTGGGGCAAGGCTGAGTACAACAACGAGGACGGCGATCTGATGGAAGGCTGGGTCAGCCTGGCATACATGACCAAGGGCGCTGTGTCCAAGCCTCAGGAGGATCAGACGCAGGATTCCACCACGCCTACCGAGCCCACTTGGGGCGACACCGGCAACACCGGCTCCACCGGCATTGTGACCAACCCCAGCGGCTACAAGTACACCGGCAAGGTCATCAACACCAACGAGCTGAACGTCCGGTCCACCGCCTCCACCACAGCCGCCAAGACCACCACCCTGAAGAGCGGCGCGTCTCTGGTGATCTATGAAACCACCATCTCCGAGAACATGGCCTGGGGCCGGTGCGACGCCGGTTGGGTCTACCTGTACTATGTGGATCTGACGCCCAGCAGCGGCAGCGCCATTGACGCGCGGGTGGTCTACAATGACAACACCATTGTCTACACCGACAGCAACTGCTCCGCCGTGGCCGGCACCTACGCCAGAATGTCCGTTGTGGACATCTACGAAGTGGTCGGCAAGATGGCACGGACCGATCTGGGCTGGGTCAACACCGACAATCTTCTGAGCTGATTCTCAGCATAGCCACTTTACGAAAATCCCCGCGGCACGCCGCGGGGATTTTTGCGGTTTTGCGGCAATTGTTGGGACAGAGGCAAGAATCGTTTGCAAGAGCGCGCGGACTGTGATATGATAGGAAAAAACCGAGGGGGTAACGCAATGAGCAGAGCAGACGAGATCTACAAGGCCACATGCCGGGATATCCTGACAAACGGATTTTCCGACGAGGGGATGGAGGTCCGTCCCCGCTGGGCCGACGGCACGCCGGCCCATACCATCAAAAAGTTCGGCGTGGTGAACCGCTATGACCTGTCCGAGGAATTTCCCATCATGACCCTGCGCCGGACCTACTGGAAAAGCGCGGTGGACGAGCTGCTGTGGATCTGGCAGAAGAAGTCCAACCGGATCAGCGATCTGGGCAGCCACGTGTGGGACCAGTGGGCCGGGGAGGACGGCACCATCGGCAAGGCCTATGGATATCAGCTGGGGATCAAACATGAGTATCAAGAAGGCCTGTTCGATCAGGTGGACCGGGTGCTTTACGATCTGAAGCACAATCCCGCCTCCCGACGGATTCTGACCAACCTGTATAACTTTCAGGATCTGCATGAGATGAACCTGTATCCCTGCGCTTACTCCATGACCTTCAACGTCACAGGCAATAAGCTCAACGCCATTTTGAACCAGCGCAGCCAGGACATGCTCACCGCCAACAACTGGAATGTGGTACAGTACGCGGTGCTGACCCACATGATGGCCCAGGTATCCGGACTGGAAGTGGGCGAGTTTGTCCATGTGATCGCCGACTGCCACATTTACGACCGGCATATCCCGGCGGTGAAGGCTATGCTGGAGCGGGAAGGGTATCCCGCACCGGAATTTGTGATGGATCAGTCGGTGACGGATTTCTATGATTTCACCAAGGACAGCTTCCGGATGGAGAATTATCAGTTCCATCCCTTTGACTTTGAGATCCCGGTGGCGATCTGAGGTGGGGACAATGGAATTGATTGTCGCGGTGTATGACGACTGGGGTATCGGCCGGGAAGGCACCCAGCCCATTGCCCTGAAAGCCGACCGGAAGTTCTTCCGGGAGACCACCCGGGGCGCCATGGTCATTGCCGGCCGCCGGACGGTGGAGGATTTTCCCGGACAGAAGCCTCTGCCCGGGCGGGCGAATGTGATCCTGACCCGCAGCGGGAAAGAATATCCCGGCTTTACCGTCTGCGACAGCCCGGAGAAGGCTGTGGAGATGGCCAAGACCGCGGAAAAATGCTTTGTCATCGGCGGTGGAAGTATTTACCGTCAGCTGCTGCCGTACTGTGAGACCGCCTGGATCACCAAGGTTCATGTGACCCCAGCGTCGGACACCTTCTTTCCCGATCTGGATAAAGACCCGGCGTGGCGGATGGAGGAGGTATTGCGCTCCGGAGAAGAGGACGGCATTGCCTATGAGATGCTTCGCTATTGCAGAAACTGAATCAAAATGACCCAACCGGCGCCGCGGGAAGAAGCGGCGCCGGTTTTTATTCGATAATGGGAAAATGGTAATCCTTTGGTAATCCCCAACCGGCGGTTCTGTGATACAATTGCAGGAAAGAGAAAAAGGAGGCGTTCGTTATGCCGGGAAACCGGATTTTGATCGTGGAGGATGATCCGGGAATCTCCGGATCTGTAGCCCTGAATTTAAAATGCGAATCCGGGACAAATACGACGACACCCAGGGACGGATCGTGCCGGTGTGGGACTTCTGGGGAACAGCGCGGTGGTATACCGAGGACGAAGCCTATCAAGGACTGATCAACGACGAAGGAGCGCATACCATCGTCCTGACCATCAACGCCTTGGACGGCACGGCCATCGACCGGGAACTGGGCTATTAAGGAATCTCTGAATAAAATGTCTTCAGCGGAATGCCGGATCTTCTGCCCCATCCGTAAATTACAATACCCCCATCCGCAAAGCGGATGGGGGTAAAACTTATCCCTTTCTGTGGGGGCGTCCCTTGGGGGCGGCTTTCTGCGGTTTCGCGCCGGGGGCGGGCTTCCGGGAGGCGGTGGGGCCTGCCTTCTTTGCTGCGGTATTTCCCGCTTTTTTCGGAGAGGAAACGCCGGGCTTTTTCGTGGAGGGAGAGGGCTTCATCTTGGGCGGCGGGGCGGTATAGCCGCCGGCTTTGGGGGGTATAGCCCGGATCAGGCACTTGGGGCCGGAACCGATGAGGTCCTCCCGATGGGCCTTGATCAAAGCTTCCCGGACCAAATAATAGTTCTTGGGGTTGCGGTACTGGATCAGGGCCCTCTGCATGGCCTTTTCGTGGGGGTCTGTGGGGACGTAGACCTTCTCCATGGTCCTGGGGTCCAGGCCGGTATAGTACATTACCGTGGACAAGGTGGAGGGGGTGGGATAGAAGTCCTGGACCTGTTCCGGATTGTAGCCCATTTCCCGGATGTACTCGGCCAGCTCAATGGCTTCCTTCAGAGTCGAGCCGGGATGGCTGGACATGAGGTAGGGGACCAGATATTGGTTCATGCCGTACTGCCGGTTCAGGGCGAAGTACTTGTCCACAAACCGGTTATAGACCGCGTTCCGGGGTTTGCCCATGCGGCTGAGGACCGCGTCGGAGACGTGCTCCGGGGCCACCTTCAGCTGGCCGGAGATGTGGTGCTGGACCAGTTCCTTAAAGAAGGTGTCCTTCTTGTCCGCCAACAGATAGTCAAACCGGATGCCGCTGCGGACAAAGACCTTCTTGACTCCCGGGAGCTTGCGCAGCTTCCGAAGCAAAGCTACATAGTCCGAGTGGTCGGCGTTCATATTCTTGCAAGGGGTGGGGTAAAGGCACTGGCGGCCGCCGCAGGCGCCCTTCGTCAGCTGCTTTTCACAGGCCGGGTGGCGGAAGTTGGCGGTGGGACCGCCTACGTCGTGGATGTAGCCCTTGAAGTCCGGGGCCTTTACTATCCGCTCCGCTTCTTTTAAGATGGACTCGTGGCTCCGGGTCTGAATGATCCGGCCCTGGTGGAAGGTCAGAGCGCAGAAGGAGCAGGCGCCGAAGCAGCCCCGGTTGCTGACCAGGCTGAACTTGACCTCCTCAATGGCCGGCACGCCGCCGGCTTTGGCATAGCTGGGATGCCAGGCGCGCATATAGGGAAGGTCATAGACCGCGTCCATCTCCTGGGTGGTCAGGGGCTTCTGAGGGGGATTCTGGACCACGTAGATTTTGTCATAGCGCTCGGCCAGCCGCTTGGCTGTGAAGGGATCGCAGTTGCCGTACTGGATCCGGAAGGACTCGGCGTACTTGCGCTTGTCGGTCTTGATGGCGGAAAAGTCCGGCAGGAAAATGGTGGGCAGGCTCTCGTCGGGCCGCTCGGTCTTGAAGACCGTGCCGTCGATGTAGGTGATGTCCTGAACGGCCAGGCCGGAATTCAATGCGTCGGCGATCTCCACAATGCTTCGTTCGCCCATGCCGTACATGAGCAGATCCGCCTGGCTGTCCAGAAGGATGGAGCGCTTCATGGACTCGGACCAGTAGTCGTAGTGGCCCAGCCGCCGCAGACTGGCCTCAATGCCGCCGATGAGAATGGGAACATCCCGGTAGGTCTGACGGATCAGGTTGCAGTAGACGATGGTGGCGTAATCCGGCCGCTTGCCCATGACGCCGCCGGGAGTGAAGGCGTCGGTCTTCCGGCGGTGCTTGGTCACGGAGTAGTGGTTGACCATGGAGTCCATATTGCCGCCGGAGACCAGAAAGCCCAGCCGGGGACGGCCGAAGACGTCGATGGACTTGGGATTCTTCCAATCCGGCTGGGAAAGGATACCCACGGAGTAGCCGCGGCTTTCCAGAATCCGGCTGATGATGGCGTGGCCGAAGGAGGGGTGGTCCACATAGGCGTCGCCGATGACGTAGACGAAGTCGCACTGCTCCCAGCCACGCTCCAGCATTTGCTGACGATTGATAGGCAGAAAAGACATACAGACCTCCGCGCCTTACTTGCGCTCCAGCTTTTTCTTGGTGCCGTCGGGACCGACGATGTAGGTATTCTCCAGCTGGGCCACCAGATTGCCCTTGACGGAGTCGATGTAGATCCGGCGCAGCTTGTCCCGCTCCGCCAGTTCCTCCGGGGTCAGGCCCTCGGCCTTCGCTTTCCTTGCCAGGACGTTGATCCGGGCGATGACTTCCTTCATGTTCATAGCAGTTCCTCACACATAGCGGTGGATGACCACCGAGATTCGGTCTTTCTTGGTTGTTCCGTTGATTTGGTGGAGCCGGATCTTCCCCAGGCCCCGGATGGATATCTTCGCCCCTTCGGCCACGGGCTTGTCCGGCTTTTCGCAGGGCAGGCCGTCCACGGAGGCTTTCCCGGAGGTGATGTACCGGCTTGCCAGACCGCGGCCGATGCGAAAACCCGCGGCCGCCACGCTGTCTAAACGCAAAGATGCCAGGGTATCCCGGATCTCTCTGGTTTCCGGTTCCGGGATTCGGGCCTGGTCCAGAGGAATCCTGGACAGGCGCACCTTGGTCCGTCCGGCGCCGGTGAAGCTTTGCAGCAGGTAAGGGGCAATCTCCGCCGTGACGAAAAAATCACAGCTACCCTTGTCCACGCAGATGTCGCCTACGGTCTCCCGACCGATCCCCGCTCCCATAAGGGCGCCGAGGAAGTCCCGGTGGGTCAGGGCGTCGCCCTGGTAAAAGACCGCCCGCAGGCAGACGCAGGGGCTGTCCGACGCCCAAAGGGTATTTTCCTCCAGATACTCCGGCAGATATATGAGCATCTTCCGTTCCGCGTCCTCATAGCCGCCGAAGGCGTACAGGCCTTCCGGCTGGCCGAAGAGAAATCTTGCCATTTCCAGCTCCCGGGGGGAGAGAAAGCAGGTGCTGGCCGGGATGTTTTTCGTCATTCCGGCGTTGATCTTGTCCCAGAGCTTGGCCAGCAGCAGCCGGTCCTCCGGGCTTTGGGCGATCTTTTCAATTGATTTGCGATCCATATTATCACCATACCGGCAGTTTTACGGGCATATTCATCCATTTTATTGTATTATAGCACATCTTCCCTCCGGTGAAAAGAAGTTTTTCTTGTACCCGGCGGGAATCTGGAGTATAATGATACCATCATTCATACGGATCGCTTAAAATCTGAATGCTTATGGACTTTGCGCGGCAGAAAATGCAGAGGATACGTACCGGTTCAGAACCCTGCGCGTCCCTTGGCTCTCCTTGTGAAGGGGCGGGCCGCAGGCTGGATCAAATCGATAAGCATCTCAAGAAATCGGATGAAACAGTAAGGAGCTGAATTATGACCATCGGGATCATTGGCGGCGGCGCCTCGGGCATGGCGGCGGCCTTGGCCGCGGCGGAGGCCCATACCGCGCAGGTGGTGCTTCTGGAGCGGCAGAGCCGCCTGGGACGGAAGCTCCAGGCCACGGGAAACGGCCGGTGCAACCTGACCAATCTCCATGCCGCGGAAGGCGGCTATCACGGCGACCAGCCGGACTTTTCCCGCTATGCCCTGGAGACCTTCGGCCCGGAGGAGACTCTGAGCTGGTTCCGGAAGCTGGGCCTGTTCACCACGGCGGAGGACTCCGGCCGGGTCTACCCATATTCCGATCAGGCCAATTCCGTGGTGGACGTCCTGCGCTTCGCCCTGGAAAAGCCCAATATCCGGGTAAAGCTGGGCTTTGAGGTCCAGCGGGGGCGCAAAACCGCGGAGGGCTTCCTGGTGGAAGGCGGCGGGGAGCGGCTTTGCTTTGACCGGCTGATCGTGGCCTGCGGGGGTCTGGCCGGGACTAAGCTGGGCGGCGGCATGTCCGGCTATCAGCTTCTGCGGTCCCTGGGCCACAAGTGCACCAGGCTGCGGCCCGCGCTGGTCCAGCTGAAAACCGGCTGGAGCGGCGTGGTGGGCCTGAAAGGTGTCCGGGCCAACTGCCGGGCTCAGATCCTGCGGAACGGGGATCCGTTCTCCGAAAGCGAAGGAGAGCTCCAGTTTACGGAGTACGGCCTGTCAGGACCGGTGATTTTTGAGATTTCCCGGGACGTGTGCCGGGAGCCGGGGGAGTGGGTGTGCCGTCTGGACTTTATACCCCACGTCTCCCGGGAGGAACTGATCTCCGCGCTGACGGCCCGGCGGGAAACGCCCCTGCCCGCGGGAGAACTGCTGACCGGGATTCTCCACAATCGCCTGGGCCGGGTCCTGACCCAGGCGGCAGGCGTTGGCCTGAACCGCCCGGCGGCTCAGCTGGACCGGGGGGACCTTGCCCGGGTGGCGGAGGCGGTGAAGGCTTTCGAGGTCAGCCTGACAGAGCCCATGGGCATGGACAGCGCCCAGGTCACGGCCGGAGGGATCGTGACAAGAGAATTCTGTGATAGGACCATGGAAAGCCGCCTGGTCCCCGGCCTCTACGCCTGCGGAGAAGTGCTGGACGTGGACGGCGACTGCGGCGGATACAATTTACAGTGGGCGTGGAGCTCCGGCAGACTGGCCGGTCTCAGCGCCGGGAGGAAGGATACATGATACGACTGCGGGATATTCCCCTGCCGCCGGAGCACAATGCCCATCAGCTCCAGTTTGAGGCGGCCCAGATGCTGCGAATCTCCAATTCCAGGGTCCGTCAGCTGAAAATCGTCCGCCGAAGCGTGGATGCCCGGAAAAAGCCGGATGTGAAGATCGTCTACACCATCGACGTTACTGTGGAGGGCAATGAAAAGAAGATTCTGAAGCAGTGCGGCTGCAAGCGGGCCGCCCTGGCGCCGGTCAGCTACTACGCGCCGCCGAAACCGACCCCCGCCCCGGAAAAGCGGCCGGTGGTCATCGGCTTCGGCCCCGCGGGGATCTTCGCCGCTCTGATTCTGGCCCAGGCCGGATGGAAGCCCCTGGTCCTGGAGCGCGGGGAGGACGCGGCAGCCCGCCATGAGAAGGTGGAGGCCTTTTTTCAGATGGGACAGCTGGACGAGCAGAGCAACGTTCAGTTTGGGGAAGGGGGCGCCGGCACCTTCTCCGACGGTAAGCTCAACACCGGCGTCAACAATCCCAGGATCGGCTGGATTTTGGAGCAGTTCGTGAAGGCGGGGGCCGCTGAGGACATCCTCTACGACGCCAAGCCCCACGTGGGTACCGACGTGCTGCTGACGGTCGTTCAGAACCTGCG
This sequence comes from uncultured Oscillospiraceae bacterium, assembly GCA_944387635.1. Classification (GTDB taxonomy): domain Bacteria; phylum Bacillota; class Clostridia; order Oscillospirales; family Oscillospiraceae; genus Faecousia. The sequence continues at coordinate 4,223 of CALXFT010000057.1, read as the reverse complement.
CCGGCGGATTCTGGACCTGGGCGGCGAGATCCGGTTCCGGACCCAGGTCACGGACCTGTGTACCGAGGCAGGCCGCCTCACCGGCGTGCGGGTCCAGACGGGGGAGGTTATCCCCTGCGATCGGGCGGTGCTGGCCATCGGCCACAGTGCCCGGGACACCTTCCGGATGCTGGAGCGGACCGGGGTCCCCATGGAGGCAAAGCCCTTTGCCATGGGCGTGCGCATCGAGCACAGGCAGCAGACCATTGACCTTGCCCGGTACGGAACGGACCGGCTGCCCCTGCCTCCGGCGGACTACAAGCTGGTGGAACACCTGGAGGAGGGGACGGTGTATACCTTCTGCATGTGTCCCGGCGGGTATGTGGTGGCGGCGGCTTCGGAGGCGGGGCGGGTGGTCACCAACGGCATGAGCTATGCCGACCGGGGCGGGGAAAACGCCAACGCCGCCCTGCTGGTGACAGTGAATCCCAGGCAGTTCCCCTGCCAAGGGCCTCTGGGCGGCATGTACTGGCAGCGGGAAATTGAGCGCAAAGCCTATGAGGTCAGCGGTAGCTACCGGGCCCCGGCCCAAAAGGTGGGAGACTTTCTGGCGGGCCGTCCCAGTGAGGGACCTGGAACCGTGATCCCTACCTACCGGCCCGGCGTTGTCTGGTGCGACCTTCGTCAGGTTTTGCCGGAGGCCATCACCGAGGCTCTGGCCCAGGCTCTGCCCAGACTGGACCGGAAGCTGAAGGGCTTCGGGGACCCGGACGCGGTGCTGACGGCGCCGGAGACCCGCAGTTCCTCCCCGGTGCGGCTGATCCGGGACGAGGAGAGGCAGTCCGCCCTCCGGGGTCTGTATCCCACCGGAGAGGGAGCCGGTTACGCCGGGGGCATCATGTCCGCGGCGGTGGACGGAATCCTGACGGCGGAGGCGATTCTGAAAGCGGGGATCTAGGAAGGTTCTGAGGAGGTTGCGTATGGAACAGAAACAGATCAACCGCTGGCTTCGGCGGAAGTTTTCCGCTGTGGGCTGGGTGCTGGTGTGCTATTACGTTCTCATGAACGTGCTGGTCATGGTCCAGATGGTTCTGGACTCGGTCCGGCAGGTGCTGGAGCAGATCCGCGATTTCGGATGGATCGGAGAGATGGATGTGGAGGCTCTGGTGGGCAACGGCTGGGCCTACATTCTTACGATTCTGACCGGGTTCGTGATCCTATGGGCCTGGAAGGGCGGCGACTACTGGCGCGGGGAGGTTTTCGCCCGGGGTCCCGGAACCATGAAGCCCGGGACGGCGGTGTGTATGGTGTGCCTGTGCCTGGGCGCCCAAATGATCAACGCCCTGTGGATCGCCGGACTGGAGGCCGGCATGAACGCCTTTGACAAGTCCCTTCTGGAGCAGCTGGAGGGCGTCTCTGGCAGCAGCGGTACTTTCAGCATGTTCCTGTATACGGCGATTCTCGCGCCGATCGCGGAGGAACTCTTATTCCGGGGCTATGTGTTGCGGACGCTGCGGCCCTTCGGCAAGCGGTTTGCCATATTCGCCTCGGCCCTGCTCTTCGGTATGTTCCACGGGAATCTGCTGCAGGCGCCCTACGCCTTTCTGGCGGGATTGCTGCTGGGGTACGCGGCGACAGAGTACTCGGTGAAGTGGGCCATTGCCCTGCACATGTTCAACAACCTGGTTCTGGCGGATCTGCTGACCCGGCTGCTGGAGGTCCTGCCTCTAGCCGCGGCGGAGGCGGTCAATGCGGTGATCTTCGGCGGCGGGCTGGTGGCGGCGGTGGTAATCCTGATCCTTAAGCGAAACGCCGTTCGGGATTACCGGCGCGGAGAGTATATGGACCGCCGGTGCCTGAAGTGCTTCTTCACCAGCCCCGGGGTTCTGGTACTGATCGGAATCCAGCTGGCGAGCATGGTGTCTTTGCTTATCATGGTATAATACAAATGCCCTGGGTCCGAAAGGAGACCCAGGGCATTGCCATGCGGTTACAGCAGGTGGCCGATCACATACCAAAGGACCAGCAGAATGAGGACCAGGGGGATGTAAGCGGTCAGGGCCGCGGCGCTGATGCAGATCACAGTGTAACCGGCGCGTTCCATCAAATAGAACAGGCCGATGATGATGGCGCTGGTGAATACGGCCTTGGACACCTGCTTTCCCACAATGTTGGAGAAGAAGAAGGTGTACATGGCGCCCAGAAAGGGATTGGCCACAGCGATGACCAGGCCCAGAAGGAAACTGAGCACGCCGGAGAAGAGCATGATCGCAAGCAGGATCAGCAGGATCACCGGCGCATAGGTGACCAGGGCGGCGGGGAGGAAGGTGTTCAATGCCCAGCGGACCAGGATGTGCAGGACCATGGCGCCCAGGACGGAAGCCAGGCGCATGAGATACCAGCTGATCACGCTCTCACCACGGGGCAGCAGCACATCCGTCAGATTCACCAGGAAGGCCAGAATGACCAGGGCCAGAATCTCCTGGCACAGGGCCGGAAACAGGGCGTCGGTGATAGGGAAGAGGATCAGGTATTCCCCGCTGAAGGTGACGAAGGGCAGGGGAGACAGCAACGCTTCCAGGTTCCAGGGCTTGAAGGTGTATACCACAACCGTCAGCACATAGATGAACAGGATGCCGAGGGTGGAGGACAGGGAACTGTTCAGGCTGGACTGCTTGCCCAGCATAATCCGGCTCAGAACGCTGAAAATCAGGCATGCCGCCACAAAGTACAGCAGGAACTGGCCGATGGACACCAGGTCCACCTGGGCGGGAATGTAGGAGACCGCGTTCTTCACAAGACCGGTCAGTTCCTCGGGAATATAGGCGGTGACGCCGGAGAGGGCCTGACTCAGGTCTGCGGCAGAGGAGGTGATGGCGGAAAGGGTGTTTTCCAAATCCATGGGGATGATCCTTTCTGTTCGGAACGGGAAGGCCGGTTCAGGCTTCCCGGCAGGGAAGGTAAGAGAAGTGCCGCCGTCATTTCTGGCGGCGGCACAGGAATCACGCAGGGATCAATTACTTGACCTCGGCATCGGCGCCGGCTTCCTTCAGCTCGGCAACCAGCTTCTCGGCATCTTCCTTGGAGATGGCTTCCTTCAGGGTCTTGGGGCAGTTGTCCACCAGCTCCTTGGCATCCTTCAGGCCCAGGCCGGTAGCGGCACGGACGACCTTGATGACGTTCAGCTTGGAAGCGCCGGCGGCCTTCAGGATGACGTCGAACTCGGTCTTCTCCTCGACCTCAGCAGCGGCGGTAGCAGCGGGAGCGGCAACAGCGGCGGCAGCGGCGGAAACGCCGAAAACATCTTCCAGGGTGTGGACCAGTTCGGACAGCTCCAGAACGGTCAGTTCCTTAACCTGCTCAACCAGAGCAGTGATCTTTTCACTAGCCATTTTTATTATCCTCCTAAAAATGAATTATAGATGTTGGATTTGTTTGGGGTTACGCGATCAGGCTTCCGCGGCGGGAGCGGAGCCGTCTTTCTGCATCCGGATCTGATCCAGGACGAAGGCCAGGCTGGAGATGGGCGCCAGGAAGGTACCCAGGACGGAAGCCACCAGAGCGTTCTTGCTGGGCAGTTCGCCGAAACCGTTGAGCTGGTCGGCAGACAGGACGCTGCCTTCCACGATGCCGCCCTTGATGTTCAGGGTCTTCATCTTGTTCTTCTTGGCAAACTCGCAGACAATACGGGCAGGGGCGATGGGATCGCCGGTGGTGGTAGCCATAGCGGTGGTGCCGTTCAAAACCTCAGAGAAATCATAGCCTGCATTCTTAGCGGCGAAATTGGTCAGGGTGTTTTTCACGACGGTGTACTCCACGCCGGCTTCCCGGAACTGCTTACGCAGCTCGGTATCCTGGGCCACGGTGATTCCCTTGTAGTCCACAAACACCACGGAAGTGGCGTCCTGGATCTTGGCGGTGAGGGAATCCACAACGGCCTTCTTGCTCTCAAGAACCTTTGCGTTGGGCATAGTTTTCACCTCCGAAAATGAAAAAGTGTCTTCCTGCCAGAAGACAGAAAGACACGTAAATAGACAAAGGAAGCTTGTTATATACGCGCCTCGGCAGGATTTATGCCTTGCGGCGCCTGCTGTCTTTGGCAACTGCTATATACTATCAGATAATTTTCCTTTTGTCAAGGGATAATTCGATTTTTTTCTAAGGATCCTCTGTGATGTAAATAGATGTGACCCATCTACAAGGAGAAAATTTACGATGTGGTATATGACAGGTTGCAAGACGGA
>CALXFT010000056.1 GCA_944387635.1 uncultured Oscillospiraceae bacterium | reverse complement strand
GCTGTTCTGCCTTTTTCTGTGGGTATTCGACGCTATAGGGGGGCTTTGTCTATTTTTTGAATTTGCTCATTTAGAGTCAGATGGAGATTTTACTGTTTCCATGAAATCAGACGGCATGGTTGTCTTTACAAACAAAGCAAGCAATCTGGATTCCGTCGCGGTAGAAAAACTATTTGACCGCTTCTATACCGTAGAAGCCGGCCGGAACTCCACCGGATTGGGGCTGTCCATAGCGAAGCTGCTGACAGAGCAGATGGGAGGGACTGTCCATGCGAAATATCAAGAGAATCGGTTGTATATCGAATTGCGCTTTTACTAAGGGATCTCTGTTGAAATCGGCGAGAGCGGATGCCGTGGATCTGACGGAGGACGCACCGCCGCAGGCGGCACAGAAGATAGGAATCGTCAATCACAGTGGCGCCGATAGAGCGGCTTAGGGCATCTTCCGCGAAGGGCGGATTGCGGTGACCGACAGCATAAGGATTCCCGGAAACCGCTATTTCGGAAAGAGAAGCCGCAATGGATGGAAAAGTGTGAAAAAGCGGCGTGTCGGAATCGCTGCGGGTTCCGGCACGCCGCTTAGGGGAGCCTATGTCACGTCTTCGTCGCCGAAGGGATCGCCGCACTGGGGGCAGAATTTCGGCGGACACGCCGGATTCACAGGCTCCCAGCCGCATTTGTCGCATTTATATTGGAGCGCTCCGGCGGGCTTTTTGGCACCGCACTGGGTGCAGAACCGGCCCCGGTTCACCGCGCCGCAGACGCAGGTCCAGCCCTCGAAGCTGTCGGGCTTCTTACAGCCGCACTGGGCGCAGAAATTTCCGCCGGCGCTGGCGCCGCACTTCGGACAGGTCCAGGTCGATGGGGCGGGCTTCTGCTGACCGCAGTTTTGGCAGAACTTTCCGGTGTTGCCAGTCTGCCCGCAGCCACAGGTCCAGCCGTCGGCCTGACGGCCCATCGCGTACAGATCCCGGGCGTTCATTCCGCCGGCGACGGCGGCCATGTTCATGCCCAGAAAAGCTGTGGCGGCGCCGGCGTTCTGGTTGGCGGCTGCGGACTGCATGGCCTCCGCCTGGGCGTCTGACAGACGGGCTGCGGCCATGGTCGGGTCCCGGAAGGCGGCGCTGCGCTGCAGGTCCTTGATCATCTGCTCGTCCGCCTCCGAGGCCTTCACCGAGGAGACGCCGAAGGACACGATCTCAATGCCCCGCAGCTGGGCCCATTTTTTGGACAGCACGTCGTTGAGGGCGCTGGCCAGCTCCAGGGTATGGCCGGGCAGGGCGGAGTAGCGGATTCCCATACCGGAGATCCGGGCAAACGCAGGCTGGAGGGCGGTCAAAACCTCGGATTTCAGCTGACCGTCGATCTGACCGCGGTCGAAAGCCGTCTGAACATTGCCGCAGACATTGGTGTAAAACAGCACGGGATTGGTAATCCGGTAGCTGTATTCCCCGAAGCAGCGGATGGAGATGTCTACATCCAGACCGATGTTCCGGTCCACCACGCGGAAGGGAACCGGAGAGGGGGTGCCGTATTTGTTGCCTACCAGTTCCCGGGTGTTGAAATAGTAGACCCGCTGATCCGTGGGCGGCTCACCGCCGAAGGAAAACCGTTTGCCTATGGCACTGAGGACCTCGGGAATGCTGTCGCTCAAATCGCCCCAGAAAACCGAGGGTTCGGTGAAGGCGTCATAGGTATACGCGCCGGGTTCGGCACAGACGTCCACCACTTTGCCCTGCTCCACAATGATCATGCACTGTCCCTCGGCAACGGCGATCACAGAACCGTGGGAGATGAGATTGTCGCTGCCCTTGGTATTGGCGGAACGCCTGCCGGTCCGTTTTCTGCCCTTTACCACCAGGGTATCGGCGGGGATGGCGTCACAGGCGAAATACTCCCGCCACTGATCGGCGAATACGCCGCCGGCGGCGTCCATTGCTGCTCGAATAAGTCCCATAATTATAATCCACCTTTCTGTGAAAGACACCGACGAGGTCAAGAAACCGGCGGCGCTCTCTTTCATTATACTCTGCCCGGACCATACGCGCAATATGGAAAAAGGAGAGATTTTGCGGAAATGCTTGTGGACGACGATACAATTTCCAGGGCAGGGGGCAAGGGCTTTGCGGAGGAAGATCCGATACCGGGGATGACTTGACAAACGCGGCGGTCTGTGATAGTCTAAGCCTGACGGTTAAAGACAGACGAGCTTAAGGAGGGAACAGTGTGGAGAATTATCAGTTAGGCGTGATCGAAAGTAAGTTCGCCGATTTGATTTGGGACCACGCGCCTATGACCACCCGTCAGTTGGTGGAGCTTTGCGCGAAGGAACTGGACTGGAAGCGGACCACTACCTATTCGGTTCTGAAGAAGCTGTGCGATAAGGGATTTTTCCGGATGGAGAACAAGGTGGTCTCCGTCCTGGTCACCAAAGCGGAGTACAATTCCTTCCGCAGTGAAAAGTTTGTGGAGGAAACCTTCTCCGGCTCTCTTCCGGCCCTGGTCCTTGCCTTTGGCTCCCGGAAGAAGCTTTCCCGAGAGGAGATCGACCAATTGCAGAGCATCATTGACGACATGCGGGAGTGAGGTTCCGGGCCGAACAACGCGCATCATGAGCAGGGGCCGTCCGACAGCGGGGTGTATCCGGCCATTCTCTGTGGAGAGAACATAAAGGGCATCCGCTTCCTGTATGAACGGGATATGGACGAATACACCCAAAGACACGGATGGGACCATTGACGAAAGCGTGGTTTTCATTTCGGAAACGATTTGTTTTCCTTTCGTTGATGCCTTGGACATATTTGAAAGGTAAGATAAGTTCATGCAAGCAAGCGGGATCCGGACCCGCAGGCTTTGGACATAGATTTCCGTATCTTCCTTTCTTTCTCTTTTTGTTTGAATCAACGCAAATTCTCCGCTGCCAATCAATCGGGCAGCGGAGAATTTGCGTTGGGGACCGGGGAAATCGCCTTCACAGACAAAGACACAGCAGGCGTTTTCTTCTTTTCGCCCCGCCGCAGCGGGCAGCTGTCGCAAATCTCCGATTTGCGACTGAGAGGGGGCGGGAGCACCCGGTTTTAAATTAATTTATGTTTAAGTTTTCAAGGTTTGCCGGAAATCGGCTTGACAACCGGGAAACCCTGTGTTATGAATCGAATAACGAAAGCGCCTTCCGGGGCGGCTGCCGTACCTCATTATTACGCTTACAGGAGGGAACGATATGGTCCATGATTTGAGATTTGCGGGCGCGTGCCTCAGCGTGCTGCTGTGCTGTGTGCTGCTGCTCTGCGGCTGTCAGAAAAGCGGCGAGCCCGATCTAGCCTGGGAGGCGGACGCGGTTGAGGCCGTGACCACCGGAGTGACGGATACGGTTACGATCCGGACCACCGTCCCGACGGAAGAAGACACGGCCTGGATGAAGGGCCTGCTGGATGGGCTTCAGATCACCATGCCGGAAGGGATCGAACGCCAGCGGGTGTCGGATGGACAGGACCGGTTTTCACGGGACGGAAAGCTGGCAGGCGGCGTCTGCCTTCTGAATATTGACCAGGCGATTTTCGACGATGCCCTGAACTATGGCAGCTTCCTGGAAACCGAAGTCAAGGCTGCCATGACAGAGCTGGGATTGCAGGAGCCGGAATGGATCTCCGGGGGCAGCTCGAACTACGGCATCTATGAATTTAACATGGGAAATGTGGGCGCCGAATACATGGCCTATGTGATCCGGGGCCGTTCCGCCTGCTATCTGGTCTGGTTTGACCGGAATGTGATCACCGCGGATCTGGAGAAAGCCATGATGGAGAGCCTTTCCTCGGAAGACATCTCCCAGGAGCTGAACCGGATCTCCAACGAGGAATACATGGAAGCGCTGAACGCGGCCATGGAAGGGAAGGAATACGTGCTTGAGATGACGCTTCCGGAGGGGATCACCCGGGAAGATACCTCGGATACTTCCGCCCGGCTCTACCGGGACGGCCAGGTGGTGGGCGGTTATCAGACGGTCCACTTTGAAGAAGGGGTCCTGCCCCAGGCCCAGGAGAACCGGGAGCAGATTCTGTCCTACCTGGAACAGAACGTGATGTCCCAGATCGACGACGCCGAGATGAGCGGGGAGATCGTGGATGAGGAATTGATCACTGTGGTCTTCTCCAACGAGACCAAGGAATACACCCACTACATCCTCTACTACGGACAGCTGGGAACCCAGTATGATTTGTGGTTTGACACCAGCTTACTGGAGGAAGAGACGGCACAGCAGATCCTATGGACCGCCCAGCTTCGGGGGGAGGAGTGATACGGATTCTCCTTTAAAATCTTTAATCAATTTGGATTAAAGATTTTTATTAGAGAATCATATTCGGCAACGCCGCAAGGCGGTACCTTCTTACTTAATTAAACATTTTACTATGAGGTTTGGGCAGGATGTTTCTGTAGAGTGCTGAGACAGCGATAAGTGCTCCCCAACCCCTTCCGGGGACTTCCTTTCTTATTCCGCCAAGAAAGGAAGCAAAGAACGCGGCCAGGGGAGGCGCTGAGTTGATAGCTCCCGCTCTCAAAGCCGCCCTCCCCTGGACCCCTCCCGACGCGCCCTTCGTTTGGTGCAGGTATTGCCTTAAGCGCCAAATGGGTACGGTGCTTGTGTGAAGCGCAAGCATCCTGGCAGCTGCCCAGACGGAAGCCTGCGTGGTAGGAAAGGATATCCGCATTTTCTGCTGCGCAAAATCCATAAGCTTTTCAAGAAATAGTATGAAACAAGAACCGGACCAGATCGCTCTGGCCCGGTTTCCTGTTTGCGGGAAGGTTTCTTTTATGATTTTCGGAAGGAGATTCTTTCAAAGGAGCTGCCAATGGGGGAAAATTGCGTTTTATCCTTTTACCGCTCCGGCGGTCAGGCCGGTGATGAACTGACGGTTGGCAAAGAGATAGACAATGAGGATGGGGATCAGGGCGATGGAGGCGCCGGCGGTCATAATGTGCCATTCCGCGGCGGCATTGGCCGAGTATCTCAGATTGGCAACGGCCACACTCAGGGTCTTCAGATCGGGGTTGGACATGGTGAAGACCTGGGCGGTGACGAATTCGTTCCAGGCGGTCCGGAAGGCGAACAGGGCCACGACGCCGAGGATCGGCTTGATGGCGGGAATGATGATGGTCCAGAAAATCCGGAAGGTTCCCGCGCCGTCGATGTATGCCGCCTCATCCAGTTCCTTCGGAACGTTGCGGATGAAGCCGGAGATCATGAAGATATTGGCGGCCTGTCCGCCGGTGAGCAGGAGGGCCAGACCGACCATATTGCTGGTCAAGCCTAGGGCGTGGAGCATGTTGTAAAGGGGATACAATGCCACGGAGCCTACGGAGACAAACATGCTCAGCAGGTAGGCGCTGGTCAGGATCTTCTTGCCGGGGAAGGTTCTGCGCGCGACGATGTAGGCGGCCATGGAGGAGGTGATCAGGGAGAACACCACGGTCAGGATGGCCAAGGTAACGCTGTTGGCGGTGTATTTGCCAAAGTCCAGCTTGCTGAAGGCGTAGACATAGTTATCAAATCGCCACTGCTCCGGAAGGATGCCGCCGCCCAGGGTCAGCTCCGCGTTGGTTTTGAAGGAACCCAGCAGGGTATAGATCACCGGATAGAGGGTAAAGACACACATGCTGCCGACAAACAGCCATTTCAGGATCTGCCCTATGAACTGGATCACCGCGTCTTTTCGTTCGCTTGGGCGCATATCCGCCCATTTCAGATGATTTGCCATAATCTATGCCTCCTGAATCATTCTGTGATGGAGTCGAGCTTTCGGGCGAGGATCAGATAGATCCCGGTGAAGACTCCGACGATACAAGCGGCTACCAAGCTGACTGCCGCGCCGTAGCCAAACTCCTGGACCACCGTAGATCCTGCGGAGATCGGGAAGAACAGCTGATACACATACAGGAACATGACGTTGGTGGCGTTCATGGGGCCGCCTTCGGTCAGGACCATGATGCTCTGCATGTCGTGGAAGGAATTGACCAGGGCCAGGAGCAGGATCATCTTCATCACAGGAGCCAACAGGGGCAGGGTGATTTTGAACAGGGTCTGGGCGCCGTTGGCGCCGTCCAGTTTGGCGCTTTCATAGACATCGGTGGAGATGCCGGTTAGACCCGCGATGAAATACACCATGTAGTTGCCCACGCCGCCCCACAGAGCGATCATGATTACCGTGAACATGGCGTTGTCCACGCCCAGCCAGTTTACGTTCTGTTCGATGATCCCCAGACGCATCAGGATTCGGTTGATCTCGCCGTTGTAGGTGTTAAACAGGAGATAGAAGATCAGGGCCATAACAGCCTGGGACATGATGGTGGGGGTGAAGACCACGGATTGGGCGATGGCGTTGAGCCGGGTGCTTTTCTGAAGCAGGAAGGCCAGAAGGAAGGCAAAGGGGATCGTCAGGATCAGTTTGCCGAATACATAGACGAAGGTGTTTTTTACTGCGGTCCAGAACACCTCGTCGCGCGTGACCCGGGCGAAATTTTCCAGCCCCACAAAAACCGGTTCGCCATAGCCGCGATAGTCAAAGAACATGTACCGAAGCACCCACAGCAGGGGATACACGGTAAAGGCCGTGAACAGAATCACATTGGGTAGCAGCATCAGATATGACACTTTTTCCGCTTTCACACGCTTCCACAGGCTTTGCTTGGGTTTATTCATAAGCGTCAACTCCTTTATGTCGGCATGCCCGTTTTCCCTTGGGCTTTGAAACTATTATAGCGGGCAATATCCTCTTCGGTCATGAAGTCGGACAGGCTCATCAGCATGTTCTTTTCCCGGACCTGGACGTCAATGGCGTCGGAACCGGACAGCTGGAATACGTCGGGGGCGGAGTTGGTGCTGAAGGCCAGGTCCAGCATCTGGGAGTAGTTATCGGCATAGACCTGATAGTCGATGTAGATGTGATCGTTGGTGTTGTTGAACTCCTCAATCAGGGGGGTCATGTACTCCATATCATGCCGGTTGGTGGTCCAATAGGCGATGACAATCTTGTCGCCGGCTGCCTCAGGCACAGTTCCGGCGCTTTGTGTAGCGGCATCGGTGGAGGAGCTGCTGTCTCCACCGCAGGCGGCGAGGGTGAACATCATCGCGGCCGCGAGCAGGAATGCAAAAACGCGTTTGACCTGTTTCATGATCATCTTCTCCTTATTCTTTTCGAATTGGCCGGTATCCTGGCCTCTATCCATATATTAGTCACAAAACCTGATTTTAGTTAGCAAAATCTTCCGAAGCCATGTGGATTATCTTCAGTTTTCCCCGGACCGCATCCTGCTCATATTCATGTTATACCAGACCATGACCTTTCCCTTGGGGTACATGGTGCCGCTGTGCATGGCGTCGGTGCGGGGCTGCCCTTCGGCGCCTGCCAGCAGGTCGCCGATGGCCTGGATATAATCGGAGATGAAGCTCTTGTCGGACTTGTCCAGGGCATCGTGGCCCTGACAGATGTAGTCAAACTCCTGTTCCCTGGCCCACATTTTTTCGAAGGTGGCAAGAGACTGGCGAAGGCCTTCGTTCCGGTCCGGATTGCCGACCAGGAGCCGGTCGTTGCAGGCGTCGCCGCAGAACAGCAGCCGGGTATTCTTGTCCAGCAGACAGCAGGAGCCTTCGCTGTGACCCGGTGTGTGGATCACCTCTACGCTGCGGCCGCCCAGGTCAAAGACGTATCCGTCGGAAATCGGCTGAAATTCCGGCAGCGGCGGCAGGGGCGCGTCGGGGATCAAGGACATCAGGACCGGTACCGGCGTCTCGGGGTTGCGGATGGGGCCTCTGGTTCGGATGCAAAATTCCGCCATTTCCCGGCCGATGGGGAAGGAGCGGCACCGGTCCAAATCCAGGGGATTCATATACGCGCGCTGGTAGAAGCCTGCGGCGGCAATATGATCTCCGTCTCCGTGGGTCGCCACGAAGATCACCGGCTTATCCGTGAGCTTTTTTACATCTGCCGCCAGATCTCCGATGCCGATGCCGCCGTCGATGAGCATGGCGGTGTCCTCGCCTTCCAGCAAGTAGGTGTTTACCAGTTTGTATTCGCTCATGAGCCAGGTTTTCGGAGCGATCTGTACAATGATGCGTTCGGGTTTACTCATAGTTTTCACCTTTCTCTTTTATAATTTAGATGCTTATCAACTTAAACAGCAGAAATTGCAGAGGAAACATAGCGGTTCAGAAAGCTGCGCGTCCCTTGGCGCTCCTGGAAGGAGAGCTGTCAAAACTCTTTGATTTTTGACTGAGAGGTCGATACCGCAGTACGTTTTTGATGCGGTGGTTCAAGCATGAAAAATCTCCTTTCGCGTTATCCGTCACGGGCGTCCAGGAAGGCCAGGAACTGCTGCCAGTCCCACTTGGTAAGATCGTGACCGCCCTTGCGCAGATGATATCCGATTCCGCTTTCCCGATAGCCGGAGTTGGGCTTCGGGGGGGGACTGGGGCAGAGCAGGATAGCCGAACAACTCCCAGACGGCTCCGGCTGCCTGGGTCCCCCGCCACTCGGCGTCGGGATCGCTCCACAGGTCTTCGCTTCCGCTGGTGACGTAGCAGAGCCTGGGGGCGACGGCGGCCAGCAGCATGTGCTGGTCAAAGGGCATCTCTTCCTCGTGCCAGGCGTATCGGCTGTAGTTGGGGCAGAACCAGTGGGGGAACATGGCGCAGATGGAGGCGACCACTTCACCTGACTTCCCCCGGGAAACCGCCGCGCCGGTGCAGCCGGAGTTGTTGACCAGGACGGCGTGGACCCGGGGGTCCTGGGCCGCGCACCAGAGGGCGGTTTTGCCGCCCCGGGAATGACCGGCCACGCTGACCCTCGCCGGATCGATCCGGGGATGCTCGGCCAGGACGCTGACCATGACGCTGGCGGCAAAGGCCCAAACGCCCAGAGTACCCCAGCCGTCCGCCGGGCGGGGGAGGTCAGGGTCCAGGAACAAGGCCGCCAAGGACTCCGGGAAGGACGATGGGGCGTCGCTCTGGGCCTGGCTGGCGTAGAAGCAGGCCGCCGCCCGGCCGGAATGGACAATGGTCCGCACCGGCCAATAGCCCTGATCCTCATCGGTATGGATATCCAGAAGACTCGGATTGAGGGTCCCGCCCTGGGTCATCTCCCGCATCATCTTTACCGTGGATTCCCGCCATGGAGCGGGCGCCTCCGCCAGAACTTTTTTCATGGCAGACATGTCTGGGGGCTGTGTCTGCCGCGTCTGCCGGTCGTGGTTGCTGATCATCAGCACGCAGGGAACCGGCGCCTCCGCCTGGGGGAGTACGACGGACAGTTCCATAGCCGCGCTTCCCCGGGATGTCTGCACCGTGACTTCGTAGGATTCGCGCAGGGCCGCGCCGCCGCAGGCGCTGCGGGTGTCCAGAAGCCTGCTCTGGACCTGATAGGGAAGATCCGGCCGGCGGCCGAATACGTTTTCTTCAAATAGCTTCAGGATCTGCCTGCGGCGGGGTTCCCAGTCTTCCGGGCCGAGGGCGGGATCCAGGATGTTCGGGAGCATGGTCTTCACCTTCCTCTGGAGAGTTTGCCCGTGTGGCATACCATTAGTATAGCATTTTAAAATGAGTTGTGGTTCAAAGGATTCAGGAAAAATGTTGAATTCATTCAGAAAATAGGTTTTATATTTTATGGGTTTTCCATAAGTCCTTGTAAAAGCCCGCCCGATACGCTATAATCCAGCCATAGCAATCCCACCGAAGGAGGCCTATGACTATGACAAAAAAGGATCTGCCCGAGCTTCCTGTTTCCCAGCTTGGGACACAACTTCTGAACCTGATAAAACTGAATGTTCTGTGGCTGGTTTGCAGTCTGCCCATCGTTACCATGGGTCCGGCGCTGTCTGCTTTGAATCACGTTGTCAATCTGTATATCGAGGAGAAAAGCGATGAGGTGATGAAGCCGTTCTTCCGGGCCTTCCGCCGGGATTTCCGGCAGGGTCTGCTCCTGGGGACCTTTCTGGCTGTCCTGACGGCCATAACCGTGTACGACGGTCTGTTCCTGTACGCGAACTTCTCGGGAGAATTTCATCCGATCTGGATCCCCTTCGGCATTCTGGACTTGTTTCTGGCGGCGCAGTATGTATACGCCTTCCCCGTTCTGTCGCGCTACCGCCTGCGCTTTACGGAACTGCTGAAAAACTCTGTGGTCCTGTTCTGGCAGAATCTGTGGACGTCTCTGGGAGCGCTGCTGGTGCTGCTGCTTCCGGTTCTGCTGGCGTACTTGTTCCCCGGCGCGGCCTCTGAGGTGGCGTTCTTGTGGATTCTCTGCGGATGCTCGCTGACTGCCTATATCAACAACAGGAGCATCCTGAATATTCTGGACAGGGAGCAAAGAAGGATCGAGTCCCAGAATATGGCGCCCACGGATACGGAGTCCTGAAACAAAGGACGCCTCATTGGCGGCGTATGTCTGAGAATCGCGCAAAAAAGCGACGCTTGCCGCGACCAAATCGGCCGCGGCAAGCGTCGTTTTTTCCGCGTTGGCAGCCGGGACAGCAAGACGGAGTGCCGAATTCCGGGCTTTTGGGCGGGGACCGCTTTTGCCTTATACTGATTCTCTTTTAAAATCTTTAATCAATTTGGATTAAAGATTTTAATTAGAGAATCATATTCGGCAGCGCCGCAAGGCGGTGCCTTCTTGATTAAAATGAAATATTTTAATCAAGAAACGGTATTAGAGACAGTTTAGAGGCGGGGCGGATAGACTGAATGCCATATCCACCGGAAGGGAGCGGCAAGTACCATGCGCAAAATATGTCTCAGTCCCAAGGCCAGACAGGCGTCGATCTCATGGGCCTTTCTCCTGCCCAATTTGATCGGAGTGCTGTGCTTTACGCTTCTGCCCATGATCCGGGTGCTGGTCAGTTCCCTGCAAAGCGCCGTAGGCGGGAAGTGGGTGGGGCTTCGCAACTATGTGAACGTATGGAGCAACAGCGCCTTTCAGCTGGCCCTGTCCAACACGGTGCGGTTTGTGGTGGTCTGCATCCCGATTCTGCTCGTGCTGTCTCTGGCCATAGCGGTTGCCCTGCACAGCCTGGCCCGGACGGAGTACCTGACCAGCGCGTATCTGATGCCCATGGCAATTCCCGCGGCCTCGGTGGTTCTGGTATGGAAGGCTCTGTTTCATGAAAACGGCCTGATCAACGCTCTTTTGACAGACCTGGGGCTGGAAAGCGTCAACTGGATGAACTCCGGCGCGGCCTTCTGGATGCTGGTCATCAGCTATCTATGGAAAAACCTGGGCTACACCATGATCCTTTGGATGGCCGGACTGGGCGCCATTCCGCGAAACGTCTATGAGGCGGCTCAGGTGGACGGAGCCACCGGCTGGCAGACCTTTCGCTATGTGACAGCGCCGAACCTGCGCCCTACGGCTTACACCATTACCGTACTGTCCCTGCTGAACGCGTTCAAGGTCTTCCGGGAGGCCTGGCTGGTGGCGGGGGACTATCCCCATGAGAGCATGTACCTGCTGCAGCACCTGTACAACAACTGGTTCCGGGAGCTGGACTTTGACAAGATCTCTGCCGCTTCCGTCATGACTTCGGCGGTGGTGTTCGTGCTGATCGGATTCCTGCGCCGGGCCTGGGATCAGGAGGTGTAGACCATGGGAAGAGTTACAAGGACCCTGGTTTACGCGCTGCTGGTGGGGATGGCCGCGGTGATCTGCTTTCCGGTGCTCTTCGCGGTAACGGGGGCCCTGTCCTCCCAATGGGAGCTGGAGGAGAAGCTGCTGCCCATTTTCACGTATGCGGAGGATATGGCGGACTGGACCCTGCTGCCGCTGGCGCCGACCCTGCGGTCCCTGGTGGAGGTGCTGCTGGACAGCCCGGGCTTTTTCACCATGTTCTGGAACTCGGTGAAAATCTCCGCGGGGATCCTGGCGGGCCAGCTGGTGGTGGACGTACCTGCTGCCTGGGCTCTGGCCAAGTTCCCTGTCCGGGGGAAGGGGAAGCTGCTTACCCTCTATATTCTGCTGATGCTGATGCCCTTTCAGGTGCTGATGTATCCGCAGTATCTGGTGCTGAGGGATCTGGAGCTGCTGGATACCCTTGGGGCCGTGATTCTGCCGGGGATCTTCTCCACCTTTCCGGTGTTTCTTCTGCATCGATTTTTCCAGGCGATCCCCAAGGAGCTGTTGGAGGCGGCGCGGCTGGACGGGGCGGGGGAAGTGCGGATCTTCTGTCAGATCGGCATTCCCCTGGGGACCCCTGGGATCGTGGCGGTCATGATTTTGTCGTTCCTGGATTCGTGGAACATGATCGAGCAGCCTATGACGTTCCTGAAAAGCAAAGAACTGTGGCCCCTGTCCCTGTTTCTTCCCAGCATTGGACTGGAGGATGTGGGTATGGGATTCGCGGCGGCGCTGCTGATGCTGATCCCCGCGCTGCTGCTGTTCCTGTTCTGTCAGGATGACTTGAAACAGGGCATTGCCCTGTCGGGAGGGAAGGATTGACATGTATCTGAAAAATAAAAGGCTGATCGGAAAGCTGGCGGCACTGTTTTTCGTCGGGATGGTTCTGTTTACCCTGCTGTCCAGAGCTGTCTACCAGAACGGCGTCGCCGTGGTCAGCACTGCCGCTCCCGCCGGGGGCACCGTGGCCCATACCGTCACCGCCACGGGGAAAATCGTCCAGAACCAGGTCCTGGCGGTGAACACAGTGGCGGGACTGCGGGTTGGCAGCATCCTCGTCAACGAGGGGCAGGAGGTGGCCCAGGGGGATGTGCTGCTGACGCTGGACCAGGAATATCTGGAAGAAGTGATTCTGACCCAGAAGCAGGAGATGGAGAAGCAGAAGATGAACGTTCAGGACGCCCAGAGCCGGAACTATGCCAGCCAGAAACAGCGGGAGAACGCCCAGGCCCAGGCGGAGGAAAACTATGACAGCGCCGTGGCCCAGGCTCAGACGAATCTGGACCGTGCTCAACGGGATCTGGAGCGGGCGGAGGCGGCTCTGGAGGACTACTACAACGGCGAATCCTCGGGACAGGCGGAGGAGGAGGCCCTGGCCCAGGCGTGCCAGGAGGCGGAGGCGGCTTATAATCAGGCGGCTGCCGAACTGGAAGCGCTGGAGGGGGAGATCGAAGCGCGGATTCAGGAGGCCATTGCCCAGGCAGAGGCGGAGGCCAACGAACCCACGCAGCCGGAAACCACGACGCCCGCGGAGACCACGGCGCCCGCAGAGCCCACGCAGACCACGGAACCCACGGAGCCGGGGATCGTGGACCCTGCCGAACCGATTGAGCCTCAGGAACTGAGCGTCGTCGGTGAGGCTCTTCCGCGGATGCTGGGTCTGTCCCAGCAGGAGCGGGACGCCATTGCTCAGCAGATCCGGGAGGAATACGCCCAGCAGCTGGCCCAGGCCCAGCAGAAGGCGGAGCTGGCAAAACAGGCGATGGATCAGGCCCAGGCGGACATGGACGGGTTTTATCAGCAGCAGAGCCAGGGCGATGCAGCCAGTGAGGAGGAACTTTTGCAGGCGGTGGAGAACGCGCAGGAAGCTTACGAGGATGCCCTGACCGCGCTGGAAAACGCCAAGACGGTCTATAGCCGGGCAGTCAGCTCTGCCAATCTGCCAAGCAGCAGCGACCATTCCGCCCAGATCGGGCAGATCACCTATGAGCAAATGGAACTGGAACTGGAAAAGCTGGAGGCCCTTCTGGAAGCGGAGGGGAAGGTCCTTTCGCCTGTGGACGGGATCGTCACCGGCTGCAATGTTCAGACGGGAGGCAAGACCTCTGATACGGCGGCTATGCTGCTGGCGGACTTGAATCAGGGGCTGAAATTTTCGTGCCTGATCACCAGGGAGCAGAGCGAGTACATTGGGGTAGGGGACAAGGTGACGCTTCAGGCGTCCGCGACCGGCAGGGAGTATTCGGACCTGGCCGTGACCACCCTGTCTTCCGAGGAGGAGACGGAGGGCTTCTACCGGATGATGGTGCAGCTTCCGGCGGACACCATGACGTTGGGAGCCAGCGCGGAGCTCACCTTTACCCGGAAATCCCAGCCCTACCGCTGCTGCGTCCCTCTGTCCGCCCTGCATCTGGACAGCCAGAACCGGACCTATGTGCTGGTTGTGGACCAGGTGGAGTCGGTTCTTGGCACTCAGGACCAGGCGAGGAAGGTGATCGTCACGGTGCTGGAGCAGAACGAGACCACGGCAGCCCTGGATGAAGGGGCTCTGACCTCCGAAGACCAGGTGATCGTCGGTTCCGACAGGCCGGTGGATGTGGGCAGCCGTGTCCGGGTGGGCTGATATGAAGGGGCGGATGATTCGAAAGCTGTGTCTGCTGGCGGCGGCCGCGCTGCTGTACGCATGGGGCTTTCGGTGCGCGGCCGCGGCGGCGGAGGAGGCCGGACGGACCCATGTGGAACTGGAGCAGGGAATCGGACCGGCGGAGGCCGAGGCGATCTTCGGCCTGGAGCTGGAACAGGAGACCCCTGTGGGCTTCTGCTTCTGGGGGGATATGGGAAAGCAGAGCCTTTCCTGTGAACAAACGGGAGAAAGCGCCCAGGTCAATCATGTGGTGCTGGCAGGGAATCCGGAATTGATGGGTACTGGCGCCCTGGCCTGGCAGAAGGGATGCTTTCTCGACGAAGAGACGGCCCTGGAGCTTTTCGGCACCAGCCAATGCGGCGGACAGAGCGTTCAATGGGGCGGCGAGACCTATCCGGTCCTGGGTACCGTGGCGGCTCTGCACCGCACCATCCTCACCATGGCCCGGACCGGCGACGGCGCGGTTCTGGACCGCTGTGTTCTGGCGCTTTCCTTAGAACAGGGAACATCGGAGGCCGAGCAGTTTCTCATGCGGCATTCTCTTCCGGGGAACGTGCTGGACCATTCTCTGCTGTGGGCGCTGACGGGGAATCTTCTGCTGCTGTTTCCGGCCATTTTGCTCTTGTCAGCCGCGAGAGATCTGTGTGGGGACTGGAGAAAGCTGTCCCTTCCGGAGCTGTTGGCAGGGCGTCAGGGCAGATTGCTGGGCAAGACTCTCCTGGGGGCGGCCCTGGTTCTGGGAACCCTTTGGATGGTGGGAAGCCGGATCTGGATACCTCCGGATCTGATCCCCACCCGATGGTCGGATTTTTCCTTCTGGGAGACCTGTTTGGAAAAGCAGAAGGAGGATTTTCTCGATCTTTTGTTTTCCGCCCGGGGAGACAGACAGTTGCAAATGCTGCTGAATATGGTAAAATCAATGGTAAGTGCCATGGTGGCAGCGCTCCTGGCCCTGTGGATACTAAGGAGGAATTACCATGCGGATACTGCTGATCGAGGATGACGAGAGCCTGTGCCAGACCATATCCTTTCAGCTGCGGCAGGAGGGCTTTTCGGTGGATGTCAGCGGGGACGGAGAAGAGGGGCTGTTGTACATACGCTCCCGTGTCCATGATCTGATTCTGCTGGACCGGATGCTTCCGAAGATGGACGGCGTGGCGGTCCTGCGCGCCATGCGGCAGGAGGGAATCCCAACGCCGGTGATCTTCCTGACCGCCCTGGGGCAGGTGGGGGACCGGACCCTGGGCCTGAATGCCGGGGCCGACGACTATATGGTCAAGCCCTTTGCCTTTGAGGAACTGCTGGCCCGGATTCGCTACGTGCTGCGCCGCCCGGCCGGTCTGCAGAGCGAGGACGCCCTGTCCTTCGGGGATATCACCTATGAGCTCAGAAGCCTGACCCTGCGCCGGGGGGAGGCCTCCACGGTCCTTTCCAAGCGGCTGGGAGATCTTCTGGAGCTGTTCCTGCGCAATCCGGGACAGACTCTGCCCCGGCAGATCATTCTGCTTCGGGTTTGGGGCATGGACGCCGAGGTGGAGGACGGTAACCTGGACAACTATACCTATTTTCTCCGGCGGAGCCTGCGCAAGGTGGGAAGCCGAATCCAGCTTGCCACGGTCCGGGGGATCGGATACCGTCTGGAGGATGGACATGATTAGACGCCTGCGGTGGAAGCTGACCCTGTTCAACACCGCCATTACCGGGGCGATCCTGCTGGCCGTGACCTTGCTGAGCGTGTATGTCTCCGCGCGGGACATCCGGGAACGGACGGAGCAGACCTTTTCCGATACCTTCAGCACGGTCAGCGCCTATCTGACCAGCCAGGAGCGGATCCCGGTGGAATGGCTGCGGCAGGTGGAGAACACGGGCAATGTGTGCATCAGCATCCGGGACGGCGGTACGCCCCTGTTCTCCATGGGCCTTTCCCGGGAGCGGGAAGGCTATGAGGCCGAGTTTCAGCAGATCCGGGACTTGGCCAGGCAGGAGCACGGCCTGGACGCCGGCGACCCCCAATGGGGCGGCAGCTGCGTCCTGTCTCTGGAAGGCGCGGACGGACAGGCATATTGGGGCGGATTGGCTCTGATCCCCAAGAATGGGACGGCCCTGGAGCTGACCCCGCTCTACGCGTGGGAGCCCACGGCGCCGACCACCCGCCGCCAGC
>CALXFT010000055.1 GCA_944387635.1 uncultured Oscillospiraceae bacterium | reverse complement strand
GAAGATATGCCGCAAATTGTGTTTGGGTCGATGGCTTCAGCGCACTATCTTGGGTGGCGTGAATAATTCAGGATAATCTTTGTAGTAACATAAGAAAGGAAGACCCACATGATACCTGCCATAATTCTCTTCGCCGCGACCTATGTGCTGATGTTGACCTTCAGCAAATTCCGGCCCTACATCGCCCTGACCTCCGGCATCCTGTTCATCCTCACCGGCATGCTGCCCCTGGATGAGATTCTCCCCGCCCTTGACTTTAACGTTCTGCTGATGATCGGCGGGACCATGGGCCTGGTGCAGCTGTTCATCGACAGCCACATGCCCGAGCGCATGGCCGACATGATCATGGACCGGATGCCCAACGTGCAGTGGGCCGCCGTATGCCTGAGCCTGTTCGCCGGCGTAATCTCCGCCTTCGTGGACAACGTGGCCACGGTGCTCATGGTGGCCCCTGTGGCCCTGGAGATCTGCCGGAAGCTGAAGACCAACCCGGTGCCGGTCATCATCTCCATCGCGGTCTCCTCCAACCTCCAGGGCGCCGCGACCCTGGTCGGCGACACCACCGCCATCATGCTGGGCTCCGCCCTGGACATGACCTTCATGGACTTCTTTTGGTATCACGGCAAGCTCTCCATCTTCTTCGCCGTGGAGCTGGGCGCGGTATTGTCCGCCTGCATCGTCTACTACACCTTCCGCAAGGAGAAGGCGCCCATCCCCAAGTCCGGCAAGCTGACGGAAGTGACCGACTACATCCCCACCGTCCTGCTCTTCGGCGCCATCGGTCTGCTGATCTGCGCCTCCTTCGCCCCCGACAGCTGGAACCTGCCCGCTGAGACCAACGGTCTGATCTGCTGCTCCATGCTCCTCATCGGCCTGGTCTACAACTTCGCGCGGAAGAAGAATCTGGACGCCGTGGCCGGACCGCTGAAGGCCATCGACTTTGAAACCCTGGGCCTGCTGGTGGGCCTGTTCCTGATGATCGGCGGCATCTCCCACATGGGCGTCATCGACGCTCTGGCACAGCTCCTGGCCGACCTGGGCAAGGGCAACGTGTTCCTGATGTACTCCATCATCGTCTGGGCCTCGGTTCTGATCTCCGCCTTTATCGACAACATCCCCTATGTGGCCACCATGATCCCGGTCATTGCGGGCCTGGCCGCCCAGATGGGCTGCGACCCCACTCCGCTGTACTTCGGCCTGCTCTCCGGCGCCACCCTGGGCGGCAACTGCACCCCCATCGGCGCCTCCGCCAACATCACCGGCATCGGCATTCTGCGCCGGGAGGGCTACGAGGTGAAGAATTCCGACTTCTTCAAAATCGGCATTCCCTTCACCCTGGCCGCCATTATCCCCGCCTACATCTACATCTGGACGGTTTTCGGTGTGTGATTCCTGACCGACGAAATTTGGGCGCCCCAAAGGGGCGCCCGTTTTTTCGCTCAGCAGCAGCCGCAGCCGTTGTTGTTGTCACAGCCGCAGCCGTTTGCCCAGGTGCTGCCATTGTTGCCGCAGCAGTTGAACAGCAGGATCAGGAGAATGATCCACCACCAGTTGTTGCCGAAGCAGCCGCAAATACCGTTGTTGTTACACATAAGAAATACCTCCGTGTCAGTTTTCTGAGCTTCACCGCTCATTCCATGGTATTCTCCCGGACGAAAAATGTGCGCCGCCGGCTGGAGATCTTTTTCCGGGGAGATATTTACGGAATTTTCAGAATCTATTCAGACAAATGGTGTATACTGTCAGAGTATGCGACAATACGCTTTTGAAAGGAAGTCCATTATGAAAAGCCAACGACTTTTGGCCCTGTGCCTGACTGCCGCCATGCTTACCGGCTGCGGCGGGCCGGAGCCGGAGGAGACCTCCGCGCAGACCGCCCCCTCTTCCGCGCCCACTGTCCAGGCCTCAGAGCCGGCCGCCGCTGCGGAAACCTGGGAGCAGCCGGACATCTCAACCCAGTACGTCTCCCGCTTCACCGAAGAAACCGCCATCGTCCTGTCTGACCGGGGCATCAGCGTAAACGGCGGCGGGGAGACCGACAGCGTCTGCACCTCCCACGACATCATCTACTACGAAGACCGGGATACCTATGACAGCGGCAACCCCTACGGCGAAGGGGAAGCCGCCGACCGCCACAGCGCCGAGGAAGCCGCCGCCCACACGGTGGTGAACATCACCGCCCCCGGGGCCTACCGCGTCAGCGGCAGCCTCACCGCCGGGCAGAT
The DNA here is from genome assembly GCA_944387635.1 of uncultured Oscillospiraceae bacterium. GTDB lineage: Bacteria > Bacillota > Clostridia > Oscillospirales > Oscillospiraceae > Faecousia. The sequence continues at coordinate 14,590 of CALXFT010000055.1, read as the reverse complement.
CCGGGTGGACCTGGGCCAGGAGGCCGAAGTCATGGGCCAGCGGCCTTCTGAGGGCTTCAATGGAGAGAGACCGGAGGGCGGACAAGAGCCTCCCGAGGGCTTCGACGGAGAAAAACCGGAAGACAGCCGGGAGCCACCCAAAATATAAGTCATCATAATGTTCAAATTTTACCGCTGTTTCAGAGACTTTCATAGTAAAATATTTAATTTTTTCTTATCGACTTTGTGCAGCGAAAAATGCTGATATTTGTTCGCTCCATGCAGACTTCCGTCTGGGCAGCTGCCAGGATGCTTGCGCTTGCCATGGACACCGTACCGATTTGGCGCTTAAGGCTATGCCGGCACCAAACGAGAAGCGCGCCGGGAGGGGTCCAGGGGAGGGCGGCTTTGAGAGCGGGAGCCAAGGGCCTGGCTGTGATCAAAACCCTATGCATAAGGCTGACGCTTTCCGAAACGTTTTGCTGTGTTAAGTCGATAAGCATTAAGTTTTTATCCAAATTGATTAAAGATTTGATAAGAGAATCAGTATGAATCACACCGCCCCGGTCTTCTTCACCAGCAGTTCATGCATGAGCGCCATGAGCGCCAGCAGGATCAGCAGATACCAGGGCAGCAGAGCCGCGGTGAGGCCCCGGGCAATGACGCCGAACAGGGGCGGCATCAGCAGGGTTCCCACATAGGCGCTGGCCATCTGCACGCCGATCACCGCCTGGGACTTCTCCGCCCCGAAGTGGGCCGGAGTGGCGTGGATGATGCAGGGGTAGACGGGGGCGCAGCCCAGGCCGATGAGGATCAGGCCCACCAGACAGGCCCACCGGCCCAGGGGCAGCACCATGGCCCCAATGCCCAGGGCGATGACGGCGCAGCCCATGCGGATCATCTGGGTGTCGCTGAAGCGCAGGGTCACGAAGCCGCTGAGAGCCCGGCCCAGGGTGATGCCGATGTAGAACAGACTGGCAAAGGCCGCCGCCAGCTCCGGCTCCACGCCCTTATGCTCCGTCAGATAGCTGCTGGCCCACAGGCCCGCGGTCTGCTCAATGGCGCAGTAGCAGAAGAAGCACAGCATCACCGCCTTGGCCCCGGGAATCCGGAGGATCTGCCCCAGGCTCAGGGCCTTCGCCTCCCGCTCCTCCGCCTCATCGCCCTTGCGGCGCTTCCACAGAGGCAGGCTCAGAATCAGGATCAGGGTCAGGACCATCTGGAGCAGGGCAATGATCCGGTATCCCCCCTGCCAGCCCATGCCGCCGGTGAGGGCGAAGCTCATGCAGTAGGGACCAATCGTGGCGCCTACGCCCCAGAAGCAGTGGAGCCAGCTCATATGACGGCTCTCATAGTGCAGGGCCACATAGTTGTTCAGAGCCGCGTCCACGCTGCCCGCCCCCAGGCCGTAGGGAACGGCCCACATGCACAGCATCCAGAACCGGTCCGACAGGGAAAAGCCCAGCAGGGCCAGAGCCGTGGCGGCCACGCTGATGACCGTCACCTTCCCCGCCCCCAGAAGCCGGGTCAGCCGGTCGCTCTGGAGGCTGGAGACGATGGTGCCCAGGGAGATAATCATGGAAATGATCCCCGCGTAGGAGATGGGTACATCCATCTGCGGATACATCACCGGCCAGGCGGAGCCCAGCAGGGAGTCCGGAAGTCCCAGAGAAATGAAGGCCAGATAGATCACGGCCAGAAGTAAGGAAACCATATTGCAAACCTCCTGAAAATTTGCTATCATAATATCACCCTTTTCAAGAAAAGAGTAGGACGATCCCGGCGATTTTCTATGACAAAATCGTCGTATCTGTTCTCCGTGCCGGCGTTTCCCGCCGGCCGGAGCCCACACCCGTTCCCGATTCACCATTACCCGCCGCTTCGGCCGAAAGGGGGCTGCTCCCATGTCCATATCTCTGTGCGGCGCCGCCGCGGACTCCCTGGGCCGGGAGGATATCCAGCACGGCTCCACCGCCTTCCCTCTGGCCTGTTACGAAGACGAGGTGTCCCGGTTCTTTGTCCCCTGGCATTGGCACGAGGAATTCGAGTGCGTCGTGGCCATCTCCGGGGTGATCCCGGTGGATGTGAAGGGGGCTCGGGTCCTGCTTCAGCCGGGCCAGGGGTGCTTCCTCAACTCCGGGGTCCTGCACAGCGTGGCCCGAACCGAGGGGAACCCGGCGGTGCTCCGCTCCGTGGTCTTCCACCCCCGCCTGGCTGGAGAGAGCGCCGAAAGCGTCTTCTGGCAGGACCTGATCCAGCCCCTGCTCCAGGACCGGGACTTCCGGTGGCTGAAGCTGGAGCCCCAGATCCCCTGGCAGAAGGCGGTGATGGACCAGATCCTGGAGGCTTGGCACGCCGTGGTCTTTGAGGAAGAGGACCATCAGAACCTGGCCCGGTACCGGCTGTGCGCCGCCCTTCGGCTGCTGGTCCGCAACCGGCCCAGCCAGCCCCTGAGCCGGCAGGACCGGCTCAGCGCCCAGCGGCTGAAGCAAATGCTGCGCTTCATCCAGCTGCACTACGCCGAGGAGCTCACCGTGGAGCGGATTGCCGCCACGGTTTCCGTCAGCGGCAGCGTGTGTCTGCGGTGCTTCCGGCAGATCCTGGGCATGAGCCCCATGCAGTACGTGATCCAGCTGCGCGTGGAACGGGCGGCGGAGCTGCTGCTGACCACGGACCGGAAGATCAACGCCATCGCCCTGGACTGCGGCTTTTCCGACATGAGCTACTTCACCAGAACCTTCCGGGAGCGCAAGGGCTGCACCCCCCGGCAGTACCGCGGCCGCTTCCGCGCCCCCCCGCCTCCGTGAGGCGGGGAATTTTCCCGTATTAAGCCAATCGTAAGAAAAGCTTAAGCTTCCCCCTATTGACACTTTCTTCCATACCTGCTATATTAACTGTACTAACACGATTAGTACAGTTGTACAGTCAGGAGGGAAATTATGGTGCATCTGGACTACCGGGACTCCCGGCCGATCTACACCCAGATCTTCAGCGGTCTTCGCGAACAGATCTCCACGGGCATTTTGCAGTCCGGCGACAAGCTCCCCAGCGTCCGGGAACTGGCCGCGGAATTGGCCATCAATCCCAACACCATCCAGCGCGCCTACCGCATGCTGGAATCCGACGGCTGGATCGCCACGGTGCCTGGGAAGGGCTGCTTCGTCACCGGCGGCGCCCAATGTCAGCAGCAGGAGCTGGGGCGTTGGTATGATACCTTTGACGAATCCACCGCGGCCCTGGTATCCCTGGGTGTCCTGCGGGAGACGCTGATCCAGCGGATCGAGACGGGAGGTAACGAACATGCTGAAAATTGAAAATCTGACCAAAACCTTCGGCAGCTTCAAGGCCCTGGACAATCTGACCTTGACCGTGCCCAAGGCGGCGGTCTACGGACTGGTGGGTCCCAACGGCGCGGGCAAATCCACCGCCATCCGCCACGCCACCGGCGTCTATCAGCCGGAAACCGGCACGGTGCTGCTGGAGGACCAACCGGTCTTCGAGAACCCCCAGGCCAAGGCCCGCATCGGCTGCATTCCCGACGAGATCTTCTTCTTCCCCTCGGCTTCCCTGGAGGAGATGGGCCGGTTTTACCAGGGGGTCTACCCGAAATTTGACCGGGAGCTGTTCCGCCAGCTCTACGACGTGTTCCGGCTGCCCAAGGATCTGCCCCTGCGCCGGATGTCCAAGGGCATGCAGAAGCAGGCGGCCTTCCACCTGACCCTGAGCGCCCATCCGGACATGCTGGTGCTGGACGAGCCTGTGGACGGCCTGGACCCCATTATGCGCCGCCAGGTCATGAGCCTGATCCTGTCCGACGTGTCCCAGAACGGCACCACGGTGCTCATCTCCTCCCACAACCTGCGGGAGCTGGAGGACGTGTGCGACCATGTGGGCATCATGGACCACGGCGCCATGCTCTTACAGCGCAGCCTGGCGGACATGCAGGGCTCCACCCACAAGCTGCAGATCGTGGGCCACACCCCTGAGGGACTGGAGATCCTCCACGAGTCCGCCTCCGGCCGGCTCAAGACCCTGATTGTCCGGGGCCAGGCCTGGGAGATCAGCACCAAGGCCGCGGCCTCCAGGCCCGCCTATTTTGACGTTCTGCCTCTGTCTCTGGAGGAAATCTTCATCTACGAACTGGGAGGTGTCAGCGATGCGGTCAAAAACATCCTGCTTTAATTCCACGGTCTGCAAGAAGGACCTGACCCGGTACGCCCCGGTCTGGCTCCTGTACGCCCTGTGCCTGATCCTGGGCATAATCATCATGTACACCGAGGCCCGGAATGCCTCCGACAACAACCACTACTGGTTCCCGGTCTATATGGGCGAATGCATCCAGTTCATGGCCGCGGTGAACCTGTGCTACGGCCTGCTGACCGCTCTGCTGCTGTTCGGAGACCTGTGCAATACCCGGATGTGCTACGGCCTCCACGCCCTGCCCCTGCGCCGGGAGAGCTGGTATCTGACCCACCTGGCCGCGGGCCTGACCTTCTCGGTCCTGCCCACCGCCCTTATGGCTCTGGTCAGCCTGCCTCTGCTGGCCGGCACCAGCATCCAGAATGCCTGGCTCATCAGCCCCCTGTGGTTCCTGGCTTCCAATCTGCAGTACCTGTGCTTCTTCGGCATCGGGGTTTTCAGCATGATCTGCGTGGGCAACCGGTTCGCCGCCATCGGGATCTACTGCGTGGTGAACTTCGGGTCCCTGCTGGCCTATTTCTTTGTGGACTCCCTCTACACCCCCATGCTCTACGGCGTCATCACGCCCACCCGGCTGTCCATAGCTCTGTCCCCCGTGTATACGCTGGCAACCGGCAGCTATATAGAGTTCACCGGCTACCATGAGGCCCTGATCCAGAGCGCCTACCGGCCGGATCAGGTCCGGGGCGAGTTCTGGCTCACCGGCTGCGAAGACAGCTGGACAGCCCTGGCCGTCTATGCCGCCGTGGGTCTGGCCTTCCTGGCCCTGGGCCTGGTCCTGTACCGCAAGCGCCGCCTGGAGACCGCCGGCGACGTGGTGTCCTTCCCGGTCCTGCGGCCGGTGTTCCTGGTCCTGGCCGCGGTTCTGGGGTCCGTGATGGCCTACCTGATGGCCGTTTTGATCCTGGACGTAACGTGGCTGCAATACCTGTGTCTGGTTCTGGGCCTGGCCCTGGGCTGGTTCGCCGCCCGGATGATCCTGGAGCGGACCATGCGGGTCTTCCGCCCCCGCAACTGGCTGGGGCTGGCCGCCGCTGCCGCCGTCCTGGGTCTGTCCCTGGCCGTGGTCCGGTTTGACCTGCTGCAGATCGACGAGCGGATTCCGCAGACCGAAGACATTCAGAGCGTATCCATCTACGGCTCCGGCCCCGGCGCCGCCTTCACCGAGGAAGCGGATATCGAAACCGTCCGGCGGATTCACAGCCTGATCCTGGAGGACCGGCTGGAGCAGAGCGGCGCCTACCTGACGGACTACGACGCTTTCGCATCCCAGATTTATGACGAACGGTCTACCGCGGAAACCTACGGCGCCCAGTCCTACGAGCCGGAGATTCTCTCCTGCCGCTACAGCTCCAGCATCACCCTGACCTATGAGCTGAACAACGGCGCCACCATGGAGCGCCAGTTCTTCCTCTGGGCCGACCAGGAGGAGGGACAGCTCCTCAAAACCCTGCTCAGCGACTGGGACACCATTTTCTGCAACAGCGAGGAGGCTTCCGCATGGGGTGTCAACCTCTACGGCCTGTCCCTGAACACGGATCGGGTCTCGGAGGTCACCGTCAGCAGGGTGGATGATAAGGACATGGACCCCGCCTGCACGACCCCCGAAGCCATAGAAGCCCTGCTGGAGGCGATGAAGGCCGACTGCCAGGCCAACGCCACCGCCTATAGCGCATTGCTTCACGAAGGCCACTTCTATTACACCGGAGAATTTGAAGAGGAAATGGAATATGACGCCGCGTCCCGGATCGACAGAAGCATCAGCATCAGCATCTGGGTCAAGGGCGGCCGCGACCTCAGCGAAGACACTCAGGCCCAGTCCAGCGTCACCCTTCCGGAATCCAGCAATGAGATGACCTGCTACGAGATCAACGTCTACCCGGAAATGACCAATACCATCGACTGGCTGCGCTCTTACAACCTGTTCCCCTGGACCGTGGAATCGGAGACCGTCTACGTCATGTGGTAAATTGTCCGCCTCCCGAAAACCAACTCTGTCTACATAACGCCTCCGCCGCCATGCGAATGGCGGCGGAATTTTTTCCTCATTTTTGCGGAGAGAATTTTTGTGTCCTGAAATTCCAGAATTCCGTCCCCCGGACCGGCGGTTTTCCTGTAAAATCACCAAAAACCCCCCTGGGGGGATGGGGAAAACCCGTCACTTTTTGTAAGTTTCACACGGTTGACAATCCCTGCGCGAATTAGTAGAATAATATCGATACATTGTGTCCTGCACAATGTTGTGTTCGTCTTAAAGCAACATCAATACATAGGAGGATATCACTTTGAAGGATTGGGCATCTTTAACCACCATCGAGGAGATGGAAGCTGCCACCAACTCTCTGTTGGAAAACGCCCAGAAGGTGGGCGCGGACACCTGGCAGCAGCGGGTCAAGAACCAGACTCCTCACTGCGGCTTCGGCGAGAGCGGCACCTGCTGCCGGATCTGCTCCATGGGTCCCTGCCGCATCACCAAGAAGGCTCCCAGAGGCATCTGCGGCTGCGATGTGCATGGCATTGTCGCCCGCAACTATCTGCGTTTCACCGCCGGCGGCGCCGCCACCCACTCCGACCACGGCCGTGAGATCATGCACACCCTGCACCAGACCCGCGAAGGCGGCAACTACCAGGTCAAGGACCCGGAGAAGCTGATCCGCATCGCCGAGGAATGGGGCGTGGAGACCGAAGGGAAGGACATCTATGACCTGGCCCACGAGATGGCGGAGATCGGCCTGCTGGAGTACGGCAAGCCCTTCGGCACCCAGCGGTTCCTCAAGCGCGCGCCTCAGCACACCCAGGATCTGTGGAAGGCCGCCGGCATTGAGCCCCGGGCCATCGACCGGGAGGTCTCCCAGTCCCTGCATATGACCCACATGGGCTGCTCCTCCCTGCCCGAAGCGCTGATCCGGCACGCTCTGAGAGCCGGTCTGTCCGACGGCTGGGGCGGTTCCATGATGGGTACCGAGTTCTCCGACGTCATGTTCGGCACCCCCAAGCCCGTGGACACCACCGCCAACATCGGCGTCATGGAGAAGGACAACGTCAACATCGTGGTTCACGGCCATGATCCCTCCCTGTCCGAGATGGTGGTCTACTACGCCAACGACCCCGAGATGATCGCCTACGCCAAGTCCATGGGCGCCAAGGGCATTACCGTCTCCGGCGTATGCTGCACCTCCAACGAAGTGGCCATGCGTCACGGCATCCCCATGGCCGGCAACTTCCTGAACCAGGAGAACGTGGTCCTCACCGGCGCCTGCGAAGCCATCGTCGTGGACGTCCAGTGCATCTTCCCCGCCCTGGGTCCCCTGAGCAAGTGCTTCCACACCAAGTTCATCACCACCTCCCCCATCGCCCGCATGCCCGACTCCGAGTTCATCCAGTTCAGCGCGGAGACTGCCGGCGAGAACGCCAAGGCCATCGTGAAAATGGCCATTGAGAACTTCAAGAACCGCAAGAGCGAGCTGGTCAACATCCCCAGCCAGAAGCAGCACGCCCGGGTGGGCTACTCCGTTGAGGCCATCAAGAAGGTCCTGGACGGCGTCGCCAACTCCCAGGTGGACCAGTTCGGCACCACCAAGCCCCTGATCGAGTGCGTCCACTCCGGCGTTCTGCGGGGCGCCGTGGCCATGGTCGGCTGCAACAACCCCAAGGTCCGTCCCGACTCCGCCCACATCGGCCTGATGAAGAAGCTGCTGGAGAACGACATCCTCCTCATCGTCTCCGGCTGTTCCGCCCAGGCTGCCGCCAAGGCCGGCCTCATGGACCCCGAGAAGGCCAAGGAGTACTGCGGCGCTGGTCTGAAGCGCGTGTGTGAACTGGCCGGCATTCCTCCCGTCCTGCACATGGGCTCCTGCGTGGATATCTCCCGTATGATGATCCTGGCCTCCGACATTGCCAAGGACTGGGGCATTCCCATCTCCCAGGTCCCCGTGGTGGGCTGCGCCCCCGAGTGGATGTCCGAGAAGGCCGTGTCCATCGGCAACTACGTGGTTGCCACCGGTATCGAGACCTTCCTGGGCGTGGACCCCTACACCAAGGGCTCCGAGGAAGTCACCGCTCTGCTCCAGGGCGAGCACGGCATCAAGGACTGGGTGGAGGCCCGGTTTGTGGTGGAGACCGACATTGACAAGCTCGGCGACAAGATGATCGAATGCATCGAAGCCAAGCGGACCGCTCTGGGAATCTGATGTCAAGAAATAACGAGGTCCTTTTCCGATGAAAGTTGCAATTACCGGCAAGGGCGGCGTGGGTAAGACCACCCTGTCTTCCACCCTGGCCCGCCTCTACGCCGACGAAGGCCGCACCGTTCTGGCCGCGGATGTGGACCCGGACGCCAATCTGGGCCTGGCCCTGGGTCTGAGCCAGGAGGAAGTGGACGCCATCGTACCCATTTCCAAAATGCGCACCCTGGTGGAAGAGCGCACCGGCGCCACCGCCGCCAACAAGTTCTTTAAGCTCAACCCCTATGTGGCCGACATTCCCGATACCTTCTCCAGGGATATCAACGGCGTGAAGCTGCTGGTCATGGGTACCGTGGACTTAGGCGGCAGCGGCTGCGTCTGCCCGGAGCACGTCATGCTCAAGTCCATTCTCTCCGCCCTGACCTACCGCAAGGACGACGTGGTGATTATGGACATGGAGGCCGGTCTTGAACACCTGGGCCGGGGTACCGCCGCCAATATGGACCAGTTCATCGTGGTCATTGAGCCCGGCGCCCGTTCCGTCCAGACCTACCGCAATGTCAAGCGGCTGGCCGCCGATCTGGGCATCACCCGGGTCCGGGTGGTGGCCAACAAGGTCCGGGACGAAAAGGACGAGGACTTCATCCGCGGCAGCATCCCGGCGGAGGATCTTCTGGGCTTCATCCATTACAACCTGGAGATCATGGATGCGGACCGTCAGGGAAAGTCTCCCTACGATTTCAGCCCCGCGGCCATCGAGGAGATCCGGAAGATCAAGCAGATCCTGGATCGTGACGAAACATAATTAGGAGGAAATACCGTGACACTTTTTGATAGAGTTTTTGGCGGTAACGACTACAACTACGCCCGTACCGTAGCCGCCATTGATGAAGCGATCGCCGCCTACGGCGAGAGCGAACCGGTGTCCTTCCCCGGCACCGCCTACTCCCTGCCCTGCTACTACGGCGTCACCGGCGTGAAGATCACCACCCTGGGTGAGATGAAGGCCGCCATGGACGTCATCAAGGGCAAGATGACCCGCAACAACCGGCTCCACGACGCCTTCGAAAGCGGCATCGCTTCCGCCCTGTGCGCCGAGTTCCTGGAGGCCCTGAAGTACCTCCACGGCGCCGAGCCCTATACCGAGCCCGAAATGGGCCACCTGACCGACGCCTTCGTCCGGAACCTGGGCGTGCCTCTGGTCACCGGCGACATCCCCGGCGTGGCCGTCATCATCGGCGGCGCCGAGGACCCCGCCGAGACCGTGGCTCTGGCCAAGTCCTACCAGGCCCAGGGCATTCTGGTCACTCTCACCGGCGAGTCCATCCGCCACTGCCATGAGGCCGGCATGAAGCTGGGCGAGAACGTCCGCGTGGTACCCCTGGGCTATGAGATGCAGTCCGTCATCCACGTGGTCTCCGTGGCCGTCCGGGCCGCCCTGATCTTCGGCAACATCACCCCCGGCGACTTCGACGCCCTGGCCAAGTACACCATGGACCGGGTCCGGGCCTTCGTCAACGCCTACAAGCCCCTGTCCGACGAGATCGTCTCCTACGGCGCCGGCGCCATCTGCCTGGGCTTCCCCGTCGTCTCCAACGAGACCGAGAACATGTTCCGGGTGCCTAAGTCCCTGATCCAGCAGCTGGATACCGCCAAGTGGAACGCCACCTCCCTGGAGGCCCGGGACATCAAGCTGAAGATCACCCACATCGACATCCCCGTGTCCTTCGCCACCGCCTTCGAAGGCGAGATCATCCGCCGGGGCGACATGCAGGTGGAAGTGGACGGCTCCCGTGTGGACTGCTTCGAGCTGGTCCAGACCAAGGAGGCCTCCGAGGTCGAGGATCACAAGATCGAGGTCATCGGACCCGAGATCGACGACGTGGCCGTAGGCTCCAAGATCTCCCTGTCCTACACCGTGGAAGTGGCCGGCAAGGCCATGCAGCCCGACTTTGAGTCCGTTATGGAGCGTAAAATCCACTCCTGGATCAACTGCATCGAGGGCGTTATGCACACCGGCCAGCGGGACATGATCCGGGTCCGGATCAGCAAGGCCGCCTTCGAGGCCGGCTTCAAGTTCCGCCACCTGGGCGAGGTCCTCTACGCCAAGGTCAAGAACGAGTTCGAGGCCGTGGTGGACAAGTGCCAGGTCCGGATCGTGGTGGACGCCGAGCAGAACAAGGCCCTGCGGGCCGCCGCCAACGAGATCTTCGACCGTCGTGACGCGCGTCTTGCTTCCATGACCGACGAGTCCGTAGGCGAGTACTACACCTGCATCATGTGCCAGGCCTTCTCTCCCAGCCACGTGTGCATCGTCACCCCCGAGCGTCTGGGCCTGTGCGGCGCCGTCTCCTGGCTGGACGCCAAGGCCACCAAGGAGCTGGACCCCGCCGGTCCCTGCCAGCCCATCCCCAAGGAAGGCTGCACGGACGAGAAGCTGGGCCGCTACACCACCGTGGACGAGGCCGTCCAGAAGTACAGCCACGGCGCTCTGGAGCATGTGACCCTGTACTCTCTGTTCCAGGACCCCATGACCTCCTGCGGCTGCTTCGAGTGTATCTGCGGCGTGGAGCCTGTGTCCATGGGCGTGGTCATCACCTGCCGTGAGCACGCCGGCATGACCCCCCTGGGCATGACCTTCTCCGAAATGGCCTCCATGACCGGCGGCGGCGTTCAGACCCCCGGCTTCATGGGCCACGGCAAGCACTTCATCTCCTCCCACAAGTTCATCGCTGCCGAAGGCGGCCCCGGCCGGATTGTCTGGCTGCCCAAGCTGCTGAAGGATCAGATGCGCGAGCGTCTGGACAAGACCGCTCTGGATATGTACGGCGTGGAGAACTTCACCGACATGATCGCCGACGAGACCATCTGCACCGAGGACCCCGAGGAGCTGCTGAACTACCTGTCCGAGGTGGGCCACCCCGTCCTCAGCATGGAACCCTTCGACATGTAATCTTCCTTTCACCGATGTGATTTTCCTTTTGAAAACAGGCATGGGCCAAAAGCCCATGCCTGTTTTCATTCCCACGGCCTGCCGCGCAGCCCCCGTAGGGGACGGGTTTCCCGTCCCGTTTGCCGGGTCCGTACCGTCCGCCGGTGCGAAAAAAGCGGGAGGCGAAACGCCTCCCCTGCGATGCGCCCCGCAATCCCCGTCCCTCCTGCCGGTCTTTGGAAAACCTTAAGAAGTTTTCTTGTTTACATTTGTAACTTTCTGTGGTAAACTGTACCATATCCCGCGGTTTTCCGAACCGTCCGGGCATATCTTTCTTGGTCAAAATTCCGTGGTTTATCCCATACGCCCGTCAGGCGAATATTCCGGCGCGGTAAAAGGTCAGGATTCCGATCGGGGCTTGTTATGAAATGAGTGAGATGAGGCTTATGCAGACCCACAACAGTCAGGTCTTTATCGATTTGGATGCCATCGCGGCAAACTTCGACGCCGTCTGTCAAAAAGCCGGCGTGGCCGTTATGGCCGTTGTGAAGGCCGACGCCTACGGCCACGGGGCCGTTCCCGTGGCGCGGCTCCTGGAGTCCAAATGTGCCTTCTTCGGGGTAAGCTCCATGCCCGAGGCGGTGGAGCTGCGCCGGGGCGGGCTGACCAAGCCCATTCTGATCCTGGGCAGCGCCCCCCAGGACGCCTTCCCCCAGGCCCTCCGAATGGGAATCCGTCCGGCCATTTTCCGCTATGAGGACGCCCTGGCCCTGTCCCGGGCCGCTGAGGAGGCCGGCATGGAGGCCCCCTTCCACTTCGCCCTGGACACAGGCATGAGCCGCGTCGGCTTTCAGCCCACCCAGGAGAGCGCCCGGCTGTGCGCCGAAATCACCGCCCTGCCGGGACTCAGGGCCGAGGGGCTGTTCAGCCACTTCGCCACCGCCGACTGCGCGGACCTGACCCGCGCCCTGCTTCAGCGGCAGCGCTTCGACGCCTTCGAAGCCATGCTGAAGGACCAGGGGGTTTCCATCCCCATCCGCCACCTGAACAACTCCGCCGGACTGATGAACTTCGACGTTCCCTACGACATGGTCCGCTGCGGCATCATCACCTACGGCATGTACCCCAGCGACCAGGTGGATCCGAGCCTGCTGCCCCTGCGCCCGGCCATGTCCTGGCGCACCCACATCACCTATGTAAAGACCCTGCCCGCCGGCCGGGAGATCGGCTACGGCGGCGCCTTCGTCACCCGGGCCGACACCACCGTGGCCACCCTGCCCGTAGGCTATGCCGACGGCTACCGGCGCAGCCTGTCCGGAAGCTTCTATGTGCTGGTCCGAGGGCAGAAGGCCCCCATTCTGGGCCGGATCTGTATGGACCAGATGATGGTGGACGTCACCGGCATCCCCGGCGCGGTTCCCGGTACTCCCGTCACCCTGATTGGAACCGACGGCTCCGAGACCATCACCATGGAGGCCATTGCCGCCCGGGCCGGCAGCTTTCAATATGAATTCCCCTGCGGCATCAGCCGCCGGGTCCCCAGAATCTATCTCAAAGCCGGCAAGCCCGTCCAGCGGGTCTGTTACTTGCCGGAATGAACAAAAAGGAGGCTCTACCCCATGTCCCGTAACCCCCGTCGAGGCAGCTCCGCAGTCCGCGTCGTGCTGATCCTGCTGATCCTGGCGCTCATCGCCGCCACCGCCCTGGTGGTGTGGATGTGCGTCGACCTGGTGAACACCTCCACGGTCCAGGTCCCCACAGAGGCCCCTGTGGTCACGCTTCCCGTCTCCACCCGTCCCACGGAGGCCGAGACCGAACCCCCCGAGACCACCATGCCGGAGCCGGAGAAGGTGATCGCCACCGCAACCATCGCCTCTACCGGTGACCTGCTCATGCACAAGCCCATCATCAGCCTGGCCGCCCAGGGTGACGGGACCTACAACTTCGACTTTATCTTCACCTATCTGTCCGAGTACACCCAGAGCGCGGACTACGCCCTTGCCAATCTGGAGACCACCCTGGCCGGGGATTCCAAGCCCTATCAGGGCAACCCCCTGTTCAACTGTCCCGACGAGATCGTGGACGCCTGTAAGAACGCCGGTCTGGACATGCTCCTCACCGCCAACAACCACAGCTTTGACACCGGCTGGGACGGCTACGTCCGGACCCTGGAGGTGGTTCAGTCCGCCGGTCTGGACACCCTGGGTACCATGGCCGAGGCGGAGGACCCCAAGTATCTGATTAAGGAGATCAACGGCATCAAGATCGGCATGCTCTGCTACACCTACGAGACCTCCAACGGCGGCGGGAATACCCCCTCCCTCAACGGCATCCCCATGACCGGCGCCACCTACGACAACATCAACTGCTACAACCCCAACAACGTCGAGCCCATGTACCAGGAGGTGGAGCAGTACCTGGCGGAAATGGAAGCCGCCGGCGTGGAGGCCACGGTGCTCTACATCCACTGGGGTCCCCAGGAGTACGCCCTGACCGCCAACGCGCTGCATGTGAAGATGTCTCAGCGGCTGTGCGACCTGGGCATTGACGTGATTGTCGGCGGCCATCCCCACGTGGTCCAGCCCATGGATCTGCTGACCAGCACCACGGACCCGGAGCACAAGACCGTGGTCCTGTACTCCATGGGCAACGCCGTATCCAACCAGCGCAAGGGCAAGCTGTCCCAGATCACCACCGCCCACACCGAGGACGGAGTCCTGTTCAGCATCACCTTCTGCAAGTACTCCGACGGCCGGGTCTACCTGGACAGCGTGGAGCTCATGCCCACCTGGGTGAACCTGGTCTCCGGAGACGGGTACTACATCCTGCCCCTGGACGACAGCACCCGGGAGTCCTGGAAGGAGAAGTATCACCTCTCCGACAGCCTGTATCAGCAGGCCGTGGACTCCTACGACCGGACCATGGCCCTGGTAGGCGAAGGCCTGGAGGAATGCCAGACCTGGCTGGCCCAGGAAGCCCAGGACCGGGAAGCGTACTACCTGGACCTGGCCATGAATCCGGACAAATACGCCGCGGAAGCTACGGAAGTCACCGAAGCTACGGAAACCACCCAGGCCACGGAAACCGCCGCCTGAGCATACAGAACGCCGCCCATTTTTCGGGGCGGCGTTTCGCATTGGCGGGCGAACTCCTCCCTCGGCTCGCCCCTTGGGGTAAGCGAAGCGCAGTCGTGGAAGTGAAGACCCCCCGGCGGCCGCAGGCCGCCCTTGGCTCGCCCCTTGGGGTAAGCGAAGCGCAGTCGCGGGAGTGAATGACGCTCCGGTGGAGCGTCAGA
>CALXFT010000054.1 GCA_944387635.1 uncultured Oscillospiraceae bacterium | reverse complement strand
AGCGGGTGACGAGGCTCGAACTCGCTACCTCCACCTTGGCAAGGTGGCGCTCTACCGGATGAGCTACACCCGCATCTGGTGCCTCCGGTCGGAATTGAACCAACGACACATGGATTTTCAGTCCACCGCTCTACCTACTGAGCTACAGAGGCAAATTGAGGAGAACGACTTCTCCTCAAACGCAAACGCGATATGGCGACCCGGAACGGACTCGAACCGTCGACCTCCAGCGTGACAGGCTGGCGTGCTAACCGACTGCACCACCGGGCCAAATTATGGTGGGAACAACAGGGCTCGAACCTGTGACCCCATGCTTGTAAGGCATGTGCTCTCCCAGCTGAGCTATGCTCCCGAACCTTCGCTTTCGGCTGTGCGCCTCAGCGACGTGGTTAATTATACACGGGAAACCTCATTTTGTCAAGCATTTTTTTCAAAATAATTTGACGAATTTAGAGTCTTCCATTCCCGGTTTTTCTCCCGTTTCTCCGGGAAAAATCGGATTTTTTCCAGTTTTTCCTCCCCCGTGGGAAAGGCCGCGCCGGAACGCGTCAAACAGGAACTTAAGCCTGTTTTGGAGCGGGTGACGAGGCTCGAACTCGCTACCTCCACCTTGGCAAGGTGGCGCTCTACCGGATGAGCTACACCCGCATCTGGTGCCTCCGGTCGGAATTGAACCAACGACACATGGATTTTCAGTCCACCGCTCTACCTACTGAGCTACAGAGGCAAATTGAGGAGAACGACTTCTCCTCAAACGCAAACGCGATATGGCGACCCGGAACGGACTCGAACCGTCGACCTCCAGCGTGACAGGCTGGCGTGCTAACCGACTGCACCACCGGGCCAAGTTGTTTGGCGGGCAGCAGGGATCGAAACCCGCGCGCCCCGCTGATCCTTCGCGCAAACTTTTCATTTCCGGGTCGGATCAGCAACGTGTTTATTTATACACGCAAATTCCCGATTTGTCAAGTCTTTTTTTCATAAGTCCGACAAATTCTTTTCAGGCCCATCTCCACTGCCCGCCAAAGGCCATTTACGTCAGATCCTGCGCAGAAGCTCCCGGATGTCCTCCGGGGTAAACCGATACACAGTATCGCAGAACTGGCACTCCACAGGGAACGCCTCGCCCTCTTCCATAATCTCGGTCAGTTCCTTCCTGCCCAGGCTGATCAGAGCGCCCTCCACCCGCTCCCGGGAGCAGTAGCACTTATAGCTGATCTCCGTCTTCTCCAGGAAGACCGCGCCCAGACTGCCGCAGACCTGGCCCAGGATATCCTCCGGGGTCATCCCCTGCTCCAGCATGGGCGTCACGGCGCCGGCCCGCTGGACTCCCTCCTCCAGGGCGCTGACGGTCTCCTCCGGCGCGCCGGGCAGAATCTGGATCAGGTAGCCGCCTGCCACCTTTACCGTCCTGTCCCGGTCCACCAGAACGCCCAGAGCGCAGGCCGTGGGGATCTGTTCGCTCTGAACGAAGTAGGCGGTGACGTCGTCGCCGATCTCGCCGGAGACCAGCTGGGCAGAGCCCACATAGGGTTCCTTCATCTGCAAGTCCCGGATGACGGTGATGGTGCCATCACGGCCCACCGTGGCGCCCACATCCAGCTTCCCGGGGTACTTTTCCACCAGAGGAACCTTGGCCTCGGTGACACAGCCGCGGACGTTGCCCACGGCGTCGGAGACCACGGTGATGGTGCCGATGGGGCCGCCGCCCCGGATCTGCAGGGTCATGGAGCCGTTGTCCACCTTCTGCATATTGCCCATCATGGACGCCGCCGTCAGGGCGCGTCCAAAGGCCGCTGTGGCGTTGGGCGTAGTTCCATGGATCTGGGTGCCTCGCCGCACCAGATCGGTGGAGCGGATGGCCACCAGCTTGGCAAAGCCGTCCATGGTCATGCCCCGGATCAAATAGTCGCTCATAATCGGATTCCCTTTCTGCCTTTCAAATAAATGCGCTGCTCGCCGGGCCTGGGCGCTTCCAGGAGCCGGTCGGCAAATACTTCAATATGGGTAAAGCCGGCGGCCTTCAGGTACCCCACCAGCTGCTGCCGGCTGTAGGCATACTCCCGATGCTCTTCAAAGCCGCGCGTCCACACAGCCCCCTGCCGCTGGAACAAGTCCATGCCGTAAGCGCAGATGTTGGTCTGCTCATCAAATTCTCCGCGCCAGACACAGTACACGTCGTCGTCCTCATCCAAAAAGATCTGTCCGTCCATGGCCCGGAGTTTTTCGGGGGTATTCACGTCAAAGATAAAGATCCCTCCGGGATTTAAGGCCCGGTACACCCGTCGAATGGCCTCGGCACAGTCTTTCGGGTCGGTTATGTAGTCCAGACTGTCCAGAGCGCAGACCGCCAGGTCCACGCCTCTGGGGAGCTGGAGCTTCTGCAGGCTCTGGCGCACGAACCAGGGGGCGGGATTGTCATTCTCAGCCTTCTGGCGGGCCACAGTCAGCATTTCCTCAGACAGATCCACACCGATGACCCGCAGACCTCTTTGCGCCAGCAGGCGGCTCACAGAGCCTGTTCCGCAGGCCAGGTCCACCGCCGTCCGGGGCCTCAGCCCCTCCCGTTCCATGATCCGGAAATAAAAGTCCACCACTGCCCGGTAGTCCACATCGTTGGTCAGCCGATCGTAGCTGGCTGCCAGCGCTTCATAAGACGCCATGATCTCCTCCTTTTACTAAGGAAACGCTGAATAAGTCGTCCGCGGCTGAGCGGCAGATCTTTTCCCCCATCCGCGCAGCTCAAAAAGCGGGAAATCCATACAGGATTCCGACCCTTTTTAACCGTTCGGCTTGAGGCAAAATCTCTTGCTGACGGCGCTTGCCGATTTCATCAGAGCTTCCCACTAAGAAAGCATCCCGGCCCGGTGGGTCGGGATGCTCGAAAGCTCGGCTGCGTAAGGTCCCATCGGGACGTACATCAGCGCTTGAAGATGCTGAAAATCTCGTCGATGTCGCTCATGTCCGCAGGCTTGGAGGGCTGCTTGGAAGCGGCCACAGGAGTATCGATGTCCTCGGGGACAAAGCTGGGAGTGGAAGACGAGGCCTTGGCGCCGGCGGAAGCCTTGCGGGCGCTGTACTCCGGCTTCAGGTCGAAGCCCGTGGCGATGACGGTGACGCGCATCTCGTCCTGGAACTCGTCAGAGATGGTCGCGCCGAAAATGATGTTGGCCTCGGGATTGGCGGCCTCCTGCACGATGCCGGCAGCAGTCTCCACATCGTCCAGGGTCATCTCGGAGGAGCCGGTGACGTTGACCAGAACGCCGGTGGCGCCGTTGATGGAAGTCTCCAGCAGGGGGCTGGAAACAGCGGCGGTGGCAGCCTGCTCGGCCTTCTCCCTGCCGGAGGCGGTACCCACGCCCATGTGGGCACGTCCGGCGTCCTTCATGACGGCGGACACGTCCGCGAAGTCCAGGTTGATGATGACATTCTTGCAGAAGCCAACCAGCTCGGAAATGGAAGTCACAGCCTGCTTAAGCACGTCGTCGGCAATACCGAAGGCGTTGGCGAAGGTGATCTTCTGGTCGGTGACATACTTGAGCCGGTCGTTGGGGATGATGATCAGGGAGTCCACCTTGCCGTTCAGATCGGCAATGCCCTGCTCGGCCTGCCGCATCCGGTTGGCCCCCTCAAACTTGAAGGGCTTGGTGACCACGCCCACGGTGAGAATGCCCGCTTCGTGGGCCAGATCCGCAACGATGGGAGCCGCGCCGGTGCCGGTGCCGCCGCCCATGCCGGCGGTAATGAAGACCATGTCCGTTCCCTCCAGGGCCTTGGAAATGGCAGCCCGGGACTCTTCGGCGGACTTGCGGCCGATCTCCGGCTTGGAACCAGCGCCCATACCGCCGGTGAGCTTCTCGCCGATCTGGATCTTGTTCTTGCAGACGGACTTGTTCAGGTCCTGCTTATCGGTGTTTACAACGATAAAGTCCACGCCGTCCACGCCGGCCTCGATCATACGGTTGATGACGTTGTTGCCAGCGCCGCCGATGCCGATGACTTTGATCTTTACGACTCGCTCCTGTAAATTCTCGGGCATATTACTCTTCCTCCTATGTATCTGTTCGCGGCTGTCTGGGGGCCGCTTTCGTTTTGTTTTCGTTTTCATGCTCTTTACATTCTATCCTCATTTTTTCAATTGGTCAATAGAAAATCTGCGCATTGACCAAAATATTTACAAAATTCTTACACATCCTACCGAAGCCGCCACGGGAACGCAGGAAAAACCGCCGCGGACGGTACTCAGGAGAAGGGGGTATACACCACTTGGTCCGTGCGGATGGTGAAGCTCAGATCCAGCATTCCCGACTGATAATCGCTCAATTGCAGGATCACATCGCTCATACAGCTGATCTTGTAATCCAGCCGGGTCGTATCTCCCAGATTGACCTGGTAACGGGTGCCGTACCACAGGGTGATCTGCTCCAGCTGACTCACATCCACACTGGCCGCTTCGCCCACGATATCGTTGGCCTCCAGGGCCTGCAGGATCTCCAGGGCCGCGTTCAGCCGCTGGGCTCCGGTCACCGTCACGGGGACCGTGGCTTCCGTGGCGGTCCCGGTCTCGTCCGTGGCCACCGTGGCAGCCACTGCCGCGGACACCGCCTCCACAGCCACAGCCTCGCCGCCTTCACTGGGCGAATCCAGGGTCACCCCCAGGATCTTGGTATAGTTGGAGGCCTTGGCAGCGTTGCTCTGTTCCACAATGCCGCCTTCGGAGTTCATCAGCCACCACTGTTCATTCTGGTCCTGGATGGCATAGACCACATCCTCCTCCGCAACGATAATATTGACCGTATCCGGCAGTTTTATACCAAAACTCACATCCTTGACATAGGGAAGTTTCGCCTTGATCATGGCGCTGGCGCGGGTCCGGCTGAAGGTCAGAAGGTTGTCCCCTTCCTGAATGCCGGAGGCCTCCCGGATGGACCAGGGATCGTAGGCCTCGGCGCCGGAGACGGTAATGGTCTCCACCTTAAAGAACACGGAAAGGCCCAGGACCATGGCCGCCACCACAGCGGTGACCGTAGCCAGCTGGATCAGCAGGCGGTTGCGGTTGAATGCCTGGGGGCGGGTGTAGATCACCGCCGGCGCGGCCTTCTGGGCCCGCTGTCGCTTCGTCACGGGATCCGCCGCCTTCTGGGCCTTTTTTATGGCATTATTCTGGACGGTGTCCCGGACCGCGTCCCGCAGAATCTCGAAAGTGGATTTCTTTTTTGGCTTACTGTTGCCGTAGGCCCGGCGTTTGCCGGCGCTGTTCTGAGACAGGTCCGTCGGCGGCTCCTGCCGCCTGGGCGCGGCCTTCCCGGTAGCCCGGGACTTTTTGGCAGGCGCTTCTCCGGCCCCTTTCCGAGGCGTCTGCGCCGGCCTCGGCCTCTGCCCGGTCTTCGCGGCAGTCTGTTTCCGCTCCGCCGTTTCCGAGGGTTCCGGAGCCGGCCTTGTCCGCCGCTGCTTCGCCGGTTCCCCTCCGGATTTTGCCCGATTCTCTCCGGACCGGGCTCCGGCGGCAGGCTTTGCCTTCTTGGCGGGGGGCGCCTTGCGGCCGGGCTCGTCTTGGCTTCGGCGGTTCTGAGGCCGCTGCCGGGGCGCATCGGTCCCGCTTTGCCGGGTACGGCGGGTGTCTTCCTCCCGGCGGTTTTTTGTTGTTTCCATATGGTTCCTCCTGGGAAAAGGCTCAGCGCCGGATCATGGCTTCCACAATGTCGCAGATCCGCTCCGCGGAATCCGGCCGCACCATGCCGTGTAGCTTTTGAGACATGTCCGCTCTGCGATCCTCATCGTCCAGCAGCTGCCGGATCTGTCCGTACAGGACCTCCGGAGTGCAGTCCTTCTCCAGCAGCACCACCGCGCCGCCGCCCTCTTCCAGAACTCTCGCGTTTTTTTCCTGATGGTTATTGGTCACATTGGGCGAAGGAATGAGGATGCAGGGGGTGCCGGAGGCCGCGATCTCGTTGCAGGTAGCGGAACCGGCACGGCCGATGACCACATCCGCCGCCGTCATCACCGTGGGCATGTTGTAGATGTACTCCCGGATGTCCAGGGCGGGACAATGGGCATAATCCACGCCGTTGTCCTTCACGCGCTGAGGCATCCACTCTTTTCCGAAACTGCCCGTGGCGTGGATATGATGGAAGGGAAAGCCGTCTTTCTGTTCCAGGGCCATCATATCGGCCACGGTCTCGTTCATGACCTTGGCGCCCTGACTTCCGAAGGCGGAGACCACCACAGGTCCGGTCAGGCCCAGTTCCTTCCGCGCCTGCTCTTTCTTCGCGTAAAGGAACTCCCGGCGCAGGGGCATGCCCACCACCTCTACCTTCTTCGGATTCCGGTAGTGGGAGACGCTCTCTTCAAAGGCCACCAGGACCCGGTCCGCCTTTCGGGCCGCCAGCTTGGTGGTGACGCCGGGAACGGCATTGCTCTCGTGGACGCAGGTGGGAATGCCCATGGACTGGGAAGCCCACAGGGCCGGAAAGCTGGCATAGCCGCCGGTGCCGATCACCGCGTCGGGCTGAAATTCCCGAAAGATGGCCTTGCAGGACTTCACAGCGTCCAAAACGCACCGGACCGCGTAAATGTTCTTTTTCACCGCGGCCAGGTTCTTTCCCCGGCTCAGTCCGGAACCGGGCAGGCACTTGACCTCAAAGCCCGCCTGGGGCACCAGTTTCTCCTCCATATGCCCCATGGCGCCGATGAAGAGGATTTTGCAGTCGGGATGTCGCTCCTTCATCAGATTGGCCACGGCAATGGCCGGATTGATGTGTCCTGCCGTCCCGCCGCAGGTAAAGATCAGATTCATACGGAATCCTCCTGAATTTTTCTCTTGTTTCTCTGTCTGGATATACTTAAAACGATCCCCATCTCCCCCAAATTGACCGCCAGAGCCGTGCCGCCGTAGGAAAAGAAGGGCAGCGAAATACCGGTGGAGGGGAGCAGATTCGTGACTACGCAAAGGTTGAGTACGGTTTGCACCGCAATGAGAGTGACCAGCCCCGCCGCCAGAACCGTGGAAAACCGGTCCCGGGCGTGCAGCGCGATCCAATAGCCCCGCCAGATGGCGGCGGCAAACAGTGCCATAATGGCCAAGGCCCCCGCAAGGCCCAATTCTTCGCAGCAGATGGCGAAGATATAGTCGTTATACTGAAACGGCAGATACAGATACTTCTGCCTGGACTTGCCATAGCCCAGGCCGAACAATCCGCCGGAGCCGATGGCGTACAGGGATTGCAGGATTTGGTAGCCCGTGTCCCCCGGGTCCAGTTCCGGGTGGAGCCAGGCAGTGACCCGGTCTCCGGCATATCCCATGAAGCTGATATAGATCACCACGAACACGGCGGCGGCTCCGGCGCCGGCCAGGAGCCACTTCATTCTGGTCCCCGCCACGAACATCATCACCACTGCCACCATGCCCATGAGCATAATAGCGGACAGGTGCTTTTCCAGGGCCAAAGGGATCAGAATCCCCAGCAGAGCCGTTCCAAAGCCCAGCACGCCGTAGCGGAAGGTTTTCGCCTCCTGCCCGTAGGCGTATGTCAGCCGGGCGAACAGCACGATCATGGTAAATTTCGCGATCTCCGAAGGTTGAAACTGGATGCCTGCCAGGTTGATCCAGCGCTTTGCTCCGTTGACCTCCTCGCCGATAACCAGAACCGACAGCAGCAGCGCGATGCTCACGCCGTACAGAAGCCAGGCGCTCCGGTACCAGAACCAGGAGGGCAGGCGGCTGAAGGCATACATCGCCCCCAGGCCGATGGCGGCGCAGACCGCCTGCTTTTGCAGATATTTGGTGGAAATGGCATAGCTGGTGTCGTACTCGCTCTGGGCGTAGCTGGCGGAGTACAGCACCGCAAGCCCCACCGTCAGCAGCAGGAGCACCAGCAGCAAAAACGGATAGTCTACCTTATCTTCCGGCTGAAAAAGCCGCCGGCGATTCTCTTTGGCATGGAATCTGTCTTCCCCTGCCATAAGAAGCTCCTTTCAAAGGCAAATGGTCCTTCCCTATCCCAGCAGGCCCCGGATGCCGATCCAGGCCAGCACGCAGCCCAGAGCGGACACCGCCCCGAAGCACACAACGATCTTCTCTTCCTTCCAGCCGCACTTTTCGAAGTGATGGTGAATGGGCGCCATTTTAAACAGCCGCTTGCCGTGGGTGAGCTTGAAGTAGCCCACCTGAAGGATGTCCGACATGGCCTCGCAGACATACACGATGCCCACCAGGACCAGGATCAGGGGCATATCCAGGGCAAAGGCCATGGTCCCCACTACGCCGCCCAGAAACAGTGAGCCGGTATCGCCCATGAACACCTTTGCCGGGTGCCAGTTGTAAAACAGGTACGCAATCAGGCCGCCGGTCAGGGCCGCGGGAAGCAGCGCCAGGTCATATTTGCCCAGGGCCGCGGACGCCGCCGTGAAGAAGATCATCACCGGCAGGGTCACTGTGGCGCACAGGCCGTCCACGCCGTCGGTCAGGTTCACCGCGTTGTCGCAGCCCACCATGACAAACATGGCGAAGAAAATGTACACAATGGGATGCAGATCAAAGCTGAGGTTCAGGAAGGGAATGTACAGATGGGTGTTCATACCGCCGCTGCGGTACATCAGATACAGGAACAGGGCCGAGACGGCCATCTGCAGCAGGGCCTTCTGGATCGACGTCAGGCCCAGGTTGCGGTGGAATTTGACCTTGGTAAAGTCGTCCAGGAACCCGATGAATCCATAGAACAGCGAAAGCAGCAGCACATAGAAAACCGTATAATCCTCCATGCCCCTGAGGTTGATGAGCAGGCAAAGGATGGCCGCGAAAATAAACATCAGTCCGCCCATGATGGGGGTACCGGCCTTATAGCTGTGCCAGCTGGGTCCCACTTCCCGAATGGACTGGCCCGTCTTCAAGGCCCGCAGCACCGGCAGCAGTCCCCGGCCCAAAAGCCAGGTCAAACCGAAGCCGATGACTACCGTCGTCAAGATTCTGATCATGATGGTTCCTCCGTTATGTCTCTTCCGTTAAAAATTCTGCCAGCACCTGTTCCAGGTGCATGCCCCGGCTGGCCTTAAACAGCAGCACATCGCCGGGCCTGGCGTTTTGCTTCAGCGCTTCGATCAGCTTCTCCCGCTCCCGGAACACCAGGCAGCGGTTTTCCGGCATGCCGCCGGTGATGGCGCCGTCCCGGACCCGGGGCGCCAGCGGGCCGTATACCAGCAGCAGGTCCGCCTTTTCCGCAGCGATCCGGCCCACCCTGTAGTGCTCCGCCTGGGCCCGTCCGCCCAGCTCCAGCATGTCCCCCAGGACAGCCACCCGGCGCCCCTTCCGGTTCCCCAGCACATTCAGTGCCGCGGCCATGGATTCGGGGCCGGCGTTGTAGCAGTCTTTGATAATGGTGTATTCCCCCGCCTGGAAGATCTCCTGACGGCCGGAAATGTTGCGGAACTGAGAAAGGCTTTCCCCGATCCGGTCCGTGGGGACCAGAAGCTTCAGGGCCACGGCCACCGCCGCCAGGGCGTCGTGGACATAGTGCTCTCCCTCCAGGTTCATAGCCACCGGAATGGACAGGCGTCCCGCCTCTGCACGGAACCGGAGAATGGGGCCATCCTGACGCACATCCACGGCCCGGACGTCGCAGCCCTCTGTCCGGCCGAAATAGGTCACCCGCTGCTGCGGGGGCTGCTCCAGGTTCCGGAGCATGGTGTCGTCGCCGTTGAGCAGGAGCATGCCCTTCTCATCCATGCCGGAGACAATCTCCATCTTGGCCTTCCGGATGCCGGCCTGGGAACCCAGAAATTCCATGTGGGCCGTACCGATGTTGATGATGACCGCCACATCCGGATAGGCGATATTGGACAGGTACTCGATCTCGCCGAAGTGGTTCATCCCCATCTCCAGCACGGCCACCTTCGTATCCTCGGGCATGGCCAGAATCGCCATGGGCATGCCGATATCGTTGTTGTGGTTGGCCGGGGTCTTGCTCACCCGGAAGGTGCTTTGCAGCACCGTTGCGATCATTTCCTTTGTGGTGCTCTTTCCCGCGGAGCCGGTGACCGCGATGACCTTCGCCCCGATGCGCTTAAGCGCTTCCCGGGCAATATCGCCCAGGGCCTTCCGGGGGTCGTCCACATAAATGGCCGGATAGTCCCCGGTCCGGCGGGTACACAGTACCGCGGCGGCGCCCTTTTCCATGGCCGCCGGGATGTAGTCATGTCCGTCCCGGGCGCCTTGAAGGACGATGAACAGCTGTCCCGGCTCCAGAACCCTGGTATCGTTGTTCGCGCCGAAGAAGGCCACGTCCGCGTATTTCTCTTCAACTGTCCCGCCGCACCACCGCGCGGCCTGACGAAGTGTGATCTCAGCCATTCAGCTCCCCCATTTCCTTCAGGTGTTCCGCCACGATCTCCCGCTCGTCCATGTGCAGCTTTCTGCCGCCCACGTCCTGATAGGTTTCATGGCCTTTTCCCGCAAGTACAATTATATCATCTTTTTTCCCAATGTCCATAGCATATCTGATTGCCGAAGGGCGATCTTCCATAACAATATATTCCCCATCTTCCGGATTTACCCCTTTCAGAATATCCGAAATGATGGCCATAGGCGCCTCCGTTCGGGGATTGTCAGAGGTGATGACGGCCAGGTCCGACAGTCCCACCCCGATCTTACCCATAACAGGCCGCTTCATGGGGTCCCGGTCTCCGCCGCAGCCGAAGACGCAGATGACCCGCCCCTTACAGAAAGCCTTCACCGAAGAGAGCACGTTCTGAAGGCCGTCGGGGGTGTGAGCATAGTCGATGATGACGCTGTAGGGCGTTCCCGGCGTGGGAACCACCTCCAGCCGCCCCTTTACGCCCCGGGCCAGGGACAGGGCCGCCGCGCTGTCGCCCAGGCCGATGCCCAGGCAGCCGGCGACGCCCAGAACCGTCAGCGCGTTGTAGGCCGCGAACCGTCCGGGGATGGGAAGGCGCACCCGGACCCGCTCCGTAAGCGCTTCCGCGGTAAATTCGATGCCCCGGGCCTCCAAGGTCAGGTCCCGGCCCCGGATATCCGCAGGCTTTTCCAAGGACGTGGTCAGCACCGGGCAGCCGGCCGCGGCCAGAATCCGGCCGCTGTACCCGTCGTCCACATTGACCACCGCCCTGTCGCAGCGGCGGAACAGCTCCGCCTTGGCCTGGCAATAGGCGTCCATGGTGTGGTGAAAGTCCAGGTGATCCTCGGTCAGGTTGGTGAAGGCCGCCACCTGGAACCGGATGCCGCCGATCCGCTCCAGAACCACGGCGTGGCTGGAGACCTCCATGACCACATGGGTGCACCCGGCGTCCCGCATCCGGGCCAGCAGCGCCTGAAGGGCGAAGCTCTCCGGGGTGGTTCGCTCCGTGGGGATGCTCTCCCCGCCGATCATATTGGCCATGGTGCCGATCAGACCCACCTTGGCGCCCAGGCAGGTCTCCAGGACCTGCTTCAAAAGCAGGGTCGAGGAGGTCTTGCCGTTGGTTCCGGTAACGCCAATCATGGTCATGGACCGGGCCGGATGTCCGTAGAAATTGCAGCCAAGCATGGCCAGGGCCAGCCGGTCCGAGGCCACCAGCACATAGGGTACCTCCACCTCCGGCTTTTTCGCCGTGACCACCGCCGCCGCTCCCTTGTTCATTG
This sequence comes from uncultured Oscillospiraceae bacterium, assembly GCA_944387635.1. GTDB lineage: Bacteria > Bacillota > Clostridia > Oscillospirales > Oscillospiraceae > Faecousia. Next base: position 5,540 of record CALXFT010000054.1, on the reverse strand, counting down.
CCATGGGAATGAACCGGTTGCCGTCAGACGCGAATCCGGCCACGGCCACAAAGAGGCTGCCCGGAGTCACCTCCCGGGAGTCATAATATATGTTTTCGATCTCCAGGTCGGGATCGGCGGTGCAAGCGAGCACCTGGATTCCTTCCAGCAGAGCTTTCAGTTTCATAGGCTTCTCCTTTTCCGCCCCGGATTAATCCCGGGCCGCTGTATCGGTAAATTCCAAGGTAATGGTGGTTCCCACGCTGACCTGGGTGTCCTTGGCATGGCTCTGGGCCGTGACGGTAACCTCGGGGCAGATCTGGTCGTTTCCCGTCACCAGAATATACAGCCCCAATTCCCCCGCGGCGTCGCTGGCCTGCTGGCGGTTCATGCCCAGGAAGTCCGGCACCGAGACCGTCCTTTGGGGAACCGGCTCATCCAGATAGAGCAGCACCTGGCTGCCTCCGGGTACGGTCTGCCCGGCCGCGGGGATCTGCCCCGTAACCGCCTGTCCCGTTCCGAAAAACGCGGCGCTCAGGCCGTTGTCCTTTAGTTTACTTTCTGCCTGGGCTTCTGTCAAGCCGGTCATGTCCTCCATGAGGATCTCCCGGCCGGCCTCCTCGGATTCGGTGAAGACCCGTTCCACCCCCAGATAGGGCAGAATGTCCGCCATGACTGCCCCTACGGTGGGCGCCGCCATAACGCCGCCGGAAATGTAGATCCCCGTTTCCCGGGAAGGGGTGTCCAGGGCCACCAGGACGATGTACTCCGGGTCCTCCATAGGCGCAATGCCCACAAAGGACACGATTTTATCCTGGACCCGCTGGCCGTTTTCATCGAAGACGTCGATCTTCTCGCTGGTGCCGGTCTTTCCGCCGATGGAGAATCCCGCCACGCTGGCGTTTTTCGCGGTCCCTTCCGTGACCACAGAGCGGATCAGTTCCCGCATGGTGTCGGAAGTCTCTTTGGAAATGGTCTGTCTGGTCACCGTGGGCTCCGCTTTCATTATCGTGTTCCCCTGGGCGTCCAGAATCTCCGAGACGATGTACGGTTCCAGCAGCTGACCGCCGTTGACCACAGAGGCAATGGCCCGGACCAGCTGCAGCGGCGTAATCTTAAAGGTCTGGCCGAAGGAACCGGAGGTCAGAGAGGCGGTACCCCACTTATCCGTGTCGGTGACCAGCGCCTTGTCAAAAAATACGCCCTTGCTCTCCCCCGCCAGATCGATGCCGGTCTTTTCCAGGATGCCAAATTGTTCAATGTAGGAATAAAACCGCTCGCCTCCCAGCTTCAGGGCGATGTGGGCAAAGGCAATGTTGCAGGAATTCTGCAAAGCCTGGGGCGTCTGCTCCGCCCCGTGTCCCGAGGAACGCCAGCAGTGGAGCCTCTGGGATCTGCCGGGGATCTGTTCCGCGCCGGAACAGAAAAAGTGGGTGTTCAGGTCAATGGCCCCGCAGTCCAGAGCCGCCGCCATGGTCAGCACCTTGAAGGTGGAGCCCGGTTCATAGCCGTCGGAGAGCACCCGGTTGCGCCACTGTTTCAGGCGGGCGGCGGACAGAGCCTCTTCGTATTGCTTTTTACCATCCGCGTAGGCCTGACTCTCCTGGGGCTGAGACTGATACGCCTCTTTCATAGACTCCAGCTGTGCCGAAATCTCCGGATCCGCCACTTCCAAATACTGATTCGGATCATAGCTTCCCAAGGTGGCCATGGCCAGTATCTCTCCGGTCTTGCAGTTCATCACCAATCCGAAGGCCCCGTTGCGCACATCATAGCGGGCGATGGCCGCTTCCATCTGCTTTTCCAGACAGGCCTGGACCGTGGCGTCCAGCGTCAGGACCAGGCTGTCCCCTTCCCTGGAGGAAACGTAATTTTCATAAGAAAAAGGCATATCCATCTCGTTGTTGCCCTTGGTGGTGATAACCCGGCCCGTGCCTCCGGACAGGAAGCTGTTGTAGGAGGCCTCCACCCCCTCGGAGCCTTCGTTGGAGGCGTTGGTAAAGCCGATGACCTGGGCGGCCAGGGTCCCGAAGGGATAGACCCGCTGGGACGCCGGCTCCAGGTGGATTCCGGAAACGCCCTGCTCCTGAATATAGGCCCGGATGGAGGCCGCGGTCTCCTGGTCCACCAAAGCCCCCACCTGCTTATAGCGTTTGCTTGTGTCCGCTGCCTGGGCCGCGATCCAGTCCGGGTCCTTGCCCAGAAGCTGCCCCAGGAATTGAGACAGCGCCGAAACATCCGCCTTGGACTGCTTCAGCTCATGGGGGTCCAGGTACACGTTCTCCACACTGACCGAGGCGGCCAGGACATTCATATTCCGGTCGTAGATTGCGCCCCGGTGGGCGGTCACCGCGGTGCTCCTGGTCTGATTGCGCAGCGCCAGTCCCGCGTAGTAGTCATGGTCCGCGATCATCAGCCGGTACAGCCGCAGCCCCACCGGCACAAAGGCCAAAAGGCCAAGGATCAGGGCCGTAAACAGAATCCTGCGGTGCTGGCCGCTGTTCATCCGCAGCCGGTCATAGGTTTGCGCGTTCCTTCCTCCCATAGCTGGCCTCCTTGCAGTGCTGCCCCATTATGGTAAGAATGGGCAGCAAGGGAATCCCTCGCCGCCCATTGCAGCTGCTATCTCAATTGTATGGGAGTGCGGCCCGTTTATTCCCAGAGGCCGTTCCAGAACCAGACCAGCTCCTCAAACCAGGTGGTCTCCGGTTCCGGCTCCGGCATGGTCACATAGACCGTGCGGGTCTGGACCTGATCCGCCGGCACCAGGCCCATGCCCAGCGCCTTGGAGCGGACGTCCTCCAGATCGTAGCTGTCCCGATATTCCCGGGCCAGATCCGCGTTTTCCTTTTTCAGCTCGGATACATAGTCGGACATCCGCTCGTATTCCGTCCAGTCGCTGTACAGCCGCACCAGCCCCAGGACCATGGCGATCAGCATTACCACAGCCACCGCGATGCTGGCTATGGCGACGGGGTCGATGGTAATGGTTTCGATCTTTTCCAGCCGGGCCAGGGGAAGCCGGGTCTTGGGCTTCTTTTGCTGCTTGCGCGGCTCCAGCGCCCGGGCTTCGCTGCCGTGGACATAGAACTGTCCCACATATTGGATCTCGGGCTTCTGGATCATGGTTTCCTCCTTCTCCCTCTTCGGTCACAGCTTTTCACAGATCCGCAGTTTCGCGCTTCTGGCTCTGGGATTCCGCTCCAGCTCGGTTTGGTCTGAAACAATGGGCTTGCGGGTGACCAACTTCACCTGAGGCTTCTTCCCGCATACGCACACCGGGAACTCCGGCGGACAGGTACAGCCTTTAGCCGCCGCGGCCATGGCGCTTTTCACGATCCGATCCTCCAGGGAGTGGAAGGTGATCACCGCCAGACGCCCGCCGGGATTCAGCCGGGGAACGGCAGCGGCCAGGGCGTCGGACAGGGCGTTGAGTTCGTCGTTGACGGCGATGCGGATGGCCTGGAAACTGCGCTTGGCCGGGTGCTGCTTCTCCCGCAGGGCTGCCGGCGGCATGGCGCCGCGGATGATGTCCACCAGCTCCAGGGTGGTCTCAATGGGAGCCGTCTCCCTGCGCCGGCAGATCGCGGAGGCGATCTGGGGGGCGTAGCGTTCTTCGCCGTACTCGTACAGGATTCGTTTCAGGTCCTCATAGGACCAGTTGTTTACAATATTGTGGGCGTCCTGGGCGCCCGCATGATTCATGCGCATATCCAATGGTGCGTCCACCATGTAGGAAAAGCCTCGTCCTCCTTCATCCAATTGAGGCGAGGAGACGCCCAGGTCCAGAAGAATGCCGTCCACTTTGTCAATGCCCAGGTCATCCAGGACATTATCAAGCTGTCTGAAATTGGCGTGGACCAGAGTCACACGCTCCTGATATGGCTCCAGCCGTTTTCCGGCCGCGGCAATGGCGGAGGCATCCTGGTCGATGCCAATGAGCCTGCCGGTGGTGAGCTTCGCGGCGATCCGGCTGGAATGCCCGCCGCCGCCAAGGGTTCCGTCCACATAAATGCCGTCGGACCGGATGTTCAGGCCCTCGACGCATTCGTCCAGCAGAACGGAAATATGATGAAATTGGTTCACAGTCCAATCGCCTCCAAGGACGCCAGCAGCTTTTCAGGCGTCAGATTCTCCGCCTCAAAGGCCTCAAATTCCTTAGCGTCCCAGATCTCCGCCTGACCGGCCCGGCCTACGATCATCACATCCCGGTCAATGCCGGCATAGTTGAGCAGGAAAGGCGTCAGGCTGAAGCGGAACTGTTTGTCCGGGGTGCACTCCGCCGCGTTCATGAAGATCAGGCTGGTGGCTCCCGCTCTCTGAGAAATGCTCAGAGCGTTGAAGTTGTCGGATAGCTTCTGCCACTCCTCAGCGGTGTAGAGGGTCAGGCAGCGATGGCCGCAGTTGACACCCAGGGTGACGAAGAAGGTCTGCCCCACTTCTCCCCGGAGCTTGGCGGGAACGAACAGGCGGCCTTTGTCGTCCATCTTCGCGGGATATTTGCCGATCACAGCCGCACCTCCATTCCATTTTCCTCCACTTTACTACCCTTTTGCTCCATTTAGAGACAGTATACTACCACAGCTTCAAAAAATCAATCTTTTTCTTTGATTTTTTGGCTTTCTCCCGTACTTTTTCCCGTTTTTCGCACATCTGTTCGATATAAAGCCAGCAAAAATTCCGTATTTTCCCAAGCGCGGGGCGATCCCCCGGTTTCCCAAGCTTGGGAAACCGGGGGACCCGGATCTCAGGAAAAGCAGACGGCCTCCCCTTCCAGCCGCAGTTTCACCCGGCCGGGCCTGCGGCTGCATCGGAGCAGAAAGCTTGCCAGGGGGCCTTCCACCTCCGTCTGCACCAGCCGGCGAAGCTGCCGGGCGCCGTCGGTTCCGGGGCATTTTTTCAGCAGGTATTCCGGCAGCTCCGGGGGATATTGCAGCTGGGTGCCCAGGCCCTGAATCCGCTCCTGCAGCTGGCGCAGATACTTCCAGGCAATGGTCTGCATGGCCTCCCGGCTCAGGGCAGAGAAGTGGACAGTCTGATCGATGCGGCCCAGAAACTCCGGAGCAAAGGTCTGGCGCAGAGTCTGATCCAGCTCCGCTTCCTTTCCCTGGGCCAGAAAGCCAAGCCCCTCTCCCCGCTGCTGCCCGCCCACGTTGGAAGTCATGACCACAATGGCATTGCGGAAGCTGACCCGGCGGCCGGTGGAGTCGGTCAGCACCCCTTCCTCCATGATCTGCAGCAGAATCCCCAGTACGTCCGGGTGGGCCTTCTCCAGCTCATCGAGCAGCACCAGGCAGTAAGGCCGCCGCCGTACCGCCTCGGTCAGCTTGCCGCCTTCCTCGTAGCCGACGTATCCCGGAGGCGCGCCAATGAGCCGGGAGACGGACTGCTTTTCCATATACTCGGTCATATCCAGCCGGATCATGGCCTCCCGGCTGCCGTAGACCTCCTCGGCCAGGGCCCGGCACAGCTCCGTCTTGCCCACGCCCGTTGGTCCGGTAAACAGCAGGCAGGCAATGGGCCGCGCCACGCCCCGGACCCCGGAATAGCCCCGGCGCACC
>CALXFT010000053.1 GCA_944387635.1 uncultured Oscillospiraceae bacterium | reverse complement strand
TCCACGGCTCCCGCGGAGGCCTTGGCCACGGTGGCGCTCAGGCCCACGCTGCGGCGCTTGGGGATGATGACCCCATGGGCGCCGGCGCATTCGGCGGTCCGGAGTATGGCGCCCAGGTTGTGGGGGTCGGAAAGCTCGTCGCAGATGACGATCAGAGGCGCTTCGCCCCGGGCGGCGGCCTCGTCCAGAATGTCCTGGATGGTATAGTAGCTGTGGGCGGCGGCCAGGGCGATGACGCCCTGATGGACCCGGGTGAAGGACATGGCGTCCAGCTTCCGGCGGTCCGCGCTGACCACCACGGCTCCCGCGTCCTTGGCCAGGGCGGCCAGCCGCTGGAGGCTCCGGTCCGTATCGCCGGCGGCGATGAAGACCTTGTCAATGGTGCGGCCGCTGTTCAGGGCCTCCTGAAGGGCGTTGCGGCCTTCCAGCTGGCACTCGTTCTCCTCCGGCGGCTCCTCGGCGGGGCGGCTGAACTGGCGGGGATGGTTTGTGCGCCCCTGGGGGCGTCGTTTTTCATTCATACTGTGGTTCTCTCCATATCGATGCAGCATTCCGGTTTTTGTGGGATGGGAAAACTGCGGCGGGGCGGAACGGAGCTCCGCGGGCAGAAATTCACAAATAGCAGTATAGCAGATTTTCCGGGGTTTCTCAACTCTTATTTTTGGAAGCAGGGGAAAAAAGTCCCCGATCGTCGCAAATTCACAGAAATTTTACGGCCGAAATCGGAATCATTCGTTGCCTGCGGCGCGAAAATGTGCTATGATGACGAGAGCAAAAGCTGAGGAGGCGAGAAGATATGGATTTTAATCGTGGTAACGACAATAATAAAAACAAAAAACCAGACGGAGGCGATCGTCCCAAGGGAAATGTGGGAACTGCCCTGCTGATTACCGTGGTGATCGTGCTGCTGTTCAGCTGGATCTTAAATAGCGTAGAAAACAGTCAATACACCCTGACCACCTACTCCGATTTCCTGGATGCCATGGAGGCCGGGAATCTGGCGGAGGTGGAAATGCACTATGACCGGATCATTTACCTGACCAAGGAGGAGGCAGCCAAGCCTCCGGCCCAGCAGAGGGCCTGCTACACCGGCCTGCCCTCCGGCGGCGACAACCTGGCCCTGGCCGAGGAGCTGCACAACATGGGCGTGACGGTCAACGAGCCCATTGTGGAGGACAACTCCCTGATTATGATGATCCTGTCCTATGCGGTGATGATCTGCGGATTGTTCCTGGTGATGAACATGCTGACCAAGCGCATGGGCGGCGACGCCATGGGCGGCTTCGGCAAGTCCAAGGCCAAGGTCTACATGGAGAAGCAGACCGGCGTGACCTTCAAAGACGTGGCCGGTCAGGACGAGGCAAAGGAATCCCTGCAGGAGATCATCGACTTCCTGCACAACCCCCAGAAGTACACCGCCATCGGCGCCAAGCTGCCCAAGGGCGCCCTGCTGGTGGGCTCCCCCGGCACCGGCAAGACCCTGCTTGCCAAGGCCGTGGCCGGCGAGGCCAACGTACCCTTCTTCTCCATCTCCGGTTCGGACTTCGTGGAGATGTTTGTAGGCATGGGCGCGAGCCGGGTCCGGGACCTGTTCCAGCAGGCGGCCAAGGTGGCGCCCTGCATCATCTTCATCGATGAAATCGACGCCGTGGGCCGCTCCCGGGACAACCGCTACGGCAGCAACTCCGAGCAGGAGCAGACGCTGAACCAGCTGCTCAGCGAGATCGACGGCTTCGAGCCATCCAAGGGCATTGTGTGCCTGGCGGCCACCAACCGGCCGGAGATCCTGGACAAGGCCCTGCTGCGGCCCGGCCGGTTCGACCGGCGGATCATTGTGGACCGGCCCAACCTCCAGGGCCGTCTGGACACCCTGAAGGTCCACACCCGGAAGATCAAGCTCAGTGAGGACGTGGACCTGCGCAAGATCGCCCAGGCCACTGCCGGCGCCGTAGGCGCGGACCTGGCGAACCTGGTCAACGAGGCGGCTCTGCGGGCGGTCCGGATGGGCCGTCAGGCTGTGAACCAGGAGGACCTGCTGGTCTCCTTCGAGACGGTCATTGCCGGCACAGAGAAGAAGAACACGGTGCTCACCGACATGGAGAAGCGGCTGGTGGCCTATCACGAAGTGGGCCACGCCCTTGTGGCGGCCCTGGAGAAGCATTCTCAGCCCGTGTCCAAGATCACCATTGTGCCGCACACCTCCGGCGCTCTGGGATACACCATGCAGATGCCGGAAGAGGAGAAGTTCCTGTCCACTGCCGATGAGCTGCGCACGGAGCTGCGGACCCTGGTCGGCGGCCGCGCGGCGGAGCAGATCGTCTTCGGCATCCAGACCACCGGCGCGGCCAACGACATCCAGCGGGCCACGGCTCTGGCCCGGAACATGGTCACCCAGTACGGCATGAGCGACAAGTTCGGCCTCATGACCACGGCCACGGTGCAGAACCAGTATCTGGATGGTCAGGCCTATATGGACTGCTCCCAGGAGACTGCCGCCGGTGTGGACAAGGAGGTCATGGGGATTCTGGAGTCCGCCTATGCCGACGCCAAGCGGATTCTGACGGAAAAGCGGGCGCTGCTGGACGAGATTTCCGAGTTCCTGCTGGTCAAGGAGACCATCACCGGCGACGAGCTCATGGCCTACGTCAACGCCGACGCCAACCGGCTCCCTGCCCCCGGGGAAGAACCGCCGGCGGAGCGGACAGAGTCTATGTAAGAGGCCCCCGCGGCCGGAAAATCCCCCAACTTGGAACGCCAAGTTGGTGGATTTTGTTCGCGAAAGGCCGCCTGGGGACGGCGGATCTTATGGCTGCTCCAAAAATTGGCCGGATGCTTTGCCCGCCCAATCCCGGGGGCTGCAGCCGTAATGACTGCGGAAGGCCCGGAAGAAGGAGGAATACTCACTGTAACCGCATAGCCGGCAGATATCCTGCAGGGGAAGCTCCCCTGCCTGCAGCAGGGACGCGGCCCGTTCCATTCTGCGCCGGAGCAGGTACTGAGAGAAGGAAACCTCCAGCTCGGTCCGGAACAGGTGTGACAAGGTAGACGGACTGATGTAGAAACGCTTGCAGATCACATCTCGGTCGATGGGTTCCCCAAGGTGGCGGTCGATGTAATGGCAAATCCGCTCCAGAAGGTCCTGGCGCTTTTCTGTGGGAGAGGTGTTTTGACTGTAATATTCCCGGCCCAACTCTACGACCAAGTCGGCGGCCGCGCCGGCACCCGCATTTCTCAGCCGAACAGTTCGCTTTCGCACAGATTTCCCAGACGGTGGAAAGTCTCCAGCAGATCGGTTTTTGTGATCTTGCTGGCCTTCAGAATGAAGGGGCTGGTCCAGTCCGGAAACCCTGTGCACCGCAGGTCCTCAAAAAGGGAGAGTATCCGGTCCAGGACAGTCTGGTCGATGCCGACCCAGATCCGGCAAAGGGAGGGACCGTCGATGCGGACGCGGTGAGGGACGCCGGAAGGCAGATAGATGATGTCACCGTCGGTGGAGGCATAGCCATGCTCCTGCAGATCGTAGCAGGTGCTTCCCTTGCCCTGATAATAGATCTCACAGAAGCTCGGGTGTTTGTGAAAGGAAGCCGATCCCATCATCGGACTGATTATTGACCGGACCAATACAAAATTTGGCCGGTTTCGCCCGTTTTGCCTGATCGGAACCGTGATCATGAGCGGTTCCCTGCTGATCCTGTTCTGGGGCACCCAGTTTGAAAGCCGGCTGGCCCACTATCTGTGGCTCGGCCTGTGGTATGCGGTTTGGGTGATCGGCTATACCTTCTGCACCACCAGCACCCAGGCGGCCATGAATGTGGTGACCAATGATCCGAAGCAGCGCACCACCATATCCGCCTTGATCAATGTGCTGATCATCCCCATGCAGCTGCTGATTATCAACTTCGGAATGAACATTCTGCAGAGCTTCGGCGGCGCTCAAAAAACAGAAGACAACCCCAAGCGGCTGCCTGGGGTTGCCTTCTGTTTTTTGTGTCAGGGGAGCGGATGTCACAGATCGTACCAGCGGATTTCGTTGGAATCCAGGTGCAGGTCGAAGGAATCGGCGTCTGTATAGACCCGGGTGTCCTGGGGGACGTAGGTGTTGTTGACCACACAGTATTTGCCGTTTTTTACATAGGCGTGGACCTCCACATTGCAGTTGGTGGAGAACCATTTTTTCAGCAGATCCTCACCGTGGGCGGCCCACAGAATGGCCCGGTACAGAATCCGGCTGTTTTCAAAGGAGTAGGGCAGACCGGAGATGTAGACGCCACGGCCCGCGCCGAAGTCGTTGACGGCCATCTGGACCTCCTTGTCCCGCTGTACCAGGATTCGGGTGTTCTCCAGGGCGTAGATGTTCTTCTTGCCCTCGCCGAAGTCCACGGCTCCGGCCGTGTCTTCCAGAATGAAGTGGTCGGGATGGGGCTCCCAGTTGTACTTGTCGTAGTTGAGGGTGAAGCCGGTCTCCTTCTCCACGCCCAGAATGGAGGCCATCTGGATATAGCGGCCCTGATACTGGTGGCCGGAGGGCTCGCCTACGCCGATGAAGCCGCCGCCTCTGTGGACGAATCCGCGCACCGCCGAGGAGATGACCGGGTCTTCCCACTCGACGCCGCCGGTGTGGGCCGTGTCGCCGTCGCCGACGTTGATGAGCACGTCCACGGCGTCCAGCACGGCGGGGTCCCGGCGGATATCGTCGAAGGAAAGGAATTTTACCTCAAAGGGCGCGCCGGACAGGGCTTCGATGACCCCGGCGTAGGAGTAGTTCTGCTTCTGATACAGGGCGTGGTGGACCATGTGGCAGCCCCAGGAGCGCATACGGCCCCAGCAGTTGAGCACGGCCACGGTTTTGACGCAGTAGGGGGTGGCACCTTGGATGTTGTCATACAGCTCCCGGAACTCGCCGCACACCGACTCTACATAGTCGATGAATTCGGGGAACTGAAGGGCCAGTTTCAGATAGCCGCCGTAGCCGATCCGGTCGATGGGCTTGCGCAGAATGGCCCGGCGGGCGGTGACCCAGTTCTCCTTGGCCTCCCGGACGGGATCGCCTCCCTGGTGGAAGGTGTCGGGAAAGAAGTAGGGCAGGAACCGGCCTTCGGTATACCGGACTCCGGGGATATCGGAAATCAGCCGCAGGGTGGAGCCGTTGCCCACGCTGCCCACGACGGCGTCCAGGCCGATGGAGGCGAACTCATCCAGGAACGGCTCCGTGCCGATCCAGTGGTCCCCCAGGAACATCATGGCCTCCTTGCCCAGGGCGGCCACCTCCCGCCGCTGGAAGGCCTGGAAGTCCCGGAACTGCTTGGAAGGAAGCCGGTACTGGTTGTTGTAGTAGCCCTGATCCACGATGTACTCCGGGCGGAAGGGGTAGCCCGCTTCCTTCTCAAACCGTTCCAGAATGTACGGAGATACCGAGGCGGAGTAGCCGTACCAGTCCACATACTTTTCCCGCTTCAGCTCGTCGAAGAGCAGGGTGAACTGGTGGAAGAAGGTGGTGTAGCGGATGACGTTGACATAGGGGTGTTCCGCGATGAATTTGCGCAGACGCTCCATGGTGAACTTGTGGGTCTTGGGCTGGCGGACGTCGAAGGTGATCTGGTGCTCAAAGTTCTGCCAGTTGTTGGTGACCGCGTTGTACATATGCACCGGGTCCCAGATCAGGTATGCCAGGAAGGCCGCGGTGTATTCGTGGAAGGGGGCAGGGGCGGGGATCACCACGCAGCCGGTCTCCCGGTCGTAGTCCCAGGCCTCCGGCGGGAGGGGGACTCCGGCGCTGCGGTCCATGACCTCCCACCAGCGCTTGATGTCGTCCCGGGTGTTGACCTGGATCAGCTCCGGGGAAATGCCCTGCATCAGGGGAATCCGCAGAGGGCCTTCCGAGGCGGTGTGGAAGCCGGTCATGATGTAGCACTGCTGCACCTCGTCGGGGTTGGCTTTGGCCCAGGCGTTGTCCTTGCGGGTGGTGTAGTAGGTGGAATAGAACTTGGCGTTCTGGTTTTGCAGTTCCGCGGGGAAGTCTGTGCCGTCGCAATCCCGGATGGCGTCGGCGCCCCAGCGCTTCAGGATCTCCAGGGTTTCGGGAACCACGTCCAGATCCGTGGGAATGGTCACGCGGCCGGTCTTTCTTGCATCACGCATAAAGAGTCTCCTTGAAAAAGTAGATTGTCCTATGGAAAGGGGAAAACGCGCCGGTCAGCCCTTCACGCCGCCGCCTGTGACGCCGGCAATGATCTTCTCCGACAGGAAGATGTACAGCAGGAAGGTGGGCAGGAACACGATGATCACCGCGGCGAACATGGCTCCGTAGTTGCCGGAATACTTCATGGCGTTGACGATCTGCAGCAGTCCCACGCCTACGGGGGTCATGCTCTCGCTGGAGGTGAAGATCAGGGCCATGAAGAACTCGTTCCAGACCGACAGGAAGTTGAAGATGGTAACCGTAATGATCGCCGGCTGGACCAGGGGCAGCATGATCTGCCAGAAGGTTCTGGTGTGGCTGCATCCGTCCAGATAGGCGGCTTCTTCATAGGACTTGGACAGGGTGGCGAAGAAGTCCATCAGATAGATGGTGGTATAAGGCACCCGGAGCATAATGTAGAGCACGATCAGCAGAATCCGGCCCTTGATCCCCCACTGCACCGCCAGGGTGTACAGGGGCATGATAATCATAATGGCGGGGACGCTCATGGCGATCACCATCCCAAGGCGGATGGGCTTGCTGCACAGGAACTGCCAGCGGCTGAGCACGTAGGCGGCCGGTCCCGAGATCAGAAGCACGCCCGCGCAGGATGTGACCGAGTACAGCAGGCTGTTGGCAAAGAATACGGATACGTTCTGATTGTTCCAGGCGGTGGCGTAGTTTTCCCAGTGCAGGCCCGATTTGAATTCCAGGACCGTGCCGGTGAAGATCTCCCGGGAAGTGGAGAGGCTGGCGGCCAGAATCCAGAACAGCATGACCGCCGTAAAGGCCACCCAGGCCAGGACGATCAGGTAACCGGGAAGCAGCCTGGCCTCTTTTTTCCAGTTGATTTTTTCGCGATACTTGGGCATTTTGCTACCTCCTGTGTCAGTATTCCAGATCGCTGTCCTTCAGCGTCAGGTTCATGATCGAGTAGATCGCGATGATGATCAGGGTCAGGACCACGCCTACGGCGGCGCCGGCGCCGGCGTCCCGCTCCGTAATGCCCTTGCCGCCGAAGACAATGTCGTACAGGTACACCACGGGGACGATGGTGGAGCCCTCGGTGTTCACCGGGGAGAACATCTTGGTCCAAATGCTCCATCATTCGCCACTACATCGACACCCACTACAAAGAGCGCCTGACCCTGGATCAGCTGGCCGACCAGGCCAACGCCAACAAGCACTATCTGGCCCATGCCTTCAAAAAGGAGTACGGCACCTCGCCGATCAACTACATGATCTCCTGCCGCGTCCGGGAGGGCAAGCGGCTGCTGCTGGAGACGGACTATTCCCTGACCCAGATCGCCCACATCCTGGGCTTCTCCTCGGCCAGCTATTTCTCCCAGACCTTCCGGCGGGTGGAGGGAATGAGCCCCAAGGAATACCGGAAGGTCAAGTAAGGCCGGATCGCGGCGAAACGCCGGAGCGAAAGCTCCATCCGCGCGGTTCAAAAAAGCGGGAAATCCATACAGGATTCCCCACTTTTTGCATGTTCGGCTTCAGTCAAAATCTCCCGGCATCCGCTCTTGATGACTTCATCGGAGCGCCCCTGGAATTGCGGCATATGACTGGATTTTTTACGCTATCTCTTTCTTGCTCTGCGGACGATCAAATCGATTAAGGCTTCGATCAGCAGCAGGCCAATGGCGGCCAGAACGTGGAACAATTGGATCGTGCTCTGCTGCCGGAACAGGCCGTGCTGGGAGAAGGTCAGCTTCTGCGCTTCCACGGTCACGGTGTCTGTTCCCAGGAAGTTCTTGACTTCAAAGGTGAAGGGGTCCTGGGAGACCTCTGTGTCGGTGGCCGGTTCCACCCTACAGGTTCCATTCCAGGCGAATGGCCCGCTCCAGCGGAGGAAGGCTCACCACCCAGGAGGGGGCGCTGTATCCGGTGCTGTACAAGCTGCAGGAGCAGGGGCTGATCTCCGACCGGAAGGTTCAGGTGGGGAAACGGATGACCAGGGTGTATTACCATTTGGAACCGGCGGGAGAGGCCCGCCTTCAGGAACTGACCCAGGAGTACCGGCGGATCACTCAGGGGGTTTTTCAAATCATTCAGGAGGTGGAGCCGTATGAGGATGCCTGACCGGGCCGCCCGGCGGTATCTGCGGCAGGTGCGCCGATGGCTGCCTTGCTCCCGGAAGCGGAAACGGGCGTTCCTGGAGACCGTGGGACGCGATATAGAGGAATATCTGCGGGAAACACCGGAGGCGGATTACCAGGCGCTGGTAAGGCGATTTGGCAGTCCCATTCAGACCGAGGAGGATTATTTGGAAGAAACCGACACCATGGAACTGATTCGCGGGCTTCGGCTCCGCCGCAGGATCTACAGCGCGGTGTTTGCGGCGGCGGTGCTCGCGGTGACGGTGTTTGGAAGCTACTGCATCGATGCATTTATCTCTCACACCCAGGCAGTGAATGGATACATTGTTATAGAGGCTGTAGAGGAACTGCAGGTGCACGAAGTGCCTGTAACATCTGTAACAGAAGAGAGCGTGGATTGACAGGGGACGCGGCTGCGGAGGGAAATCCACGAGCAGCGCCCCTGCGTAGAAAAGGCGCGACGACGCTTTTTCCTGCCCGGGATCGGGGACAGCGGGCTTCAGCGGACACAAAATGGATTTGGGCGGGTCCGGTCAAGGACCCGCCCCCTTTTTATGGCTGGTCTGATGCTATGTGAGCAGGTAAGCCAAGGGGCGCGCAGGTTTTTGAACCGGTACGTATCATCTACAACCTCTGCTGTTTAAAGTCGATAAGCATTAAGAATTTAAAAGAGAATCCGTATAAATTTGTGAGCTGAATCATAAAAGGAGGAGCAAAATGCCTGATTTATTCGATTATCTGACTTGGCGAGGCGATATAGCATTGTCGCAGGTTCCGTTCTGTGCAGTCGATAACCTGATTTTGTCCACTCTGACTTATGTGCGTTTTCCCAACGTCCCGGCGTCACCCGGCGATTCGATTCTTCTGAAAGACGCGGTGGAAGGGTTTTTTCTGCTGCCCGAAGGCAGGCGGGAGCGGGTTCGCTGCAAGCAGGACCTGGCGCTGCTGCGGGCCCTGGCCCAATCTCCCCGCTTCCGGGATCTGCGGTTGACATACTGCGAAGATCGATTTGAGCCGGAACATGAGATGCAGTTTGCCGCTGTGACGGTCCTGCTTGATGAACATACCGCCTTCCTGGCCTTCCGCGGTACGGATTCCACACTGGTGGGATTGATGCGCCCGCAGAATATACAAGCGGCCTTGCGGACATTCAAAAATACGGATGCCGAAACTCGCCGCGTACTGGCCCAAAGTATAGAGCGGCTGATTCGGACGACGGCGGATACGCTGCGGGCCGAGGTCGAGCGTACGGGAGACATACAGGCATAAAAATCAAAAATGGCCGCCTTTTGGCGGCCATTTTTTGATTTTGGAATCAGTCTTCCTTGGCTTCGGCGATGATCTTGGCCTGGTTGGACTTGGGTACTTCCTCGTAGCGGACGAACTCCAGGGTGAAGGAGCCTCTGGCCTGGGTCATGGCCCGCAGGTCGATGGCGTAGCTGCTCATCTCGGCCATGGGGACCTCGGCCTCGATGACGGTGTTGCCGTCGTGGTCCGGGTTCATGCCCATGGGACGGCCCCGGCGCTTGCTCAGGTCGCCCATGACGTCGCCTACGTAGGACTCAGGCACGGTGACGGCCAGAGCGCCGATGGGCTCCAGGAGGGTGGGGTTGGCGTTGGGCATGGCTTCCTTATAGGCCAGAATGGCGGCCAGCTTGAAGGCCATTTCGTTGGAGTCCACGGGGTGGTAGGAGCCGTCGTACAGGGTGGCCTTCAGGTTCACCATGGGATAACCGGCCAGGGGACCCTTCTGGACCGCTTCCTGCAGGCCCTTTTCCACGGCGGGGTAGAAGTTGCGGGGGACGGAGCCGCCGAAGACTTCCTCAGCGAAGATCAGATCGTCCTGCTCCTCCTGGGGCTCGAAACGGACCCACACGTCGCCGAACTGGCCGCTGCCGCCGGTCTGCTTCTTGTGGCGGCCGTGGGCCTCCACCTTCTTCTTGATCTTCTCCCGGTAGGCGACCTTCGCCGGGGACAGGGTGGCGTCTACGCCGAAGCGGCTCTTCAGCTTGGACACCAGAACGTCCAGCTGCTGGTCGCCGGTGCCGGAGAGGACCAGCTGCTTGGTCTCGGCGTTGTTGACCAGGTGGAAGGAGGGATCTTCCTCGTTCAGCCGGTTCAGGCCGGTGCCAACCTTGTCCTCCTGGCCCTTGACCTTGGGGGCGATGGCCATGGAGTAGCAGGCGGCGGGGTAGGGGATCTGCTTCAGGGAGACCACCTTTCTGGGGTCGCACAGGGTGTCGCCGGTCTTGACCTTGTCCAGCTTGCCGATGGCGCCGATGTCGCCGCAGCCCAGGACCTTGGCTTCGGAGGCCTTCTTGCCGCACATGGTGTACAGGCGGCCCAGCTTCTCGGTCTCGCCGGTGCGGGCGTTGACCAGGGTGGTGTCGGAGGTGATTTCACCGGACAGGACCTTGATGTAGGAGTACTTGCCGTACTGGTCGGACACGGTCTTCCAGACAAAGGCGGAGGGAACGCCGCCGGGGGAGACCACGAACTCCTCCACCTTGCCGTCGGCGGTGGTGGCCTTGTGGTAGTTGCCCTGAACGGGGTTGGGCAGCAGCTCCACCATGTGGTCCATGAGCATCAGGCTACCCAGACAGGTCACGCCGGAGCCGCAGAGCACGGGGAACAGGCTCAGCTCTTCCACGCCCTGGTGCAGGCCGTCCAGCATTTCCCGGTAGGTGAAGTCGTCGCCTTCGAAGAAGCGGTCCATGAGGGCCTCGTCGGTTTCGGCCACGGCTTCCTTCAGGGCGTCGTTGAACTCCTCGATGACGGAGAGCTTGTCCTCGGGGACCTCGATCTCCACCCGCTTCAGATTCCGCATCTCATAGGCCCGCTTGTTCAGCACGTCGATGATGCCGGTGACTTTGTGGCCGGCGTCCCAGATGGGGACCACCACAGGGGCGATCTTGTTGCCGTACTTGGCCCGCAGGGCTTCGAAGGTGGCGTTGTAGTCGGAGTGGTCCTCGTCCACCTTGGAGATGTAGACGAACCGGGGCATGTGCCGCTCTTCGCAGTACTTCCAGGCCTTCTCAAAGCCCACGGTGATGCCGTCCTTGGCCGAGCACACCAGAATGGCGGCGTCGGCAGCCCGCAGGGCCTCTACCACAGCGCCGGAGAAGTCGAAGGCGCCGGGGGTGTCCAGCAGGTTGATCTTCACATTCTTGTATTCCAGGGGGATCACGGAGGTGGAGATGGAAATATTACGGCGGATCTCCTCGGGGTCGTAGTCGCTGACGGTGTTGCCGTCGGCGTTCTTGCCCATGCGGTCGATGGCGCCGGTCATGTAAAGCAAACTCTCAGCCAGGGCGGTCTTGCCGCTGCCGCTGTGCCCGAGCAGACAGATGTTGCGGATGGAATTGACGGTGTACATAGTTGTTCTTACTCCTTTCGGGAAGGCGAGCCTTCCAAATGGGCGCAGACACCCGAATGGTGACATTATACACGAATACGGCCGGGATTGCAACGCTTATTTTCGGCAGAGTGCAAAATTGTGTAAATTGGCTGATGGACACATGACTTCTTGTGCAAAACACACATATTTGAGAAGTTTCTTTTGGGCATATACACAAGGACTTTTTCCGCGCCCGCGGGAGGATTCGCAGAACCGGCACTTGAAAATATTTTCTATTTCTGGTATAATTTTCCAAGAATTACATGTTTATCCATTTGGCCCGGCAAGGCGCGAAACGCTTCTGCGGTTTGGGCAGATTGTGGAAGCGGCCGGCTGTCTAAAATCCATAAGCACATTCCATAATTTCGTTAGAAAATGATTTTGGGCGGCAGGCGCTTTCGCTCTTTTGCCTGCGGAGCCCTTTCCAATTTGCAAGAAAGGGACTTTCTCATGGAGTTTGATTTCACACAGCAGCCTGGACTGGAAGACCGGACGGTCCGTCCTGGGGAGGATCTGCCCCCGCTGGTCTCGGTCATCACCCCCTACTTTAACGGCGGAAAGCACCTGAGGCAGACCTTCCGCAGCGTCGTCAATCAGACCTTCCCCTGGTTCGAGTGGATCATTGTTGACGACGGAAGTACAAAACAGGAAGACCTGGACCTTCTGAATGAAATTGCCGGCCGGGACGGCCGTATCCGGGTGTATCACAAGGAAAACGGAGGAATCTCCTCCGCCCGCAATTATGCTATCGCCCGGTCTTGTACAGACTACATTCTCCCGCTGGACAGCGATGACCTGCTGGAGCCTCCATTTTTGGAATACTGCTGGTGGATGCTGCAAAAGAACCCCGGCGCGGCCTGGGCCTATACGGAAAGCGTCGGCTTCCAGGGCCAAGAGTATGTCTGGCGGCACCCCTTCGACCCGATCCGCCTGAAAAAAGAAAACCATCTGACCGCCACGGCCCTGATCCGCAAGCAGGCCCTGCTGGACATCGGCTGCTATGACGACAGCCATAAGCATTATAACGAGGACTGGTACGCCTGGCTGAAAATCGTGGCCCGGGGCGGCTATCCGGCACAGAGCAGCGGTGACCCCCTGTTCTGGTATCGCCGCAACGACACCGGCGTTCTGTCCATTGTCCGGGAAGATCCCGCTGTCAAGCGGGAGAACCAGGAAATGATCTCCGCCGCTGCCGCCCAGGTGACAGACCCAAGGCCCCCCGTCCTCTATCCCAGATCTGTTCCCTTCGACTGGAGCGCTCCAAAGCTGTCGGACTGGGACCGTCACACGGACAAGGGCGGTAAGACCCACATTCTGTTCCTGTTCCCTCATCTGGAGATGGGCGGCGCGGACAAGTTCAACCTGGACCTGATCTCCCGGCTGGATCCGCAGCGGTTTGAGACCGGCATCATCACCACCGTTCCGGCCGCGAATACCTGGCAGCAGGCTTTCCGGAAGGTCACATCCAATATTTTCAATCTGCCGAACTTCTGTGATTCCGGGGACTATGCGGAATTTGTAAGCTACTATCTGAAAAGCCGCCGGGTGGATATTCTCTTTGTCAGCAACGCTTACCTTGGATACTACATGCTCCCCTGGCTCCGGGAGCATTTTCCCAAACTGGCCATTGTGGACTATGTCCATATGGAGGAGTGGTATTGGCGCGGCGGCGGCTATGCCCGGACCAGCGCCATGGCAGCCAATGTCACGGAAAAGACCTACGTCTGCAACAGCGCCACCCGGAACGTCATGCTCTCCCATTTTGGCAGGACGCCGGAATCGGTGGAAACGGTGCACATCGGCATTGACGCCGCCCGCTACTGCCGGGACGCGGTCCCTGCCGGGCAGCTGTACCGGGAACTGGGCCTGGAACCGACCCGGCCTGTGGTCCTGTTTATCTGCCGCCTCCATCCCCAGAAGAGGCCGTTTTTGATGCTGGAAATCGCCAGGAAAGTGGCCCAAAAGATCCCGGATGTGGTCTTTGCCGTGGTGGGCGGCGGCCCCCAGGAAGCCGAACTGAAGGCCGCGGCCACCGGCGAGCTGAAGCATACCGTCTATTTTCTTGGCGCCCGGAAGGATGTGCGCCCGTATTACCGGGACGCCAAGGCTGTTTTGATATGCAGCCTGAAAGAAGGCCTTTCCCTGACCGCTTACGAGTCCTGCGCCATGGGAGTGCCTGTGATCAGCGCGGATGTAGGCGGACAAAAGGATCTGATTGATGATTCCGTGGGCAAATTGATTCCCTGTCTTCAGTCCGAAAGCGCGGATTTTGACCAGCGTAAATTCTCTGACCAGGAGGTTGCCGCCTATGCGGAAGCTCTGGTCACGCTTCTGTCGAATCCGGCGCTGCAAGCAGAAAAATCCCGATGCTGTGTACAAAAAGTTCAGCGATCGTTTACCCTTGAAGCCATGGTGGACCGCTTCCAGCAGGAATTCCAGCGTCTGACCCGGGATGCTTCTGTGGTGGAAAAGCGGATGGAAATGAGCCGGAGGCTTCAGCAATGCGCCCCCCTGCCGGCAGAGCTCTATGTGTCCCACCTGCGCGCCGAAAGCCTGGAATCCGAATTGCGGCACGGACCCGCGGCAGAGTCTGTGCTGGCCAAGGGAAAGCGCGTGCTGAAAGAGGACGGCCCTGCGGTTTTTCTGAAAAAAACGGCAAAATGGTTCGCGAATCAATTGCGCCGTAGTTGAGAGGATGGATGTTATGCAATACAGATTTGATTACAAAAAGCATCCCGGCAGGGAGCGGACCCGGTTCTACGCGCCGGACCCGAAGGATGCTCTGGTCACGGTCATTACCCCGTTTTATAACGCGGGAAAATACTTTGAGCAGACCTTCAACTCTGTCATGAATCAGACCTTCCCCTGGTTTGAGTGGATCATCGTAAACGATGGGACCACCAACCAGGACGACGTCCGGCTTCTGCATGAGCTGGCCTCCCGGGACAGGCGTATCACCGTAGTGACCCAGCCCAACCAGGGCCTGGCCAGCGCACGGAATACCGGCGTCGCCCACGCCTCCTGCGACCTGATCGTTCCCCTGGATGCCGATGACGTCATTGCCCCCCAGTATCTGGAATGCACATACTGGGCGCTCCAAAAAAACCCGGAAGCCGCCTGGTGCTTTACGGACAGCTACGGCTTCCAGGCTCAGGAGTACAGCTGGAAGCCTGCCTTCGACGCGGAACGAATGAAGACCGAAAACATTCTGACCTATGCCAGTATGATCCGCAAAAAAGACATTCTGGAGGTCGGCGGATACCGGGTTGAAAAGCAGTCGTACTATGAAGACTGGCGTTTTTGGCTGAACATGCTCAGCCATCATAAACGGCCTGTCCGGGTGTATACAAACCTGTTCTGGTACCGGCGGCTGGAAAACAGCATGCTCTCCGACATCAACCGCAATCCCGAAAAAGCGGCCTTTGCCAAGGGCATCATTGCCGAGGCCGCCAAGTCCGCCGACGGCAGCGTAAAGGCCGTTGAATATCCCTTCTCCACTTCCAGGAAGCCCTTCGCCGGGCCGCAGTTCCTGCCCTGGGACCGCCGGACCAATCCGGACAATACGAGAAAGAAAGTCCTGTGGCTGATCCCCTGGATGGTCCTTGGCGGCGCAGATAAGTTTAATCTGGATGCCATCAGCGGACTGCAGGAAAATGGCTTTGACAACCATATCCTCACCACCAATTTCAGCGACAATCCCTGGCGTCAAAAATTTGAGGACATCACCGATGAGATATTCTGCCTGCCCGATTTCCTGGACCCGGCGGACTATCCGGAATTTATCAGCTACTATATCCAGAGCCGGGGCATTGACGTGCTCATGCTCTCCAACTCCTACAGCGGCTACTATATGATCCCCTGGATTCGTGAGCATTTTCCGGATCTGGCAATTGTGGATTACGTTCACTCCGTGGACAAGAGCTGGCGTGAAGGAGGCTATGCCCGCACTTCCGGAGCCCTTCACAACATTGTGGATAAAACCTATGTCTGCAACAGCCAAACCAGGAACGATATGATCGAGATGTTCCATCGGGACCCAGATTCTGTAGAGTGCCTGTATATCGGTGTGGACCAACATTACTTTGACCCGGGACAGGAGGCTCCCGGATATCTGCATACCCTCCTGAATTTGGCTCCCGAGCGTAAAATCGTCCTGTTTCCCTGCCGGATAGACGGAGGCAAGCGCCCCTTCTTTATGCTGGACATCGCCCAAGGCGTTCAAAAGGTCATACCGGATATCGCTTTTGTGGTTGCCGGCGACGGCGAACTGCTGGAGCCTCTGAAAAAAGAGATCGCGGCGCGGGCGATGGAAAATACCGTGTACTGCATCGGACAGGCGGACGATATGCGCAAATGCTATCGTGACAGCCATTTGACGCTTATCTGCTCCCTGATCGAGGGCTTGACCCTCACCGCTTACGAGTCGCTGTCCATGGGCGTTCCTGTGGTCAGCAGCCGGGCCGGCGGCCAGGGCGATCTGATCGGCAGCGACGTGGGCGCCCTGCTGCCCCTGCGGCAGGAGGCGTGGGACCTTGAGCGGCGCGTCTATGACCCCGAGGAGATCCGGGACTATGTCCGCGCCGTGTGCCGGATTCTGACCGACGAGGAATTGTACCGCCAGCTGTCCGAAAACTGCCGCAAGAAAATCGAAAACGGCTTCAGCCTCTCCACCATGGTGGAAAAGCTGACCGATGAGCTGGTGCTTCTGACCACCGATGCGCGTTTCGGTCAGAACCGCCGCCGTGTTTGTGCCGGACTGGCCACAGCCGGACGCCTTGCCGCAGAATACTATGTGGTCTACCTGCAATGGCAAAGCGCCTACAGCGAATGCCTGGAGGTCTGGAACGCCAGATGCTGGTTCAAGCAGCTCTGGGAGGATTCTCAGGCTGAACTGCAAAACGCCAGGGAGGCTTTGATCCAGGAGGACAGCATTTCCGGAAGGGACCTGCTCCGCCTCCTTGCAGCCAAGATCAGACGCAAGATCCGCAGCCTTTTCCGCCGGTCATAAGGAGGAACTATGAAATACGGCGTTATCGTATACAAGCAGACCGCGAACATTGGAGACGATATTCAAAGCTATGCCGCCGCCTGTTTGCTGCCCCGGGTCGACTACTACATTGAACGCGAACGCCTGGACATCTTCCGTCCCAGGGAAGACGAGCCGGTCAACGTCATCATGAACGGCTGGTATTTGTACAACAAGCTGGGCTGGCCTGTGTCTGCCTGCATCAATCCGCTGTATATTTCCATGCATTTTTTCGTGGACGATCCCGCGCTGGTCGGCGACGACTTTCTCAAGGGGCTTGGCGCGGAGGATTTGAGAGCCCACGGTCCCGTAGGCGCCAGAGATCGGGAAACCCAGAGAATTCTGGACAAAAACGGCATTCCCAACTATTTCAGCGGATGCCTGACCTTAACCCTGCTGCCGCAGCGCTGTGAGCGTCCGGAGAAGCCCTACATATGCCTGACGGACGTCCCTGAGGAAGTGGCGGACTTTGTACAACGCCGGTATCCGGACATGGATATCCGGATCATTGAGCATGCCCCTGTCAAAGCGCCTGCTCTGGTGAATCCCGAGGCCGACTGGCCCGAACGGTTCCGGACAGTGGAGCAGCTGCTTTCGGTCTATCAGAACGCGGCCGCTGTGATTACCACACGGCTTCACTGCGCGCTGCCCTGTCTGGCCCTCGAAACCCCGGTCCTGCTCCTGGACAACGGAAATTTCTGGGACCCCAGCCGGATGGATGGCTTGTCTTCCCTCGTCCGGCGCGCCACCACAGAGGCATTCCTGTCTGGAAACGCCGGCTTTGATTTGTCGAACCCTCCTGAAAATCCCACGGACTATCTCCCGATTCGCCAGGCTTTGCTGGACCGGGTCCAGAATTTCCTGGCCGAAAACACCCGGATCACGCCGCAATTGCGGGAGCGGTTTGCCGCGTATGACAGCCAGTGGGAACGCCGCGTCCTTTGGAAGTATCAGCTTTTCCGCTCTGCCGCCGATAAAATCAGCCGGCAGTGGCAGCAAATGCACACGGCGTGCG
>CALXFT010000052.1 GCA_944387635.1 uncultured Oscillospiraceae bacterium | reverse complement strand
GTCGGCAATGATCTCCATGGTCAGGCCCTTGTTCTTCAGGTCCATCTGAATGG
This sequence comes from uncultured Oscillospiraceae bacterium, assembly GCA_944387635.1. GTDB lineage: Bacteria > Bacillota > Clostridia > Oscillospirales > Oscillospiraceae > Faecousia. The sequence continues at coordinate 17,729 of CALXFT010000052.1, read as the reverse complement.
CGGTGATGCCCTCGGTGGTGCCGGCCACCTTGAAGTCCATCTCGCCGTGGAAGTCCTCCACGCCCTGGATGTCGGTGAAGGTTCTCCACTGGCCGGTCTCCTGGTCGGAGATCAGGCCGCAGGAAATGCCGGCCACAGGCCGCTTAATAGGCACGCCGGCATCCATCAGGGCCAGGGTGGAGCCGCAGATGGAGCCCTGGGAGGTGGAGCCGTTGGAGGACAGAACCTCGGACACCACCCGAATGGCGTAGGGGAACTCCTCCACAGAGGGGATCACAGGCAGCAGAGCCTTCTCGGCCAGGGCGCCGTGGCCGATCTCACGGCGGGAGGTGGACCGGGCGGCCCGGGCCTCGCCGGTGGAGAAGGCGGGGAAGTTGTAGTGGTGGATATACCGCTTGCTCTCCTCGGGATAGATCGTATCCAGCTTCTGAGCGGCGGACAGGGTGTTCAGGGTGCAGATGGACAGAACCTGGGTCTGGCCGCGGGAGAACAGGCCGCTGCCGTGGACTCTGGGCAGAACGCCTACCTCGGCGTCCAGGGGACGGATCTCGTCCATGCCCCGGCCGTCCACGCGCTTGCCCTGGAGCAGCCACTTCTTGACCACCTTCTTCTGCATCTTGTACAGGCAGACCTCAATGTGGGTCTCGAAGTCCTCGTACTTCTGCCCGAACTTGGCCTGGAAGTCCAGCCGGGCGGCGGTGAGCCGCTCCTCCCGGACGTTCTTGTCGGGGGTGTCCAGGGCGTACTCGATCTGGTCCAGACCGTAGGCCATGAGCTCGTCCAGCAGGTCGTGGTTCACGGCGGCCTTCTCGAAGGTGAACTTGGGCTTGCCGATCTCGGCCACGATGCCGTTGATGAACCTGACGATCTCCATGTTGGTCTCGTGGGCCACCCGGATGGCCTCATAGACCACGGCCTCGGGGGCTTCCTTGGCCTCAGTCTCGATCATGACCACCTTCTCAAAGGTGGAGGAGATGCACACGAAGCAGTCGCAGGCCTCCCGCTGGTCGTTGGAGGGGTTGATGATATACTTGCCGTCCAGATGGGCCACGTTGGTGGTGGCCACGGGGCCGTTCCAAGGCACGTCGGAGGAGGCGATGGCGATGGAGGCGCCCAGGGACGCCACGATCTCCACAGGGTTGTCGTAGTCGTTGGCCAGGACCGTGCAGGTGACCACCGTGTCGTTGCGCAGCTCCTCGTCAAACAGGGGGCGCATGGGCCGGTCGATGATCCGGCTGTTCAGAATGCCCCGCTCGGAGGGCTTGCCCTCCCGGCGGTTGAAGGAGCCGGGAATCCGGCCCACGGCGTACATCCGCTCCTCAAACTCAATGGTCAGAGGGAAGTAGTCGATGCCGGCCTTGGGAATGGGGTTGCAGGTGCAGGTGACCAGCACCACGGTGTCGCCGTAGCGGCAGATGCACTCGGCGTTGGCCAGCTCGGCCACCTTACCGGTCTCAACGGTGAAGGGGCGGCCGCCGATCTCCATCTCGTAAACGTGATGGTTGGGATATTGTTTCCTGGTGATCATAAAAACCTCCTGTAGTAATTTGGGGTTCGGGAGGTTTAGCACTTGAAACTGACGCCGAACGGCCGGCGCCACTTTCAACTGCTAAATCGGCTCCCGAAATGGCTTGCTGTGAAGAAACAGGGGCGACGTGTCCGTCGCCCCTAAGCTTTCTTACTTACGGATGCCCAGCTTGGCGATCAGAGCACGATACCGGTTGATGTCCTTCCGGGCCAGATAGTCCAGCAGGTTGCGCCGCTTACCGACCATCATCAGCAGGCCCCGGCGGGAGTGGTTGTCGTGCTTGTGCACGCGCAGGTGCTCGGTCAGCTCGTTGATGCGGGCGGTCAGGATGGCAACCTGGACCTCGGGGGAGCCGGTGTCGCCTTCGTGGGTCGCGTTGTCCAGGATGACCTGGGTCTTCTTTTCTTTCTGGATCATTGTGAGTTCCACCTTTCAATATAATACCCGGGAGCTAAGTACGGGGCCAGTGGACTGCCTGGCGGCGGTATCCCCAAACTGAGCAGCGGGCGTGTTGTCCGGCAATAGCCAGCCTTTTAATCTTATCATAAGTTTTCCCCATTGTAAAGGAAAATTTCATCACTTTTCCGGAATCTTTCGAAAAAATCAGGAGAGAAAGGGCGGTACGGGTGCCTGGATTTCCGGAACGGGGATAGAGACCGGAGGCGGGGGCGTGGTATCATGGTCGAAATACCAAACAGAGGAGGGAAGATTTTGACAGATTGGAACGCACTGCGCCTGGAGTATGTCACCTCCGGCCTCAGCTACCGGGCCTTGGCGGAGAAATACGGGGTCAGCTACCGCGGTCTGCGGAGCCGTGGCGGCGCCGAGGGCTGGCCGGACCTGCGCAGGGCTCACCGGGACCGGCTGCTTCGGGAGGCCATGGACTCCGACGCCCGGCGCTATGCCGAGCGGATGGAGCGCATCCGCTCCGTCTCCGACCGGCTGCTGGAAAAGCTGGAGAAGGCGGTGGAGGAGCTGGAGCTGCAAAGCGTGGTCCACCGAATCCGGGAGGACCGGGACGGAGTCCTGGTAACCCAGGAGCGCAGGGAGGCCGCCCAGACCGGCATGGTGGACCGGCCGGGCCTGAAGCAGATCTCCTCGGCCCTGCGGGATATCAAGGAGGTGCAGATGCTCTGCTCGGAGCTGGACCGCCAGGAGCAGCAGGCCCGGATCGCCATGCTGGAAAGGCAGGCCAGGGAGCAGCCGGAGGATCAGACCCTGACCGTGGTCCTGGAAGGAGACGTAGAAGCCTATGCCCAATAGGCTGGATATGCCGAAGCCCAACGAAAAGCAAAAGCTGGCTCTGCTGGACAGCCACCGCTATGTGGCCTACGGCGGGGCCCGGGGCGGGGGCAAGAGCTGGTTCGTCCGCTGGAAGGCCGCCCTTCTGGCTCTGCAATATCCGGGGATCAAGGTCCTCATTACCCGGCGGACCTATAAGGAGCTGTACAACAACCACATTGCCCCTCTGACCGCCATGCTCCGGGGCTTGGCCCGGTACAATTCCACGGACAAGATCTTTCGGTTTCCCAACGGCTCCACCATCGCCTTCGGCTACTGCGACAACGACTCCCACCTGGGCCAGTACCAGGGCGCGGAGTATGACGTGTGGTTTGCCGACGAGGCCGGGCAGTTTCAGGAGAGCTGGCTGACCACCATCGACGCCTGCGTCCGGGGTACCAACGGCTTCCCCAAGCGGACCTACTACACCCTGAACCCCGGCGGGCCAAGCCACGGCTACTTCAAGCGGGTGTTCATCGACCGCAGCTTTACCCAGGACGAGCATCCCGAGGACTATTCCTTCATCCAGGCCCTGGTGACGGACAACCAGGCTCTGATGAACAGTCAGCCCCAGTACATGCGGGCGCTGGAGAAGCTGCCCCCCAAGCTCCGGGAGGCCTGGCTCCATGGCCGGTGGGACATCTTCGAGGGCATGTTCTTCGAGGACCTGCGGCTGACCCCGGACCTGGGCTTGTGCGAAGCGGCGGGAATCACCCGGGAGCAGGCCCTGAAGCAGCGGCGGTTTACCCACGTCATCGAGCCCTTCGACATTTCCAAGGGGGACTGCCGGGGCTGGAACATCCTGCGCTCCTACGACTTCGGCTACAACAAGCCCTTCTCCCTGGGCTACTGGGCCGTGGACTATGACGGGGTCCTGTACCGGATTCTGGAGATCTACGGCTGCACCGAGACCCCCAACGAGGGGGTCCGCTGGTCTCCCGACGAGCAGTTCAAGCGGTTTGCCCAGTTCGAGCGGGAGCATCCCTGGCTGAAGGGCCGGAAGATCGTGGACAGCGTGGCCGATCCCTCCATCTGGGACACCAGCCGGGGCGAGAGCATCGCGGACACGGCGGCCCGGTACGGGATCTACTTTACGCCGGGGGACAACCAGCGGATTCCCGGCTGGATGCAGGTCCACTACCGGCTCCAGTTCGACGAGGCCGGGTATCCGAGGATGTATGTGTTCAACACCTGCAAGGCCTTCATCCGGACCATGCCCCTGATGATGTACGCCGAGACCCGGCCCGAGGATCTGGACACAAAGCTGGAGGACCACTGCGCCGATGAGGTGCGCTACCTGTGTATGTCCCGGCCGGTATGCCCGGTGCCGGAGCGGGAGGAGCCGGTACTGCCCACGGACCCCCTGGGCAGGTTTGGATAAACGAAGCCCTCTTGGCTCTCCTTTCAAGGAGAGCTGGCACCGCTGACGAAGGAAGCGGTGACTGAGAGGTCATGCCGCACGTCGTTTTTGTGAAATGCTGAGGTAGAGGGAAGTGTTTCCCGACCCCTCTCAGTCAGAAATCAAAGATTTCTGACAGCGGCCCGCGGGCTTTTTCTATCAATATTACTCATCTCAAGGAGGCGACTATGGAAGATAATTTGGAACAGACCACCGCCAGTGCCGGCCCTGAAACCCTGCCCGTGGGGGAGGAGCAGCTGAGGCGGTTTCTTCAGATCCTGCGCCGGTATAAGGCGGGAAAGGCGGCCACGGAGGGGCGGATCATCGCTTCGGAAAACTGGTGGAAGCTGCGCAATACCAGCCAGGAGCGGCAGGAGAGCCGGGTGGGGAAGGACGGCGGGCTTACCAGCCGGTCCGCCTGGCTCCACAACGTCATCGTCAGCAAGCACGCCGACGCCATGGAGAGCTTCCCCGAGCCGGTGATCCTGCCCCGGGAGGAGGGGGACCAGGCCGAGGCCCGGACCCTGAGCAGCATCATCCCCTGCATTCTGGAGCGCAACCACTTCGAGGAGGTCTACTCCGACGCCGCCTGGCAGAAGGGCAAAACCGGCACCGGGGTGTACAAGGTGGTCTGGGACCCCACGGCGCTCAACGGCCTGGGGGACATCGTCGTGTCCCAGGTGAACCTGCTGAACCTGTACTGGGAGCCGGGGGTGCGGAACATTCAGGACAGCCGGTATTTCTTTCACACGGAGCTGGCCGATCCGGAGCTGCTGGAGGAGCGTTACCCTCAGCTGGCCGGAAATATCAAGACCGGCAAGGGCTTCGTCAGCACCAAATTCCTCTACGACGACCAGGTGGACACCTCCGACAAGCTGACCGTCATCGAGGTCTACTACCACAAGTACATGGATGGGAAACGAATCCTCCACTACTGTAAGTTCCTGGAGGACCAGGTGCTCTACGCTACGGAAAACCAGCCGGACACCGCCCAGCGGGGGCTGTACGATCACGGCCTGTTCCCCTACGTCTTCGACCCTCTGTACCCCATTGAAGGCTCCCCCTGCGGCTACGGCTATGTGGATGTGTGCCGCAATCCCCAGACCCTCATCGACACCCTGAAGACCGCCTATGTGAAAAACGCCATGGTGGGCTCCGCCCCCCGCTACTTCATCCGGGGCGACGGCGGCATCAACGAGGATGAGTTTCTGAACCTGGCCGCCCCTCTGGTCCACGTTCAGAACCCCTCCGAGGACGCCCTGCGGCGCGTTGAGCACACGGGCCTGGACGGGGTCTATCTGAACGTTCTGGAGAGCACCATTCAGGAGCTGCGGGAGACCAGCGGCAATACGCAGACCAGCACCGGCACCTCCCAGTCCGGGGTCACGGCGGCCTCGGCCATCGCCGCCCTCCAGGAGGCCAGCAGCAAGGGCATCCGGGACAGCAACCGGGGCTCCTACCGGGCCTACGGCAAGGTCATCGAGCTGGTCATTGAGCTGATCCGCCAGTTCTACGACCTGCCCCGCCAGTTCCGGATCACCGGGGAACTGGGTCAGCCCCAGTTTCTCAGCTACACCAACGCCGGGCTTCTGCCCCAGCACCAGGGTATGGACTTCGGCGCCGACATGGGCTGCCGCCTGCCGGTCTTCGACATCCAGGTCAAGGCCCAGAAGCAGAACGCCTACTCCTCCGTAGCCCAGAACGAGCTGGCGCTCCAGCTCTACGGACAGGGCTTCTTCGATCCCCTGCGAGCCCAGCAGGCCCTCATGTGCCTGGGGATGATGGACTTCCAGGGCCGCCGGGAGCTTATGGGCAAGATCGCCGCCCAGGCCGCCGCCTTCGTCCCCGTCCTTCCGGGAGCCGGGGAGCCCGGCCTGACCGCCGGGGAGCCTGCCCAGGTCTCCGCCGCCCGGCAGGCGGTCCAGAACCGGTCCACCCCCGGAGGCGGCCTGTGATCGCCGTCTTCTATGACCGGCAGCGCTGCCAGGTCCGGATTCGGGGCCACGCCGGGGCGGGACCGGCGGGCCGGGATCTGGTCTGCGCCGGGGTTTCCGCCCTGGCCTACACCCTGGCCGCCAACGTGTTCGCCCTGGAGCGCTCCGGGGCGGCGGTGGAGGTGACGGTGCGCATGGAGCCGGGGGACTGCTTCATCGCCTGCCGCGGCGTCCCTGGCCGGGAGTCCAAGGTCCAGGCTGTCTACGCCACGGTTTGCCTGGGACTGGCCGGCCTGGCCCGGGGATATCCGGAATATGTGCGCTATGGGCAGAAGGGGTAGGCGGGAAGAAGGAAACCCTGGGGGATAGAGAAAAGCCGCCCTAAATGCTATGGTATTGTCATGGACTCGCCGCCCTTAGCGGCAGAAGCTTTTATAGAAAGGAAACAGCAACATGGTGAATTGGAGATCCATGGACCTGCAGCTCTTCGCCGGGGAGGGCGAAGGGGACGCGGGGGGAGAAACCGGTGTACAGGCCGCCGATCCCGGGCGGCAGCGTCTGCTGGAGCTGGGGGTCCCGGCGGCGAAGATCTCTCCCCAGGCCTCCCAGGCCATGAGCGCCAAAATGGAGGACCAGGCTGCCCAACCCCCGAGACCGAAATGGGAGGAGCTGATGCGGGACCCGGAGTACAACCGGCGGATGCAGGAGACGGTGCGCGCCCGGCTCCGGTCTGCCAAGGAGGCCCAGGAGACCCTGGAAAAGCTGGCCCCCGGCCTGGAGGCCCTGGCCCGGCAGCAGGGCATGGACCCCAAGACTCCGGACTACGACGCCCTGGCCCGGCTTCTGACGGACCGGTCCCAGAGCGGCCGGGACCCCGGACCCCAGAGCCAGGCGGCCCAGGACCCGGCTGTCCGGAGCCAGACGGAGAATCTGCGGCGGCAGATGATGCAGACCCACTTCCGGTCCCTGGAGGCCCAGGGCCGGGAGCTGAAGCAGGCCTTCCCGGACTTTGACCTGCGCCAGGCCCTTCAGGACCCGGCCTTCGCCCGGCTGACCCATCCCAGCACCGGCCTTTCCCTGGAGGACGCCTACTATGCCCTGAACCACCGGCAGATCCAGGCCGCCGCCGAGGAGGCCGCCGCCCAGCAGACGGCGGAGAAGATCTCCCGGTCCATCCAGGCCGGAGCCCGGCGGCCCCAGGAGGCAGGCGGGGCCGCCCCCTCGGTGACCCGCTTCGACTATGCCAACGCCTCCCGGCAGGAGCGGGAGGCTCTGAAGCAGAAGATCCGCCAGGCCGCCGCCAGAGGGGAAAAGATCTATCCGGGCATGGAATAAGCCCGGAAAAAACAACCATGAAAGGAGCATGCTATGCAAGACAATTTCCTGTTTGAAAATTTGCAGCTGTTTGCCGACGCGGGAACCCTGGTCAACGCCAGCGGAAGTTATGTAAACGCCTACACCGGGGCCACCACCGCCTTTGAAGGGGCCAACTCCCTGTCCGGGGAGATGAAGACCTTCTACGACACGGAGCTGCTGGAGAATGCCCGCGTCGAAATGTTCTACGCCCAGTTCGCCAAGCGGCAGCCTCTGCCCGCCAACCACGGCACCACCGTGGAGTGGCGCAAGTGGAACACCTTTGAGAAGGCTTCCAAGCTCCAGGAGGGCGTGATCCCTACGGGTCAGAAGTTCGGCATGTCCGCCAAGACCGGGGCCATCAACCAGTACGGCACCTACGCCACCATCTCCGACAAGCTGGAGCTTCACGCCTACGACGACACCATTCTGGGGGCCACGGAGGAAATGGGCGCCTCCGCCGCCGAGACCCAGGAGGCCCTGATCCGGGACGGGCTGCTGGTGAACACCAACGTCATGTACTGCGACAACATCACCCTGGCCACCGGGGCCGTGGCCGGCACCCCCACTTCCCCGGATACCATGGAGGCCAGTGACACGGCCCTGTGCCTTCTGACTCCGGACAGCGTCAACAAGGCCGTGACCATTATGAAGAAGAACCGGGTCCCCCGGATCAACGGCAAGTACGTCTGCGTGATCCACCCCTCCGTGGCCTACGACCTGCGCTCTTCCAAGGACTGGGTGGAGGTCCACAAGTACGCCGCCGCCACGGAGATCTTCAACGGCGAGATCGGCGAGCTCCACGGCTGCCGGTTCATTGAGGACGTCTTCGCCCCCATTCTCAAGGGAGATTATGTCAACAAGGCAGGCACGGCCACCTATGCCAGCTACATGTTCGGCAAGGACGCCTTCGGCATCATCGACCCCGCCGGCGGGGCCTTGGAGATGATCGTCAAGGACAAGAGCCAGATCGGCGGGCCTCTGAACCAGTTCTCCACCGTGGGCTACAAGTTCGAGACCAACGGCTGCACGATCCTCTACCCCGAGCGGGTTCTGCGGATCATGAGCTGCTCCAGCTATTCGGCTACGGACGAGGTCAATTGACGTTGTAGGGGACGGGTTTCCCGTCCCATCCGCCGGTGTGAAAACGCGCCGTAGGGGACGGGTTTCCCGTCCCGCTCTGCCGGTGCGGAATTACGGGAGGCGAAACGCCTCCCCTGCACGCGCATGCGTTTTGATTTTAGAAAGGATGATGTTATGTCAACAGATAAAACCAACCAGCGGGTGGAGGTCTTTGTGCCTCGGGGGCCGATTCATGATGAGCCCAATCTGTTTGTGGCCGTCAACGGGGTCAGCTACCTGCTGCCCCGGGGGAAGGCTTCCATGGTGCCCCAGTGTGTGGCCACGGAGCTGGAGCTGTCCCGGAAGGCCCAGGAGATCCGGGACCGGAATATGGAGGCCATGCTGGGTTCCGGCGCGTAATGGGGGCTTCGGCCCCCTTTTTTTCAAAGGAGATGCTTATGACCATTTTTGACGCCATCAGCCGGGTGGACCACGAAAAGCCCAACGTCTGCGATCAGGTGGTGAAGATTCGCTGGCTCAGTCAGCTGGACTGGCAGATCCGGGAGCTTATGGGTCTGTTTCAGGGGGAGGAGGGGGCGGCCTTCTCCGGCTACGGCCCGGACACCCCTCTGTCCACGTCTCTGCTGGCCCCCCAGGGGAACGAGGCCATGTACCAGCGTTGGCTGGAGGCCCAGATCGACCTGGCCAACGGGGAGTATGACCGGTACAACGCCTCCATCCTCCTGTTCCAGACCGAGTTCGACCGATTCGCGCGGGAGCGCTTCCGCACCGGCCTCAGCCGCGGCAGCGGAAAGCCCTTCCTCTATTAAAGAAAGGAGGCTTTCCTATGGCTTATCCCCAACTGCCTGTGCCTCAGAGCCGCCGGGTGACCATCCAGACCTTCCGGGGGTACGACCACAACCTGCGCATCCGCAGCGGGGCATTTTACGATATGCGCAACCTGAGCTCCCGGGCCTATCCCCTTCTGGCGCCCCGGGGAAAGCGGGGCTTCTACACCGGCGGCGCGGACATCACCGGCCTCATCGGCAAGGACCAGCTGTGCTATACCGACGGACCCTGCCTGGTGGTGGGGGACCGGCGGGTGGATCTGGGCCTGACCTCCGGGGACAAGAACCTGGTGTCCATGGGGGTTTACGTCATCGTCTTTCCGGACAAGAAGTACGTCAACACCGCGGACTTAAGCGACCGGGGGAGCCTGGACGCCGCCTTCACCACCACCGGAGCCGTCCGCTTCACCCTGTGCGACCGGACCTCGGAGCCCTATGCCGTCACCCACACAGGCCCCTCCGCCCCGGCGGACCCGGAGGCCCTGTGGCTGGACACCGGCTCCAGCCCCCACAGCCTGAAGCGCTACTCCGTCTCCGCCGGTCAGTGGCTGGGCCTGGGAGCCACCTACATCCGCCTGGAATCCCAGGGCATCGGCGCTTCCTTTGAGACGGGAGACGGGATCACCGTCTCCGGATTGAAGGAGGGTGACCTGATCGACAACGTCACCGGAAAGCCCGTGGAGGACAGCACCATCCGGGCCGTGGACGGGGCCTTCACCATTCTGGACCGGGGGGAGGACTATGTGCTCATCACCGGAATTCTGGACCACACCCGGGTCCTGCGCAACCCCGTGACCCTGGAGCGGAAGGCCCCCCTGCTGGACCTGTGCGTGGAGTCGGGGAACCGGCTCTGGGGCTGCCGCTACGGCGCGGACGAAGAGGGCAGGACCGTCAACACCATCTACGCCTCCAAGCTGGGGGACTTCAAGAACTGGAACTGCTTTCAGGGGATCTCCACGGACAGCTACGCCGCCTCCTGCGGCACCGAGGGACCCTTCACCGGGGCCATCTCCCACCTGGGGTATCCCCTGTTCTTCAAGGAGGACTGCCTGCACAAGATCTACGGCACCCAGCCGGAGTCCTTCCAGATCCAGACCACCCCCTGCCGCGGGGTCCAGAAGGGCAGCGCCCGGAGCCTGGCCCTGGTGGGGGAGAAGCTGTACTACAAGTCCCGGCTGGGGGTCTGCGTCTACGACGGGTCGCTGCCTGTGGAGATCGGACAGGCCTTCGGGGACATCGCCTATTCCCGGGCCGTGGCCGGGGCCCATGGCAGCAAGTACTACATCTCCATGGCCGACGGGGACGGGGTGTACCACCTGTTCGTCTACGACGACGCCCGGAACCTGTGGCACAAGGAGGACAACACCCAGGTCAGAGCCTTTTGCAGCTTCGGCAGCGACCTGTACTACCTGGACGCCGCCGGACAGATCAAAACCATGCTGGGGACCCTGGCCCCGGACCCGGAACCGGTGGAGTGGATGGCCCAGACCGGTCTGCTGGAGGCCCGGGACCCGGAGCGGAAGTACATCTCCCGGGTATCCATCCGGGTGAAGCTGGAGCCTGAGACCTGGATGCGGATCTTCATCGACTACGACAGCCAGGACAGCTGGCAGCCGGTGCACACGGTCCGGGGGACGGGCCTGGGCAGCTTTGACATTCCCATCCATCCCCGGCGCTGCGACCACTTCCGGCTCCGGCTCCAGGGCCGGGGAGAGGCCCGGATCTTCTCCATCACCCAGACCATCACACAAGGGAGCGTGAGCCGATGACAGACCATTACCGACTGCCAAACCTGACCGAACCGGACCTGGGGCGCCGTCTGGACCAGCTCCACAGCTACCTGCGCCAGCTGGTGGAGCAGATGAACCTGGAGCGCCGGACCCGGAACACCGAATCCGGCGCCGCCGTCCAGACCGGGGCCGCCCCCATCGGGGCCTATCCCCCCGGGGCCTTGTACCTGAGTACAGAGGCCGCCAGCCCCAAGGAGCTGTTCGGCGGAAACTGGGAGCGGGTGCCGGACGCCCTGGTCCTGGCCGCCGGGGACGACTACCCGCCGGGGAGCTCCGGGACCCTGGCCGGAGCGGGGGACGCCGCGCCCTGGCTGGCCGTATATGTATGGAAGCGGATCGGATAAGGAGGAAACGCCTTGACACAGGAACAGAAGAAGAAAAATCAATCCTCCGCCCAGGACACCGAGACCCAGAACCAGGCGGGGCGCTACAGCTCCCGGTGGAGCGGCCGGATGGAGGATCTGCTGGAACAGTATCAGAACCGGGAGGCCTTTGCCTACGACGTCAATCAGGACCCTCTGTACCAGCACTACAAGGACAGCTACATCCGCGGCGGGAAGCTGGCCATGGAGGACACCCTGGGCCAGGCCGCCGGGCTGACCGGGGGCTACGGCAGCTCCTACGCCCAGACCGCGGGACAGCAGGCCTACAACCAATATCTGGAGGGGCTCAACGACGTGGCGCCGCAGCTGTACCAGAGCGCCCGGGACCGGTATGACCAGGCGGGCCAAAACCTGCTGGAGCGGTACAATCTGCTGCGCAGCCAGGACGAGCTGGACTACAGCCGCTACCAGTACGACAGCGAGCTGGCCCGGTATCAGGTGGAGCTGATGCTGCAAATGGGAGCTTTGCCCTCGGAGGACCTGCTGACCCAGTCCGGCCTGTCTCCGGAGTACATCGCCGCTCTGCTGCCCGCCTCTTCCGGCGGGTCCCAGGAGGAGAAGAAGGGGTCTTCCCGGAAGAAGACCGGCCAGGGCGAGAATTACCTGGACGCGGTGCTGGACCTGGGCTACGGCCCCATCAGCTCCGACACCCTGTGGGATCTGATTCAGGATGGGAAGGTCCCCGACGGCTCGGGAAAGGACACCGGCAAGGGAGACTCATCCAAGGAAAAGACCGACACGGTCCCCTCCCTCTACGAATGGCTCAAAGAGCGGGGAAAGGTCTGATGCGATTTCTTGATTAAATAGTTCATTTAATCAAGAAGGCATCGCTTTACGGCGTTGCCGAATATGATTCTCTAATGAAATTCTTTCATCCAAATTGATTAAAGATTTCGCGCTTATCGACTTAACACAGCAACGGATATCTGCAATTTCTGCTGGTTAAAGTCAAAAAGCATAATGAAATGAAAAAGGGGGTCTGCCTATGGAGGCGGCTGTTTATCGGATCGCCCTGGATATCCATCAGGTCACGTCCCAGGCCGCGGTGAGCCTGCGGCGGTGGGATACCGGCGGAACGCTTTCCGTCACCCTGACGGAAAACGGCGAAAAATACCTGGTGGCCGGCGACTGCACCGCGGAGTTTGTCTGCCGCAAGCCCAACGGCAGCGTTCTCAGAAACGACTGCCGCATTGAGGACAACACCATTTTCTACACCCTGACCAAGGCCACCACCTCCCTGTCCGGGCAGATGGACTGCCAGATCCGGCTTCTGGACGGGGCGGGGAACCTGATCACCTCCCCGAGGTTCCTTATGGTGGTCTACGCCACCATCTACGACTATGGCGACGCGGCGGAGTCCGAGATCGTCTCCGCCAACACCGTCAAGTCCGCAAACCCCGGATACGCCGAGGTCTTCATGTGGTCCGACGGCAACCCCGACGGGGCCGACCGGGTGGGCTACTTCGTAGGCGCCGACGAGGATCGGGCCGCCTCCATGGTCCGAATCTGCGACGGAAGCTCCGACATCCGGGGCGTGACCATGGCGGCCCCCGGCTTCGCCGCCAACGCCGCCGCGGAACGCTTCGACGAGAACAGCAGCCTGCTCAGCCAGTTCTGCTACGTGGGGCTCCTGGGCTACGCGCCCGTCATTGACAATGGAACCTGCGCCGTCAACGGCCGCTGCCGTCCGGGGGACGACGGCACCGCCGTACCCGACGACTCCGGCGGCTTCCTGGTGGTGGAGCGGCTGGACGAGACCCATGTGCTGATCCTTCTGGAGCAGGAGGCGGACATGATGCTCAAGCTGGGGGACATGCTGGAGCGGCGGATGGGCCAGGTCCGGACACTCTTCTGCGCCACCATTCCCGCGGAGTGGGCCGGTTCCGAGCCGCCCTACACCCAGACCGTCTCCGTCCCCGGAATCCTGGAAAGCGACAGTCCCCACATTGCGCCGGTCTATGACAGTGACCGGGATACGGCTCTGGAGCAGATGGAGAGCTGGTCTCTGGTGACCGGGGCCGCCGCCGGGGCCGACACGCTGACCTTCACCTGCCTGGAGGACAAGCCCCAGGAGAAGATTCCCATCCAAATCGAGGTGATCCGATAATGGCACAGGCATTCTTATACGGAAACGGCGGAGCCGCCTCCAGCAAGTCCACCATTGTGGTCACGGCCCCGGCGGGAAGCGAGGTCACCTGCTCCAACGGCACCGTGACCAAAACCGCCCGGGGAAAGGCCAGCCGGAACCTGTTTCCCCTGTCCAAGGCGGTCTATACCGGCGGCGATACGGGCTACACCTTTCAGGCCTCGGAGTACGGCGTCCGGGTGACCGGGGCCTCCGCCTCTGACCAGAGCGCCTGGGCCACCGCGGGCGTCCGGTTCACCCTGCCCCAGGGAACCTATAAGTTCCGGTCGGAACGGCTGTTCGGCACGGAGAATCTGAACCTGGACATCTCCCTGTCGAAAACCGACGGGACCACGGCCTGGCCCTCCGGGGACCGGTTTACCGTGGACGATACGGTGGAATCGGTCTTCTGCGGCGTCACCGTGGTGGTACACGAAGCCGGCCAGACGGAAGACGGCTTCATCCGGTGCATGCTGGTACCCGGCGAGGAGGTCCCGCCCTTTGAACCCTATTACGAAGGGGAGCGGTTCACCTTCCGGAATCTGGAGCCGGGACAGTGGACCCTGACCGCCTCCAGCGGCCAGGAGTCCGCCTCCCAGACGGTGATCCTGGACAAGCCCGACACGCACTACGTGACCATGTCCTACCGGATCGTGCCGGAGTTCACCTACACCGGCGCCTATGTCCTCACCGACGACGGGGGCCAGGCCATCTCCGACCCTGCCGCCTGGCGGGGCAACTGGCAGATCCGCTTCCATACCTCCGGGGTCCTGAACTTCACGAACCTGCGGGGAGCCGCTGAGGGCGTGGACGTCTTCCTGGTCGGCGGGGGAGGCGGCGGAGGCGGCGGCGGGTCCAACGACGCCGCCGGCCGGTATTCCCGGGGCGGCGGCGGTGGCGGCGGGTACACCAATACCCAGTATCAGCTATGGCCCGCCGCCAGCGTTGACTACCCGGTGGACATAGGCGCGGGAGGCCAGGCGGGCGAGGCCAGAGGCGACGGTTCCGCCGGCGGCACCAGCCAGATCTTCGCCCACTACGCCTCCGGCGGCCAGGGCGGCATGGCCCGATGCACCGGCGGAGACGGCGGCTCCGGCGGCGGGGCCGGCGGCCACGGCGGCGGCGATACCAACGCCGGCGGACTGGGCGGCACCGACGGAGGCAACGGCGAAACCACCGACACCTCCGGCACTTACCTGGGCGGCACGGGCCAGGGAACCACCACCAAAGCCTTCGGCGAGGGTAACGCCTATGCCTCCGGCGGCTCCGGCGGCGGCATGAGCTACTATCAGGGCGCCGACAACACAGGCAACGGCGGCAGCGGCGGCGGCTATCGCAACCCCGGCCTTGCCGGCGGCAGCGGCATCGTCATTATCCGCAACGCGAGATAAGGAGGCGTCTATGGCAAAGACCATGGCCGTCATTTCAGACGGCGTCATTGAAAACATCCTCTGGTGCGACGACACGGCGGCAGAGCGGACCTTCACGGAAAAGGTCTTCAATCCCCAGGACCCGGAGCGCCCTCTGGAGCGGACCGTCCTCTGGGCGGACCCCCAGGACCGGCCCGTTGCGCCGGGAGACCGGTATGAGGACGGGAAGTGGTATCGGGAGGACACGGAAATCCTGACGCCTCTTCAGGAAGCGAGAAACCAGCTGGAGGCCCTGAAGGCGGAAAACGCGGACATGGCCTCCGCCCTGGAAGTTATGGGGGTGCAGCCATGAGCTACTATGAATCGGCCTTGAAGCTGCGGCCCTATGTGGAGCGGGCGGTCCAAAGCCTGACCGACGCGGAGAGCCTGCGGGCCGTGACCCTGAACCCCAAGTGGGAGGACCTGGTGAAGCTGGGATCTGTGGAGGCGGAGGCCGGGTACAAGTTCTTCCATGACGGGAAGCTGTACAAGTGCCTTCAGGGCAATCCCGCGTTTCAGGCGGACTGGGTCCCCGGAACCGGCACGGAGTCCCTGTACACCCGCATTGACGAGGAGCACCAGGGCACGGAAGCGGACCCCATTCCCTACGGGGGCAACATGTACCTGTGGGCGGGGCAGTACTACGCGGAAAACGGAACGGTGTACCGGTGCGTCCGGGACACGGGGATTCCCGTGTATCAGCCCTTGGAGGATCTTGTGGGGATCTATGTGGAGGCGGCGGCATGACGGTCAAACAGATTCAGCACCTTTTGGCCTATCTGGGCTGCTATACCATGGCCGTGGACGGAATCTTCGGCCCCGGCACCAGGGCGGCGGTGACGAAATTCCAGGAAAATTTCGGCTTGGACGCCGACGGCGCGGCCGGGGAGGCTACTCAGAAAGCCCTTCGCCACGCTGTGGCCTACGGCATGCCGGAGAAGGCCGGGGCGAACGACGGACAGGAGGATCAGAACACCGGAACTTTTTGGGATGAGATCGGGAACTTTTCCCGGGAGGAATTCCGCTGCGGATGCAAGGGAGTGTACTGCAACGGCTTCCCGGCGGAACCGGCGGAAGCTCTGGTCCGGGCCGCCCAGCAGGTCCGGGACCACTTTGGGGCGCCGGTGACGGTGTCCAGCGGAGTCCGCTGCCCCCGGCACAATACCGCCGTAAAAGGCGTGCCTACCTCCCGGCATCTGAGGGGGCGGGCCATGGACTTCTCCGTCCGGGGACAGTCCGACGCCGCCGTCCTGGCCTATGTGAAGACCCTGGCCGGAGTGAATTATGCCTACTCCATGGGCGGCGGCTGGGTGCATATGGATGTATAGGGGGTGATGGACATGGAGTCGATCCTCGCGGCGACCATCACCGGCGCGCTTTCTCTGTTGGGGGTGGTGATCACCAACATTTCCGGCAACCGGAAAATGCAGTCGAGCCTGGACAAGGCCCAGGCGGTGACGGACACGAAGCTGGACGAGCTGACCCGGGAGGTCCGGGAGCACAACAACTTCGCCCGCCGCGTGCCTGTGGTGGAGGAGCAGATCAAGGTCATCAACCACCGGATCAAAGATCTGGAGGAATGTCACAAACCGTAAGGAGGAAAGCGCAATGTTGGAAGTCATCAATACTTACCTGCCCCGGATTCTGGAGGTGGCGCTGATCGCCCTGTTCGGCTGTCTGGGCATGGCAGTCCGGAATCTGGCCGAAAAATATCTGGACACGGACACCAAGAAGGAAGTGGCCCGGACGGTGGTATCCTTCGTGGAGCAGGTCTACCAGGACATCCACGGAGAAGAGAAGCTTCAGAAGGCCATGGAACAGGCGGCCATGATGCTGACCCAGAAGGGCCTGACCTTTGACGAGAATGAAATGTGGGTCATGCTGGAGGCGGCGGTAAACGAAATGAACCGGCAGGCAAAGCAGCTCTCCCAAAGGACAAGCTGAGGCCGCCCTTGGCTCGCCCCTTGGGGTAAGCGAAGCGCAGTCGCGGGAGTGAATGACGCTCCGGTGGAGCGTCAGAGCCGCGACCGGGTCCGCCGCAGCGGGCAGCTGTCGCAAATCTCCGATTTGCGACTGAGAGAGGGCGGGGGCCTTCCTTTCTTGTCCCGCACAGAAATGCCGGCAAAGAACGCGGCCAGGGGAGGCGCTGAGCTGCGGGGAAGCTTTGCCCCTGCCGGCAAGAGCTGGCGGCGAGATATTTTTCTTCGGGAAAAAGGATGGAAAACCGAGGAATACTGTATGTATTTCCGATTTTACAGCCTGCGTTCCCGGAGGAAAAGATCCGCTGTCCAGCCGCCGACGATGGGGGTAAAGCTTCCCCCCTTGGCTCCCGCTCTCAAAGCCGCCCTCCCCTGGACCCCTCCCGGCGCGCTTTTCGTTTCGTGCAGGTATTGCCTTAAGCGCCAAATGGGTACGGTGCTCGTGTAAATTGTGCTCCATGAGAAAGCGCATGGTGCCGATGCTCTGCTGCTCCAGATTCGTCATGGTGGAATGGAGCATCGTGCCGAAAATCAGCAAGAGGATCACGGTGAACAGGGTCATGCTATGAAGACTATTGACCGTATTCAAATGGTACACCTTGTTGTAGTCAGCGTAAGAATTTAGAACCACCTGAATG
>CALXFT010000051.1 GCA_944387635.1 uncultured Oscillospiraceae bacterium | reverse complement strand
AACCGCTCAGCATGGAACCTTGTACCGCTTCTTCCAGAAAAGCAAGCAGCTTCTGACGCATATAGAAAGCAGTCGTAAATCGCCACAGTTTTCCGGTTGGTTTCGATCATTTGCAATGATCCGCAATCATTCGCCGTCAAAATGGAGAAAAAACCGGAGAAACAGAAAAATAGCCCTCCGCATCAGTAAGATACGGAGGGCTACGGTGATCTATTGTGAGCTACTTAATCCAACGGCTTCATCGTGGGGAACAGAAGCACGTCCCGGATGGATGCGGAATCGGTCAGCAGCATGACCAGACGGTCCACGCCGAAGCCCAGGCCGCCCGTGGGGGGCAGTCCGTATTCCAGGGCGGTGATGTAGTCGTAGTCCACCTGGGCCCTGCTGTCCGGGTTCATGGCCAGCCGCTCGGCCACCTGCTTCTCAAAGCGCTGCTTCTGATCCATGGGATCGTTGAGCTCGGAGAAGGCGTTGCCGAACTCCGTGGCGTTGATGAAGTACTCAAACCGCTCGGTATAGGCAGGGTCCGTGGGCTTGCGCTTGGCCAGGGGGGAGTTCTCCACGGGATAGTCGTAGATAAAGGTAGGCTGGATCAGGTTCTCCTCCACATAGGCGTCGAAGAATTCGGCCAGAATCGCGCCCTTGGTGGGGATCTCCGGCAGCTGCACATGCTTTTCTCCGGCAATGGCGATGGCTTCCTCGTCGGAGGCGATGGCGTTGAAGTCCACGCCGGAGTACTTCTTCACCGCCTCCACCATGGTCATCCGCTCCCAATGGCTCAGGTCGATCTGCTTGCCCTGGTAGGTGATCTGCAGGGTGCCGCAGACGTTCATGGCCACAGTCTTCATCATCTCCTCCACCAGGTCCATCATGCCGTAGTAGTCGGTGTAGGCCTGGTAGAGCTCGATAGAGGTGAACTCCGGGTTGTGGGTCTGGTCCATGCCCTCATTGCGGAAGATCCGCCCCACCTCATAGACCTTGTCCATGCCGCCGACGATAAGCCGCTTCAGGTACAGCTCGGTCTCAATGCGCAGGACCATGTCCAGGTCCAGGGTGTTGTGGTGGGTGTAGAAGGGGCGGGCGGCGGCGCCGATCTCGAAGGGGGTCAGGATGGGGGTGTCCACCTCCAGGAAGCCCTTGCCGTCCAGGAACCGGCGAAGCTCCCGCAGGATCATGCTCCGCTTGACAAAGGTCTGCTTCACATCGGGGTTCACGATCAGGTCCACATACCGCTGACGGTACCGGGTCTCCATGTCGGTCAGGCCGTGGAACTTCTCCGGCAGGGGCAGCAATGCCTTGGACAGCAGGACGGCCTCGTGGACCCGGACGGAAATTTCACCCCGCTCGGTTTTGAACACGTCGCCGCTGACGCCCACAATGTCGCCGATGTCGTACTTCTTAAAGCGCCGGAAGGAGTCCTCCTCCATCTCGTCAAACTTGACGTACAGCTGGATCCGGCCGGTGTCGTCCTGCAGATCGCAGAAGGAGACCTTGCCCATGCCCCGCTTGCTCATGAGCCGTCCGGCCAGGCAGACGGTGCTGCCCTCCATTGCCTCGTAGCCGTCCTTGATGGCGGCGGCGTAGGCCGTGACCGGGTACTTGGTCTGGACAAAGGGGTCGAAACCCTCGGCGCGCAGATTCTCCAGCTTCTCCCGGCGGACCCGGATCTGGTCGGTCAGGGGCATTTCAGACTGGGGTACATACTTTGCCATGGCTTAACCCTCGCGAGAAACGCTGACGACCTTCATGGTGAAAGAGCCGATGGGCGCGTTGACCGTGAAGGTCTCCCCGGCAGCCTTGCCCACCACGGCCCGGCCGAAGGGGGAGTCGTCGGAGAGCTTGCGCTCCATGGGGTCGGCCTCCTGAGAGCCGGTGATCCGGTACTCGGTGCGGACGCCCTTCTCATCCTCCACCACCACGGTGCAGCCCAGGCCCACCCGGCCGGAGGCCTCGTTCTCATCCTCAATGATTACGGCGTGGGACAGAATGTCCTCGATCTCCGCGATCCGGCCGTAGAGCTTGGCCTGCTCGTTTTTGGCGGCGTCGTACTCGGAGTTTTCCGACAGGTCGCCGTAGGACCGGGCCTCGGCGATCATGGCGGCGACCTCCCGCTCCCGGGTGGTCTTCAAATAGTTCAGTTCCTTCTCCAGATCCGCCAGACGCAGACTTGTAATTTTAAATTCCTTCGCCATATTCTAAAAATCCTTTCTCAGAATAGAATTTCCTTTGCTTCCGCTCCGGCCCCAGCCGGGATAAAAATGCCGAAAAGCCTGGACTTCCGGGCCTTCGGCCTAATTCAGCACATTGTATTATAGTAGAAATAGTCCGGACAGTCAAGGGTATTTTGCCCGGTTTCAGGGGTTTTTCCTCCGAATCCGTTCCGCTTCCGGCCCTCCCCGCCCGCCCGGCGAAAAAACTTTTTTCCCGGCTGCCTCTGGTTTTTTTCGTCAGGATATGTATAATAGAATCAACCAAATATGAGGAGGACAATCCCATGAAATACGGCTTTGGCATCGACCTTGGCGGCACCACCGTCAAGATCGCTTACTTTGACGAGACAGGCAATATGCTCTCCAAGTGGGAGATCCCCACGGTCACGGAAGACGGCGGCAGCCGGATCCTGCCGGACATCGCGGCCTCCATCCGCCAGTTCCTGGACGGCAGCGGCATTCCCGACACCGCCGTTCTGGGCCTGGGCATCGGCGTCCCCGGAGCGGTGAACGCCAAGGGCGTGGTCAATCGCTGCGTCAACCTGGGCTGGGGCGTGTTCAACATTGCCCAGGAGCTTCAGCAGCTCACGGGCTTCCCCGTAAAGGCCGGCAACGACGCCAACGTGGCCGCTCTGGGCGAGTACTGGAAGGGCGGCGGCCAGGGCTGCAGCAACATGGTCTTCGTGACCCTGGGTACCGGCGTCGGCGGCGGCATCATTGTGGAAGGCCAGCTGCTCCACGGAGCCCACGGCTCCGGCGCGGAGATCGGCCATCTGGTCCTGAACCGTGACGAGACCGCCCGGTGCAACTGCGGCAAGCGGGGCTGCGTGGAGCAGTACTGCTCCGCCACGGGTATCGTCCGGGTGGCCAAACTCCATCTGGAGAGCACCGGCACCCCCAGCGTTCTGCGGCAGATCCCGGAGCTGAGCTGCAAGGACATCTTCGACGGGGCCAAAGCCGGTGATCAGGAAGCTTTGGCCATCCTGGATCAGGTCTACGCCTACATGGGCGAGTTCCTGGCCAACGTCTGCTCCGTGGTGGATCCGGAGGTGGTCGTCATCGGCGGCGGCGTCAGCAAGGCCGGCGACATGCTGCTGACCGGCATCGTCCCCTACTTCAAGAAGTACGTATTCCACGCCGCCAGCGGCGCCGCCTTCGCCCTGGCCTCTCTGGGCAACGACGCCGGGGCCTACGGAGCCTTCAAGCTGGCTCTGGACGCCTTCGGAGCGTAAAAACCCCCGCCGGGCAAAAGCTTGCCCTGGCGGTAAATTCGCGCAAGTCCGAAAAGCAAAGCGTGCCGTCGGGGCCGCGGGAGCCCGCTCCCGCCCCGGCGGCACGCTTGGTTTTTCATTTTCCCGGACGCGGGAACTTACGCGGTCACACTGGACCCAGCCGCGGAACATCCATCCCCGACGCCAGGGTCAGCCGCTGCCCCGTGATCGGGTGGGGAAAGATCAGCTGTTTGGCGCAGAGCATCTGGTGGGAATATCCCAGCTGCCGGGACCTGGCCTGAGAAGCTTCGCTTCCGTACTGAGGATCTCCCAGGATGGGAAAGCCCAGATAGGCGCAGTGGACCCGCAGCTGATGGGTCCGGCCCGTCACCGGGCGCAGGGCCAGACGGCACAGTCCGTCCCTTCTTTCCAGAACCCGGTACTCCGTCACCGAGGGCTTCCCCGCCGGGTCCACCTTCCGCAGAAGGCTGGGCCGGGGCAGCCGGGCAATGGGGGCGTCAATGACCCCCGTCTCCCCTTCCGGGCCGCCAAAGGTCAGGGCGTGGTAGGTCTTCTCCACAGGTCCGGCCTGGAGCAGGGTGCAGACATAGGCGTTCTTCGCCAGGAGCACAATGCCGAAGGTATCCCGGTCCAGGCGGGTCAGGGGGTGGACGGCGCAGTTCTGGCCCGTCCGCCGGTAATACCCCGCCACGAAATTGGCCAGCGTATCCGTATTTTTTGACCGGGAAGGGTGAATCAGCATCCCCCACGGCTTGTCCACCGCCAGGATGTTCGCGTCCTCGTACAGGATGTTCAGCTCCCCGTCCTGGGCCGGGTAGTCCACGATCTCCTCCTCCAGCTCCACGGTGATCACATCCCCGGGCCGCACCATGTAGTTGGTCCGCTGGGGGACGCCGTTGACCCGGATGGCCTGGGTCCACTTGCGCTTGTTAATCAGCCCCTGGGACATTTTCAGCTCCTCCCGCAGAAACGACGACAGCCGTCCGCTTCTCCGGGCTTCCAGCCGCAGCTCCATGTCCGCCTCTCCTTTCCTCAAAAACAAAACGCCCTGCTGACTGGCAGCAGGGGCAGTTTGTATGCAAAATCAGTTCAGAGCGGCCTTGGCCTTCTCCACCACAGCGGCGAAAGCGGCGGTGTCCTGGATCGCCATTTCGGACAGGCTCTTCCGGTTCATCTCGATGCCGGCCTTCTTGATGCCGTTCATGAAGGTGGAGTAGTTCATGCCGTAGGGAGCGACGGAAGCGCTGATACGGGTGATCCACAGGCGGCGGTAGTCACGCTTCTTCAGCTTGCGGCCCTTGAAAGCGTAGTTGCCGGACTTCATGACCTGCTGCTTGGCCATCTTGAAGTGCTTGGACTTGGAACCCCAGTAGCCCTTGGCCAGCTTGAGGGTTGCGTTTCTTCTCTTGCGCGTCATCATCGCGCCTTTAACTCTTGCCATTGTTCAGTATCCTCCTTCTGCCTTACTTGTAGGGAATCATCTTCTTGATGGCGTCGATGTTGGTCACATCGGCGTAAGCGGTAGCACGCAGATGGCGGGTACGCTTGGTGGGCTTCTTGGTCAGGATGTGTCTCTTGTAAGCGTGCGCTCTCTTAACCTTACCGGACTTGGTCAGGTTGAATCTCTTCTTTGCACCGCTATGGGTCTTCAGCTTGGGCATAGGTGGTTCTCCTTCCGTTAATCGTTTGTACTAGAACTTGCTTGTTATTTTTTGGGGGTCAGGAACATCGTCATGAAGCGGCCCTCCAGCTTGGGATTCTTCTCCATGTTGGCCACATCAGCGCACTTCTGAGCGAAATCCTGAAGCAGCTTTTCACCGAGATTGGTATGGGCCATCTCACGGCCGCGGAAGCGGACGCTGACCTTCACTCGGTTTCCGTCGGTCAGAAATTTCTGCGCGGCACGGACCTTGGTATCCAGATCGTTGGTATCAATGCTGGGACTCATGCGAATCTCCTTGATCTCCACGACCCGCTGATTCTTCTTTGCTTCCTTTTCCCGCTTCTTCTGGTCGAAGCAGAACTTGGAATAGTCCATGATCTTGCACACAGGAGGCACAGCGTTGGGGGAAATCTTCACCAGATCCATTCCCTGCTCCTCCGCCATGGCGTTGGCCTGGGCGGAAGAGACGATTCCCAGCTGCGCGCCGTCGGCGCCGATCAGACGGACTTCCTTATCCCGGATCTCTTCGTTGAGCTGATGATCAAATTTTGCGATGGTAAGCACCTCCAGATAAACAACAATAAGCGGATGCCAAAGCATCCGCGTACATTCCCACAATGCCCCTGATCGGGATAAAGGTGAAAATATGGACCGTTTCGCTGTGCGCTTACGGTGAGGCGGATGTTCAGCCTTCTTTATTACTCGAGCATTTTATCACGAAGCAGCCTGTTTGTCAAGGACTTTTTTCCGCCTGCCCGGGCAGGCGGGGAACGCTCCCCGGCATGGCCGGGGAGCGCCCGCTTATGGGACGAACCAGCCGCCGGTCATCCCAATTCCCCCAAGGCCCCGGCAATGACAGCGCACTGACTCTCCTCCTGGCGGGCAAGCTGCCGGAACACCACCCCGAACTGGGGGTCCAGCTCCCGGGCGGCGTACTCGGTCACGGTCTTTTTCGCCCGGAAGTAGGCCCTCTCCAGCAGCCTCTGCGCCGGTTCCCTGGGGGCGGACACCCCTTTTTCCTTCCTCCCCGCTCCGCCGGACAGCCGGTAGATCCCCTTCAGGCAGGCCACAGTCTGCTGCTGGGTCTGCCACAGAAGCCGCGCCTGGTCCCCCGCCCGGCCGGTCAGGCTCCCCATGAGATACCGGTATACCGCCGCCGCCTCCCGGGCGCTGCGGATCAGCGCCCGCAGATCCTCCCGCTCCGGCGCGGGGCCTGCCTGCCCCCGAACCCGCTGCCACACCTGCTGCTCCACCTTCGGGTCCATCGATTCCATTTGCATCCCCTCCTGAAACCAGTATAGTCGCCCCGGGTCTCATTTTTGCAAAATACTTTTTCCCCGCCACTTTCTTTTTTCGTTCATATGTGCTATAATAAGGAAAATGTCAGGCCGCAGTGCCGCCACCCCGGTAAGGAGGAACGCCTATGCCCAGAACAAGCAACAAAGCCCAGCTGATCATGGAATACGTCAACCAATTTATTCAGGAGAACGGCTATTCCCCCTCGGTGCGTGAGATCGGGGAGGCCGTGGGTCTGCGGTCCACCGCCTCGGTCAGCTACCATCTGCAAGCTTTGCAGGAGGCCGGCCTGCTCCAGGCCTCCGGAGCCAAGGGCCGCAAGCGGGCCTTGGTCACAGGAGCCCGGCCGGGGCAGATCCCGGTCATCGGCGTTGTCACCGCCGGCGTGCCCATTCTGGCGGTGGAGAACCAGGAGGGTACCATGCCCTGGCCCGATCCGGGCTGCTTTGCCCTGCGGGTCCGGGGAGACAGCATGATCGGCGCGGGGATCCTGGACGGGGATAAGGTGGTGGTCCGCCCCCAGCAGACCGCCGACGACGGCCAGATCGTGGTGGCAAGGCTGGAGGACGAGGCCACGGTGAAGCGCCTGCGCCGCCGGGGCGGTCAGATCTGGCTCATGCCCGAGAACGACGCCTATGAGCCCATCGACGGCAGCCAGGCCCAGATCATCGGCCTTGTCAAGGGCGTGGTCCGGGAATATTGATTTTGTCCGCCCGCCGAGAAAAAAAGTACTTGACAAACGGACACATTTGGTGTTTAATAGGCATAACATAAGTTGAAACCAACGAAGCGGGAGTAAAGCTGCAAGGCGCATCCACAGAGAGTTCCGCACAGCTGAGAGCGGAGCGACAGCGAGGCAGCAAATGGGCCGCCGAGGGCAGAGGGAAAGAGCGTTGTCTTGAGTATCTTCTGACGCATTGCCAGCGTTAACGGGCAAACGGTGTGTCTGCACCGGATGAGGCGGTCGCGAAGGCGGCAAACAAGGTGGTACCGCAGAAAATGTCTTTTCTGTCCTTGTTCCCCAGGGGGAACAAGGACATTTTTATTTTCCCCGATTCATAAGGAAAGGAGAAACCCATATGCATAATCCAGGCAAACGATGGCGACCCCGGCCAGCAGCTCAGCCGAACATCCAAACCAATTTAAATATTTTTGAATATAAAGGAGCTTACGATTATGAAAAAGGTTATTTCTTTGGTTCTCGCCGTTCTGATGACCCTGTCCCTGGCCGCCTGCGGCGCCTCCGCCCCGGAAGAAACCACCCCCTCTTCCGCTGAGACCACCGGCGCGGCAGCCGCCGAAACCTCCGCGCCGGCAGCCGAAACCTCCGAAGCGGCCTCCGAAGAATTCCACGTAGCCATTGTCCAGCAACTGGACCACTCCTCCCTGGATGAGATCCGCGCCGCCGTCATTGCCCAGCTGGAAGCCCGGGCCGCGGAACAGGGCCTTACCCTGACAATCGATGACTACAACGGCCAGAACGATTCCTCCACCCTGAACCAAATCGGCGCCCAGGTGGTGGGCGACGGATGCGATCTGATTATTCCCATCGCCACCGTTGCCGCCCAGTGCATGGTCACCGCCGCCGACGGCACGGACATTCCCATCGTCTACGCCGCCATCTCCGACCCCGAGACCGCGGGTCTTACGGGCCTGCCCACGGTCACCGGCACTTCCGACGCCCTGAATACCCCCTTCATTCTGGACATGATGCTGGCCGTTCAGCCGGACATTCAGACCGTCGGCCTGCTGTACTCCAACAGCGAACCCAACTCCGCCACCCCCATCGCCGAGGCCAAGGAATATCTTGACAGCAAGGGCATTGCCTACCTGGAAAAGACGGGCAACACCTCCGGTGAGATCATCTCCGCCGCCTCCTCTCTGGTGGGCCGTGTGGACGCGGTCTTCACCCCCACGGACAACGTGGTCATGGCAACGGAAGCCGCCGTAGTGGAAATCCTGAACGCCGACGGCATCCCCCACTACACGGGAGCCGACTCCTTCGTCCTCTCCGGCGCCTTCGCCACCTGCGGCGTCAACTACACCGAACTGGGCGCCAAAACCGCCGATATGGCCTTTGACATCCTCATGGGCGGCGCGGTCCCCGAATTCCATGTGATGGAGGGCGGCATCATCACCGTCAACACCGACACCGCCGCCGCCATCGGCCTGGACTTCAGCGCCTTCAGCGACATGGCAAACACGGTCAATGAAGTGACGACCGCCCAATAACGCGACGCCTCTCCGGCATCCCCGGGAATCCTCCCGGGGATGCCGCATGGCGCTTTTTAACCCTACTGTGAAGGAGAATTTCCATGATATCCACCGCTGTGATCCTGAGCGCCCTGGAGCTGGGCTTCATCTATGCCCTGGTGGCCTTTGCCTTGTTCTTAAGCTACCGGGTGCTGAACATTGCCGATATGACCACGGACAGCACCTTCACCCTGGGCTGCGCCGTATCCGCCACCGTGGCCGTGGCCGGACATTCCCTGCTGGCATTTCCCGCGGCGATGCTGGCCGGGGCCTGCGCCGGTTTTATCACCGCCTTCCTGCACACCAAGCTGAACATCCCCTCCATTCTGGCGGGCATCATTACCAACACCGGCCTGTACACCGTGAACCTGGCCATTATGGGATTCTCCTCCAACGTCAATATGCTGCGCACCCAGACCCTGTTCACCATGGTCCAGCCCTACCTCGGCAGCTTCTACAAGCTGATTCCGGCGGCGGCAATCTGCCTGGCGGCGGGGTGTCTGCTGGCCCTGTTCCTGAAGACCCGGCTGGGTCTGTCCATCCGGGCCACAGGCGACAATCCAGACATGGTCCGGGCCTCCTCCATCAACACCGGCTTCACCATCACCGTGGGCCTGTGCGTGTCCAACGCCCTGACCGCCCTGTCCGGCGCGGTGCTGGCTCAGTACCAGAAGACCGCCGATATCAACCTTGGCACCGGCATGGTCATCATCGGCCTGGCCTCCCTGATCATCGGGGAGACCCTGATCCCCCGGGGCAGGATCTGGCGGAAGATTCTGGGGGCCGTTCTGGGCTCCATCCTCTACCGGTTCATCATCGCCATCGCCCTGCGGATGGATCTGCCCAGCGAATGCCTGAAGCTGATCTCCGCCGTCATCGTGGCCCTGGCCATTGGCCTGCCCGCCATTCAGAACTCTCTGAAGCCCGCTACGAAAGGAGACCGGAAGCATGCTGACCCTGCGTAACATCTCCAAGACCTTCAACCCCGGCACCGTCAATGAAAAGAAGGCCCTTTCGGACGTCAGCCTCCATCTGGACAAGGGCGATTTTCTGACCATCCTGGGCTCCAACGGCGCGGGCAAATCCACCCTCTTCGGGGCCATTGCCGGCTCCTTTGTCCCGGACAAGGGCTCGGTCCACTTAGACGGCGCAAACATCACCAACCTGCCGGACTACAAGCGCAGCAAGTACATCGGCCGGCTGTTCCAGGACCCTCTGAAGGGCACCGCCCCCAACATGACCATCGAAGAAAATCTGGCCCTGGCCTATATGCGGGCCTCGGAGACGCACTCCCCCTTCTCCCGGGTCAACGCCGCCGACCGGCGGGAGTTCCGGGAGAAGCTGGCCATGCTGGAGCTGGGCCTGGAGGACCGGATGGACCACCCCGTAGGTCTGCTCTCCGGCGGCCAGCGGCAGGCCCTGACCCTGCTCATGGCCACCCTGGTGACCCCCAAGCTGCTGCTTCTGGACGAACACACCGCCGCCCTGGACCCCGCCACGGCGGAAAAGGTCCTGAACCTGACCAAGCGGATCGTGTCCGAAAACCACATCACCTGCCTGATGATCACCCACAGTATTCCCTCGGCCCTCCAGCTGGGCAACCGGACCATTATGATGAAGGATGGCACAATCCTGGTGGAGCTGGCCGGGGAGGAGCGGGCCAATATGACTACGGAGGGGCTGCTGCGGCTGTTCCATCAGCAGGGCCTGGACAACGACCGAATCCTGTTCAGCGCGGAGTGATTCGAAGCCGGTTTGGCACCTTTGAAAATACCGGTACGAAACGAAGGCTGCCTCTTAGTCGTCGTCTCCTAAAAAACACGCCTTCGGAGGGGCGCTCCCTTCCGAAGGCGTGTTTTTTATTTCTCCTCAGCCGGCGGCTGCTCCCCGGCGTCTGCCTGGACGGCCTTCTGCCGGTTTACATAAAGTTCGGCCGGATCATGGGGCCGGAAATGCTGCCACAGCAGCACCCCCACCGCCGCCAGGCAGCTCAGAGCCGCCAGAAGCTGGCTGACCCGGAAGGGACCCCAGTACAGGCTGTCCGTCCGCAAGCCCTCGATTATGGTCCGGCCCAGACCGTACCAGGCGGCGTAGTCCAGGGCGATCTGACCGTCGTATTTGCGCCGCTTGGACAAAACATGCAGCAGCACGAAGCCCGTCAGATTCCACAGCGACTCATACAGGAAGGTAGGATGGTGGTATTCCCAGGTTCCGGTGATCTCGTTGTACAGCCCCATGCGCAGGAAGCTGTCCGTCTCCGAGCCGAAGGCCTCCCGGTTGAAGAAGTTGCCCCACCGGCCAATGGCCTGGCCAATGAGGAAGCCCAGCAGCACCATATCCAACACCGTGGTCACGGGGATCTTCTTCACCCGGCAGAACACCGCCACCCCCAGGACCGCACCCAGGACGCCGCCGTAAATGGCCAGTCCCCCTTCCCAGATATACAGGGCGGAGATGGGATCACCGGCATAGGCATCCCAGGAAAAGATCACATAGTAGACCCGGGCGCAGACAATGGCGAAGGGCGTGACCCACAGGACGCCGTCGAGAATGTCGTCCTCCTTCACGCCGAAGGCCTTGCTGCGCTTACAGGCGTAGACCACCGCCAGGATCAGGCCCAGAGCAATGATGAGGCCGTAGTAGTGGATGGTCAGAGGTCCCAGGGACAGGGTCCTTGCCGGGTTCACCTCAATGCCAAGAGACGGAAAGGAAATGGCTCCGTAGTGGTTCATTGGGCAGCCTCCTTCGCGACAGGATAAATGACGGACAGGCTGCACCGCTCCGGGCGGACCACCTGGGCCAGAAAGTCCCGGATCTCCTGGGCGTCGATGCTGTGATAGACCTCCGGGAACCGGAAGTAGTCGAAGCCGGAAAAGTGGTAGGCGCAGGCCCGGAAGCAGGTGGCGTCGAAGCTGTCCAGGCTGCGGATTCGCCGCCCTAGGGCGCTTCGCTTCATCCGCTGGAACCGCTCCTCCGGCAGCCCCTCCCGGACCAGTTCCTCCGCCCGCTCCAGAACGGCCTTCCGGATCGCCGGGGCATTGTCGGAATCCCCGGAGCACAGGAGCATGGCGCAGCCGTCCACGGTCTCAAAGCCGCCGCCGAAGGAGGAGTCGATGATTCCGTCCTCGTAAAGCCGCAGGTACAGAGGCGAGGACTCTCCGAAGAGGGCCTCCGCCGCCAGATCCGCCACCATTTCCCGGCGGGCCCCCGCTTCCCCGTCCTCCAGAGGCTCGCTCTTGAAGGCCAGGTTGAACATGGGCATGGCCACTTCCATGGCCCCGGACGCTTCGGCGGCGGGGCAGGTCATATCCTCCCGCCAGGGCCGGAGCTTGACGCCCACCGTCCGGCGTTCCGTGCCAAGGACCTGCCGGGCCATATCCGCCACGGCCTCCGGGTCCACGTCGCCGATGACGCACAGCAGCATGTTGCCTGGGGTGTAGAAGGCCCGGTGGCAGGCTTCCAGAATCTGGGGGGTGATCTGACGGATGGACCGGCTGGTACCCAGAATCGGCACCCGGATGGGATGGGACCGGTACATGGCCTGCATGAGGTTCTCAAAGACCACGCTGTCCGGGGCATCCTCGTTCATGCCGATCTCCTGATCGATGATGCCCATCTCCTTCTCCACGCTCTCCTTAGTGAAGCAGGGGGTGGAGACGAACTCCAGCAGCAGCTTCAGACACTGGTCGAAGTGATCCGTGCAGGAGAAATAGTAGGCGGTCATGTCGTAGCTGGTGAAGGCGTTGGTCATGGCCCCCAGGGCCGCGAATTCCCCGGAGACGTCCCGGCCGGCAGGCATGTCGAACATCTTGTGCTCCAGGAAGTGGGCCACTCCGGCGGGGGCGTGGTATTCTTTCCCCTCCAGAGAAAAATCCGTGTGGACAGAGCCGTAGTTGGTGGCGAAGTAAGCCAGCTTCTTGGTAAAGCCCTTCCGGGGGATCACCGTCACGGTCAGGCCGTTTTCCAGCACGCCGGTATACACCGTCTCATCCAGGGACTGATAGTGGGTCGATTTCATTGGCTCTCTCCTCTCAGGAAATAGGTGATGTGCAGGGTCAGCTGCCTGGCCGCCGCCCTTACGTCGGCCAGGGTGACCCGCTCCACCGCCGCCATGTAGTTCTCATGGGTATAGTTCAGGCCGCTGAGGGCCGCCGCGGCATAGTAGCTCTCAATGGAGCCGGGGGAGTCGTGGACCGCCCGAAGGCTGGAGATCAGAGCCGCTTTCCCGGCGGCCAGCTCCTCGTCGCTGATCTTCCCCTCCCGGCAGGCCTGAAGCTGGTTCAGCACCTCCCGGCGGGTCAGTTCCTCTTTGTCAAAGTCAATGCCGGCGGTCACCACCGCCACGCCCTTGGAGCCGTAGTACATGGAACTGATGGAATAGCAAAGAGACATCTTTTCCCGGATGTTGAGGAAGAGCTTGCTGGTCATGCCGCTGCCGAAAATGGTGTTGAGCACCTGCATAGCGGGAAATTCCGGACTCCGGTTGGTGATGGGGGTGACGAAGCCCATGCACAGCTTCCCCTGGGCCACGTCCATGGTCTCCACAGTGTCCCCGCCCTTACCCGGGTGGAAGCCGGTCTGGGGCGGCAGGGGTTCCGGCTCCCGGTCCAGGTGTCGCAGCAAGGGCATGATCATCCCCTCCACCTCCCGGCTCTCGGCGCTGCCTACATAGAAGATCTCTATGGGACTTTGACGCAGGACCTTCTGATAGTGGCGGTACAGGCCGTCGGGGGCGATGGCCTCCACCTGTTCCGGATCACCCAGCCGGGGCAGGCCGAAGGTGTCCTCCCCGCTCATGGTCCTAAGAAGCTGGCTGATGGCGTAGCTGCGCTTGTCGTTGCGCTCGGACTCGATGGTGGAGATCAGGTTCCGCTTCTCGCTCTCCACAAAGGAAGGCAGGAACCGCCCGGTCTCCATGGCCGGGTCCAGCAGCAGCTCCTTCAGGAATCCGATCACAGGCTCGACGATCCGATCCCCCGCCATGGCGAACCGGTCGTCGATGAAGCCGCAGTAAAGGCCCGTGGTTTGGTAGTCCCCGGACCGGCGGACGGAAGGCCCCACCGCGGCGCCGTAGAGCTCGTCCAGCCGTTCCGTGATGGCCTGCAGGTCCGGGAACCGCCGGGTGCCACGCAGCAGCACATTGGGCAGCAACGCGTTCAGAGCCGCCTCCTGTTTGTCCATTTTCCGCACAAACTGAACGCTTAGGCAGCCCTGTTTGAATCGGGTGTCCCGGCAGACCCGCAATGTCACGCCGGGGAGCAGGTGTATGGTTTCGATCATGATGTCTCTCCTCGCTGAGGGCAAACCGCCTCCGGATTTCAATGGTAAAGAGTATTATATACCAATTTTTTCAAAATAGGAAGTAGTACACAAAAATTTAAGACTTTTTCTTGTTGTCAATTCCCGGTTTGTGCGGTAGAATGTAAACTGGATTCGTATGAAACGGAGGAATACCGCCATGGCATGGCTGGAAATTACGATCAACACCGCCCCCGGCGGCTGCGCCGCCGCGTCTGAGACCCTAACCGCCGCAGGCTTTTCCGACCTGGTCATTGAGGACCAGACGGAATTTGAGACCTTTTTGGAGGAAAACCGGGCCTGCTGGGACTACATTGACGAGGACCTGCAGCAGTCTCTGGAGGGACTGTCCCGGATCAAGCTGTACCTGGAGGATACGGACCGGGCGGGCCGCGCCCGGCTGGAGCAGGTCCTGGACCGGCTGGGGCTGACCATGACCGCGGAGCCTCTGCCCGACACCGACTGGTCCGAGAGCTGGAAGGAAAACTACCCGCCCCAGGAGGTGGGAGAAAAATTGTTGATTCTGCCCTTCTGGCTGGCAGATACGGTCACGGACCGGCACAAGATCATCCTGGACCCCGGCCTGACCTTCGGCACCGGCGCCCACCCCTCCACCCAGATGGTCCTTCAGGCCATGGAGGACCTGGTGCGGCCCGGCTTCCACTGTCTGGACCTGGGCAGCGGCAGCGGCATCTTGTCCATCGCCGCTCTGCGCCTGGGGGCGGAAACCGCCGTAGGCGTGGACATTGACCCCAAGGCAGCGGATATTTCCCGAGAAAACGCCGCCTACAACGGCCTGAGCGCCCCTGCCTTTACCGCCCGCACCGGCGACGTGACCCGGGACAAGGCCCTCATGGCCGCCCTGGCCCAAGGGGAATATGACCTGGTCCTGGTGAACATCGTGGCCGATGTAATCATCGGACTGGCCCCTGTGCTCCCGGACTTCCTTACCCAAAAGAGCGTGCTGATCTGCTCCGGCATTCTGGACACCCGGCTGGACGACGTGACCCGTGCCTTGGAACAGGCGGGACTCACCGTCACCGGAATCCGGGCCAAAGAGGACTGGCGCTGCGTTCTGGCCGGACGCGCTCTTCCCCAAACCCCCTGACTGGAAAGGAGTCAAGTATGAACATCCCCTATCGCACCCGGATGCGGCTGAACCGCATTGGGACCGTTGCGCTGATTTTGCTGCTGGTGGGCATGGTGGCCTGGCTGTGCTGGGTCGTGTGGCTTCAGCGCTATGTGGTTTATACCGACGAGGGCGCCAGACTGAACTTTGAGCAGTCCGCCAACGACGTGGTAGGCGAGGTGGCCCAGCCTCCCGTGGCCGCGGCAGAGGTCCCCATCTTCTTCAACGAGGGCGCCGACGCCATTGATACCTCCAACGATCTGACCCAGATCAGCGGCTACTACATCACCAACGAAATGTGCATAAGCGACATGGACAACGTCCTGCTTCAGCTGGAGCGTCTTCCCGCCGGCACGGCCGTTATGGTGGAAATGAAAGGCCCCTTCGGCTCCTTCTTCTACACCTCCCAGCTGGCCGACGCGGTGATCTCCCAGAGCACGGACATCGCCGCCATGGATGCGCTGATACAGACGATTCAGTCCAAGGGCTTCTACACCATCGCCCAGGTCAGTGCCTTCCGGGACCGTAGCTTCGGCCTCACCCACGTCAGCAGCGGCCTGTACATGCTCAGCCGGGCCGGTCTGTGGATGGACGAGGGCGGCATGTACTGGCTGGACCCCACCAACGCCACCACCACCAGCTGGATCTCCTCCGTGGTGCTGGAGCTGCGGAACCTGGGCTTTAATGAGGTCCTGCTGACGGACTTCTGCTTCCCCGACTCCGACAAGTACATCTTTGACGGCGACAAGGCCGCCGCCCTTCAGTCCGCCGCCGCCACCCTGGTATCCAGCTGCGCCGCCGATGACTTTGTCCTGTCCTTCTGCACCGACGACCCGGCCTTCTCCCTGCCGGACAGCCGCTGCCGGCTGTACCTGCAAAATGTGGACGCCGGCAATCTGGGCGCCACCGCCGCGAAAACCACCGTGGAAGAGCCGGAGATCCGGCTGGTCTTCCTGGCGGAGACCGGCGACACCCGCTACGACGAGTACAGCGTCCTGCGCTCTCTGAACGTCGCGGAGGAAGTGGAAGCCCGGAAGGGCTGACCCCAGCGTGATAACGGGCCTGCGGCACATTCCGCAGGCCCGTTTCTTACACACAGTTGACGGATTATTCACATACAGAGGTAAGTGCAATGAAATCAAAAAAGAACACAATCGCAGTCATCCTGATTATCTTTATTGCAGCTGTAATTGCCGGAACATTGTATGTCATTAAATTGTGTTTGGATTTGACAAACAATGACGCGGATATTACGGCAAGCGAACAGACCGAGATCCGTCTGCCGTCCGCCGATCCGACGGAAACAACTGAGCCTCCAACGGAAACGACCCTGCCGGAACCTGAACATGTAGTCGCCACCGCTTCCATTGGCGCAATGGGCGACTTGCTGATGCATAAACCGATCTTCGATGATCTTACCGAGTACAACGCCGCCGTTCAGCAGCCGGATGGAACCTATGACTTTTCTTCGATATTTCAGTACCTTACGGAATATACATCATCTCTTGATTATGCTGTGGTAAATTTGGAAACAACCCTCTGTGGGGAAAGCAATGGGTATGCTTATGACGGATATCCTCTGTTCAACTGCCCGGATGCGCTTGTTGATGGCGTAAAAAACGCGGGTTTTGACATGCTGCTCACCGCCAACAACCACTGCTACGATACCAAGTTAGTGGGCCTCCTGCGGACACTGGAGGTAATCCGGGGGAAGGGGCTGGAGACTCTGGGAACCTACGCCTCCGCCGATGAACCCAAATGGACAATCGTGGACATGAACGGAATCAAAATCGGAATGCTTTGCTATACCTGGGCATCCAGTGTTACGGAAGATGGCCGGCCGTCTCTGAACGGGAACCAGGCCGTTGAAAAAGCCGGCCTGTGCAATTACTTCGACACCAATAATCTGCCGGCATTTTATACGGAGGCAGAACAATATCTTGCGGAAATGGAATCTGCCGGCGCTGACGCAACGATTCTGTTTATCCACTGGGGACAGGAATATGTCCTTTCTCCCAACGCGGATCAGCAGGCAATCGCGCAAAAGATGTGCGATTTGGGAATCGATGTGATCATCGGCGGCCACCCCCATGTCATTCAGCCTGTGGAACTGCTGAACAGCACCACCAACCCCGAACATAAGACGGTATGTCTGTACTCCACCGGCAACGCGGTGTCAAACCAGCGTCTTGGCATGCTGAATTCAATAAAGACGGCACATACAGA
Organism: uncultured Oscillospiraceae bacterium; assembly: GCA_944387635.1. Lineage (GTDB taxonomy): Bacteria > Bacillota > Clostridia > Oscillospirales > Oscillospiraceae > Faecousia. Next base: position 538 of record CALXFT010000051.1, on the reverse strand, counting down.
GGATGGCGTCCTTTTCCGTGTTATGTTTGAGAAATACTCGGACGGCACTGTGTATTTGGCTGAGGTCAGCGCAATGCCAACCTGGGTGAATATGTATCGAAATGAGAATGGAAAAACAGAATACAACATCCTCCCGCTGGACCCGGATCGTATGAACGATTGGGGCGCGCTGTTTGAACTGGATGACAGTTCCGCGAAAGCGGCAAATGATTCTTATATCCGAACCATGGACATTATTGGTACAGGTTTGGAGAATGTGGAAAACTATCTGTCAAGCCAGAAGGCATACCGGGAGGAACATTCCCTTACATCATCTTAAATATTGTGTTATTCCATTCTCCCATGGGATTATAAGTGAACATGCTTATGGACTTTAAACAGCAGAAATTGCAGATATCCGTTGCTTCTATGCAGACTTCCGTCTGGGCAGCTGTCAGGATGCTTACGCTTCACACGGTCACTGCACCAATTTGGCGCTTAAGGCAATACCGGCACGAAACGAAGGGCGCGCCGGGAGGGGTCCAGGGGAGGGCGGCTT
>CALXFT010000050.1 GCA_944387635.1 uncultured Oscillospiraceae bacterium | reverse complement strand
TCCGTCTTGCAACCTGTCATATACCACATCGTAAATTTTCTCCTTGTAGATGGGTCACATCTATTTACATCACAGAAGAAATGATAAAATAATATCGAATTGCCTCTTGAAATTTAAAAACAGCCATGCTATAATGTTATGGTTGTAATTCAGCGCAGGTTTGCTGCGACATATACCGTTCGCTGTCCGCGAATCAGGCGGAGGGAGGTTATTGAAAATGGATGTTTTGGAGACGATTCTGGTTATTCTGGAGGCTCTGTGCAGCATCGCCCTGATTGTGGTGGTTCTGCTGCAGTCCGGCAAGGAGTCTGGCCTGTCCAAAGCCCTGTCCGGTTCTTCCGATTCCTATCTGAACAAGAACAAGAACCGTGGGCTGGACCAGATCCTGGCTTCTTCCACCAAGTGGATCGCCGCTGTGTGGATTCTGCTGACCCTGGCTCTGAACCTGGTGTGAGTTCCGGCTCCGAGGTCCGGACCAGGCCTCGGACCCATGGCATGAATGTCAAAACAAAAACCGATGTGAGCGAAGTCGTTCACATCGGTTTTTTGCGGTTTCTGGGGTAAGATCAGGCGCCGCTTTGACCGATCCAGCCCTCCAGGGTCTCGGCAGACGCGTTCATCTGCTGGGGATCTTTGGATTTCAGGGCGCGCTTGCCGGCCTTGATTGCCTCGTCCAGCTGCTTTTTCCGATCTTTGTCCATGCCTTTTTTGGCCTCCTCGGCCCGATACAGGGCGCTTTCCAGACGGTCCTTGGCCACGGCGTCGGCCTTTGCCCGGGCGTCCTCGGCGGCAAACTGCTGGGCCTCCCGGACGGCCCGGTCGATCTCCTCACGGCTCATGTTGCTGGAGCCCTGGATGGTGATCTGCTGCTGCTTTCCGGTGTCCAGATCCTTGGCCGAAACGCTGACGATGCCGTTGGCGTCAATGGCAAAGGTCACCTCAATCTGAGGAACGCCCCGGGGAGCCCGGCGGATTCCGTTGAGCTTGAACTTGCCCAGGCTCTTGTTCTGGCCGGCCATTGCCCGCTCGCCCTGCAGGACATTCACCTCCACAGAGGTCTGAAAGCTGGAAGCGGTGGTGAAGACCTGGCTTTTGGTGATGGGGATGGAGGTATTCCGGTCGATGAGCTTTGTGAAGACGCCGCCTACGGTCTCGATTCCCAGGGAGAGCGGGGTCACATCCAGAAGCAGCAGGCCCTTGACCGTGCCGGCCAGAACACCGCCCTGAAGGCAGGCCCCCAGGGCCACGCACTCGTCGGGATTGATGCCCTTGAAGGGTTCCTTGCCGGTATATTGCTTCACGGCCTCCTGGACCGCAGGGATTCGGCTGGAGCCGCCCACCATCAGGACCTTGCTCAGGTCCGATGGCTTCAGGCCGGAGTCTGCCAGAGCGGCCTTCACCGGCCCCATGGTGGCCTGGACCAGGTGATCGGTCAGTTCGTTGAACTTGGCACGGGTCAGGCTGCATTCCAGGTGCAGCGGACCTTCTTTGGCAACGACGATGTAGGGCAGATTGATCTGGCTGACGGTGGTGTTGGACAGCTCCATTTTCGCTTTCTCCGCCGCCTCCCGGATTCGCTGCATGGCAGCCGGGTCCCGGGACAGATCCACCCGATGCTCCCGCTTGAACTCTTTGACCAGCCAGTCGCACACGCATTTGTCAAAATCGTCGCCGCCCAGCCGGTTGTTGCCGGAGGTGGCCAGCACTTCGATCACACCGCCGTTGATGTCCAGAATGGACACGTCAAAGGTGCCGCCGCCCAGATCGTAGACCATGATCTTCTGCGCGTCCTCCTTGTCGATGCCATAGGCAAGGGCGGCCGCCGTAGGCTCGTTGATGATCCGCTGGACGTTCAGCCCGGCAATGGTGCCGGCGTCCTTGGTGGCTTGACGCTGGGCGTCGGAGAAGTAGGCGGGGACGGTGATCACGGCCTCCGTGACCGGCTCGCCCAGATAGCTCTCGGCGTCGGCCTTCAGCTGCTGAAGGATCATGGCGGAGATCTGTTCCGGAGTGTAGGTCTTGCCGTCAATGGTGATCCTCCGGTCGGTGCCCATGTCCCGCTTGATGGAACGGATGGTTCGGCTGGGGTTGGTGACGGCCTGGCGCTTGGCGGCGTCACCGATCAGACGCTCGCCGGTTTTGGAAAAGGCCACCACAGAGGGGGTGGTCCTGCCGCCCTGGGAATTGGGGATAATGACCCGCTCGCCGCCTTCAAATACTGCCACGCAGGAATTGGTGGTGCCCAGGTCGATGCCGATGATTTTAGACATATTTTTTACTCCTTTTATTTTGACCCTTCCGGGGTGCTGCCGGGGAAATAGGGATCCACGGGGAACCTGCCGTCAGGCAGCTGACCGGACGCGGAACCATCGCCGTTGCCGGACTGACCGTAAACAGAATCCCACTGCTCCTGATACTGGCGGTAGGCGTCCTCATATTGCTGATATCGCGTTTTGTAGGAGCGGGAGTAGGCGGAGAGGGTCAGAAACCCGGCCACCAACTGCACTGCCAGGATGCCTGCCATAATATACAGAAATACAGGCCGCCGCTGGGCTGTGGTTCTGGGTCCGGCCCAGCCGAAAATGTCGAAGGGTTCGTATTCGGATGTGTCCTCGCCGGAATATCCGCCGTCATAACCCGGGGCGGACCTTTGAGAACTGCCGGAACCGGCGCTGCCGCCGTAGGCGGTGTTGGCGGACGACGGATTCTTGATCTGCTCGTAGGCCGCGTTGATCTCGTTCATTTTTCTTGCGGCTTCCGGGTCGCCGGGATGGAGATCCGGGTGGTATTGCTTTGCCAGACGGCGGTAGGCCTTCTTGATTTCCTCTTCGGATGCCCCCGGTGACACACCGAGAACCTGATATGGATCTTTCATCCCAGCACACCTCCATTATGTTTTCTTGATAAAATCCGCGCCGCAGGACCGGCAGGTGATCTTGATTTTTCCCTTTCCTCTGGGGACCCGCAGGATTTGACGGCATTTGGGGCAGTGATAGAACTTGTAGGCTTTACGCTGCTGGAAGCGCAGACGCGTCTGGGCCTTCCAATTCAAATATTTTTGATTTTGAGCCTGGCACTTGCTCAAATTCCGGGAAAAGGCCCGGACGTACGCGTAGCAGACGGCGATGAAGGCCAGATAGTACACCAGCGTCCGCAGCCAATCCACGCCGATGAAGCTGCTCAGGAGCATGAGCGCCAGACTGGGCCAAAGGATGACGCGGCCCAATTGGTCAAAGCCGTTTCGACCGGCAAAGAATGCTTGCAGTTTGTATTTCATGATGCAGTCCCCCTGACTTGTTTATGGACCACATTATAAAACAGCATTATCAAATTTTTTGTGACGAATAGTAAATTTTTGGTTAATTCATGTCTGCTGAATAAGCCGAAAAGTCATGCAAGGGGAAAATAGACGACGCTTCGCGCTGCCGTTGGCAGCCCTGCACGCCTTTGCTGCCGCTCTGTGTGTGTATTCTTAACCACTGCCTGGAAGCGGCGCGAAACAATGCCGCCGGAGAATCCGCGAGGAAAAAGTTGGATCACAGCTTGGCAGCATAAAAAAGATGATGTATCATATATTTGGTTGATACATTATCTTTCTTGGGAGAAGGAGAACCTATGGATCAGACAAGCAGGAAAATCACGAAAATTGCCAGAGAGGTCAGCAAATTCACGGTCCGCACCCTGCGGGCCGACGGGATTGGGACGGCGGAATTTGATGTGCTCCACGCCATCCGGAAAAATCCCGGGATTACTCAGGCGGGGGTGCGTAAGATCCTGGATGGGATCGACAAAGGCGCTGTGGCGCGGCAGACTGTGAATCTGGAAAATAAGGGCTACATCCTTCGCAGGGAGAACCCGGCGGACGGCCGCAGTCAGCTCCTGTATGCCACCGAAAAGGCCGAAGGCCTGAAAAACTCCAAGGCCCATGTGGAGGCGCGGTTTTATGAATGGCTCCTGGAACCCCTGACGGAACAGGAGCGGCAGACCTTCGCGGAGCTGCTGGACCGGATTTACCGGCGGTGTAAGGCGGAGAGCAAGGCGGGCTTCCCGGAGATGTCCAGGATCATGGAGGAGGGGACAGATCATGAAGCGTAAGGGAAAGATGTCCCAGGCCATGGTGTTTCTGCTGCTGTTCGGCCTTGTCAGCCTCTTTTCTGATATGACCCACGAGGGGGGCGTCCAGCATCCGGGGCGCGTATCTGTCTATGCTGGGCGCTTCGGCGGCTGCCATTGGATTTGCCTCCGGCCTGGGAGAACTGGTCGGCTATTCCATGCGCTATGTCTTCGGAAAACTGACCGACAGGACCAGACAGTATTGGCCCATGACCATCCTTGGCTACATTCTGGATGTACTGGCGGTACCGGCCCTGGCGCTGGTGGGGGAAAATGGATGGATCTGGGCCTGCGGTCTGCTGATCGTTCAGAGGATGGGAAAGGCCATCAAAAAACCTGCCAAAGATACCATTATGTCCTTCGCGGCGTCCCAGGAGGGGGCGGGAAAGAGCTTTGCCATTCAGGAGTTGCTGGATCAGATCGGCGCCTTTCTGGGGCCGGTGCTGTTGTATCTGTTGATGCTGGTGCGGACTGAGGCGGACACCCTTACGGTCTATGCCAGATACTTCGCGCTCCTGCTGATCCCCGGCTCAGTCACCATCGCGCTTCTGCTGGTGACATGGCGTAAGTTCCCGAATCCGGAACAGTTCGAACCGGCCCCGAAGGAATATGTACCCTTCCGGATGAAGAAGGAGTTTGTCCTTTATATTGCCGGGATCAGTCTGTTTGCCTTCGGCTTTATGGACTATGCCCTTATCATCATGCATGTATCCAAGGTCTATACCGGCCTTGCGGCAGGCTTGTCGGAAACTGCGTCCCTGGTGACCACCGGGAATTTGCCGCTGCTGTACGCGGGCGCCATGCTGGTGGACGCCTTGTCGGCGCTGGTGTTTGGCATGCTGTACGACAAAATGGGCGTCAAGGTTTTGGTCCTGTCCACCCTGATCAGCGCGCCCTTCGGGATATGCGTTTTCTACTTCCATTCGGAGGCGGCGCTTCTGCTGGGGATCGTGCTCTGGGGGATCGGAATGGGCGCCCAGGAGTCGATCCTGAAAGCGGTGGTGACAAACATGGTGCCAAAGGACAGCCGTGCCACCGGATACGGAATTTTTGAATGCGCCTATGGCGTGTTCTGGTTCCTGGGAAGCTGGCTGATGGGAGTGCTGTATGAAGTGAGCATCCCCCTTATGGCCGCTGTGTCTGTGGCGGCGCAGCTGGCGGCGATTCCGTTTTATCTGGCCTCTGCCAGGTCCGCCGGGAAACCCCGGAGCGCGTAGTCCTCAGGACTGCGGACCATATTCCGCAAGGTGGGTTCGGGAAAAGCTGACGCTTCGCTCGGAAAAGGGCCTTGCGCGGGCTTGTGGATTGTGGTATCATGAATGCCATGACAACCATTTTGGAGGAATGACCATGATCGAAAAGATCCGCGCTTTGATTGAAAAGTACTGGGACATTGTGTCCTACCTGTTTTTTGGCGTTCTGACAACCCTGGTCAACTACGCGGTATATCTGCCGGTGTACAACTATGCCGGTCTGTCCGCCTCGGTGAGCAATATGATCGCATGGGTGGTGGCGGTGGCCTTTGCCTACCTGACCAACAAGCCCTTCGTCTTCAAGAGCAACGACTGGTCCGTCAAGACCGTGATCCCGGAGCTGACAAAGTTTGTCGGCTGCCGGGTTGCCTCTGGCGCGGCGGAGACGGTGATTCTGCTGGTCACCGTGGATCTGCTGGGCTGGAACGGCAACATTTGGAAGCTTGTCACCAGCGTTCTGGTGGTGGTGCTCAACTACGTCGGCAGCAAACTGCTGGTGTTCAAGAAGTGATGAAAAACAGAGATTCGGCCGCCACGGATTGTGGCGGCCGAATCTGTTGGCAGCGGGGGCGTTCATCGGAATTGATGAAAGATTATCCGTATCAGCCGTAACGTTCTTTGAGATAGGCAATGGCCTCCCGATAGCCTTCCAGGCCGCGGCCCTTGATGGTTTTCTCGCAGGCCATGCCGGCGTAGGAAATCTGCCGGAATGGCTCCCGGGCGTCTACGTCGGAGATGTGCACTTCCACGGCTGGAATGGAGACCGCTTTCAGGGCGTCCAGGATGGCCACGGAGGTGTGGGTGTAGGCGGCGGGATTGATGACGATGCCGTCCACCTTGCCCCAGGCCCACTGGATCTTGTCCACCAAATCCCCTTCGTGATTGGACTGGAACTGCTCAACTTCCACGCCCTCTGACCGGGCCGTCTCATCCAGCAGCCGGAGAAGATCCGCAAAGCTGCGGCTGCCGTAGATCCCCGGCTCCCGGACCCCCAGCATGTTCAGATTCGGTCCGTTGATAACAAGAATCTTCATAATGCCTCCTCCCAATGGGACAAAATTGTTTCCACGGTCTCCCGAATGGAGCCGTTGTTGTCTATGGCGGCGTCGGCGAACTGACGGTACATGGGCTCCCGCAGGGCGTACATCTGCCGCAGATCGGCAGCTTGGGACAGGGGCCGCCCGTCCCTGGGCAGCAGGGAGATGTCCCGCCTGAGCCAGTACAGCCGTCCGTTCTGGCGCAGATACCGGTAATTCCGGGACTCGGTGACACAGCCGCCGCCGGTGGCGATGACCTGGCCGGACTGCTTGCCCAGCTGTTCCAAAATCTGGCTCTCACGCTTCCGGAATCCGGCCTCACCCTCCTGGGCGAAGATCTCCGGAATGGACATGCCTGAGCGCTCCTGAATCCGGGCGTCTGCGTCCACCAGCTGCTTTCCCGACAGGTCCGCCAGAAGCCGGCCTACGGTGCTCTTGCCGCAGCCGGGCATGCCGATGAGGATGATATTCTCCATTTGCGCGGCCAGCTTCCGGTGGACGGAGGCGATGACGCTGTCGTCTATGGTCCGGCCCGTAAAGTATTCCGCAGACTCCTTGGCCTGGGCGACCAGCATCCACAGGCCGTTTTCGTGGGGAATGCCCATCTGTTCCGCGTCCAGAAGCAGCTTCGTCCTGGCGGGGTTGTAGATCACATCCAAAACGCCTTCCAGGCGGGGAAACTGCCTCAGATCCACCGCCGACGCGCCGTTGTTGGGATACATGCCTACGGGGGTGGTGTTGACGATGACCCGGGCGTCAAAGTGGCGGGAAAGATTGCTGTAGTTGTTTTCTCCGGACCGGGAGATGACCACCACCTGGGCGCCCAGATCCTCCAGGGCCTTGACCGCCGTGTTGGAGGTGCCGCCGCTGCCCAGGACCAGGACCTTTTGACTGCTGACCGGAATGCCGCTGCGCCGGACCATGGAGGTAAAGCCAAAGCAGTCCGTGTTGTGGCCGAAGAGCGAACCGTCGGCGCGGCGGACGATGGTGTTCACAGCCTGCATTTTTTTCGCGGTGGCGGACAATTCATCCAGGAAGGGGATCACGTCTTTTTTGTAGGGGATGGTCACATTGATCCCGGTAAAGTTCCCGTGACGTATAAAATCAGGCAAGTCCTCCGGTTCTTTTTCAAACAGATCGTAGCTGTAATTTCCCAGATAGCTGTGGATCTGAGGGGAGTAGCTGTGCCCCAGCTTGCGTCCGAGCAATCCGCAGTTCATCAAACCACCTCGGTATAGCTGCCCAAGTACTTGAATTCCTCACTGAGCTCGTCCAGCTCGCACATGAGCTGGATAAACTCCTCGGAGTAGATGGAGGTCTCCAGATCGAAATAGAACATGAACTCAAACTCCCGGTCGGGAATGGGCCGGGATTCCAGCTTGGTGACGTTGATGCCCAGGGTATAGATCCGGGCCAGGACCTTGTACAGGGAGCCGGGCCGGTGGTTCAGGACCATCATAATGCTGGTCTTGTCGGCGCCGGGGTAAATTTCCAGGTTTTTGCTGATGCAGATGAACCGGGTCCGGTTGTTGCCCTTGTCCTGGACAGCGGCGGCCAGGCACTCCAGGCCGTACAGCTCGGCGCAGCTGCGGCTGCTCAAAGCAGCCACGTCCTTCCGGCCGGAATTGGCCACACGCTCCGCGGCAATGGCCGTGTTTCCCACCGGGATCACATTGACCGCGGGCAGGGTCTGCAGGAAGTCGCTGCACTGGCTGATGGCCTGCTCGTGGGAGTAGATCTCCTTGATGTCCGAGAGCTTGGTGCCGGGATTGACCAGCAGGCTGTGGTCCACCTTCAGCCGGAAGGTCCGGACAATGGAGAAGTTGTGCCGGATCATCAGGTCGTAGACCTTTTTTACGGAGCCGGCGGTGGAGTTTTCAATGGGCAGAATGCCGTACTGGCACATGCCCTGCTCAATGGCGGAGAACACCGCCTCGAAATTTTTGAAGTACAGGATGAAGGGATTCTTGAAGATCTTTTCGCAGGCGATCTGGGAGTAGGCCCCTTCCACGCCCTGACAGGCCACCATGGGAGCCTGGGGGAACAGCTTGGGGGTGCTTTCCATGGCCTGGATGATTTGCCGGTAAAGGGGACTGACGATCTCGTTGCGCTTGCTCTGGTAGCTTCGGCTGAGTTCAAAGAGCATGGAGTACAGTACCCGGGTGTAGTTTGCCATTTCGGGGCCGGCCTTTTTCGACACTTCCTGAAGCTTCTCCCGTTCCCGGACAGGTTGGAAGATGGGGAGGTTGTTTTCCTTTTTGAAGTCGGCGATCTGCGCGGCCACGTCCATCCGGGCACCGAACAGCTTGATCAGCGCATCGTCGATTTTATCAATTTCCTGGCGAAGTTCATTCAGATCCATGGCTTATTTCCTCCTGTTTGTCTGGGTGTTTCCCAAAATCAAATCATAGATGGCGATGGCGGCCGCGGCCTCCACCACGGGGACTGCTCTGGGGACGATACAGGGGTCGTGACGGCCCCGGACTTCCAGGGTTTTCTCCCTCCGCTCCCGCAGGCTCACGCTTTGCTGCGCTCTGGCAATGGAGGGCGTGGGCTTGATGGCTGCCTGGAAGAGCACCGGCATACCGGTGCTGATGCCGCCCAGGATGCCGCCGGCGGCGTTGGCGGAGGTGCGGACTGTGCCGTTTTCCAGAATGAAGGGGTCGTTGCACTGGCTGCCCCGCATCCCGGCCACGGAAAATCCCGCGCCGAAGGCGACGCCCTTCACTGCCGGAATGCCGTAGACAATGGAAGCGACCCGGTTTTCCACGCCGCCGAACATGGGCTCTCCCAGTCCGGCGGGCAGGCCGGTGACGGCGCATTGAATGATGCCGCCTACGCTGTCGCCCTGGAACCGGGCCTGGGCGATTCGTCGGCGCATATTCTCTCCGGCCTCCGCTGACAGGGTAGGGAAGTCCGGACCCACCTGGTCCAGGGCAGGGCTGACAGGGTCGAAGTCCCGGTCCCAGACGTCGGCGACGCGTTGAATGTGGGCCGCGACAGAGATCCCCTGTTCTCTCAGCCACTGCTTGCACAGCCCCCCGGCAACGCACAGAGGCGCGGTAAGGCGGCCGGAGAAATGACCGCCTCCGGCGGCGTCCTGAAAGCCCCCGTATTTGACCTGGGCGGTGTAGTCCGCGTGGCCGGGCCGGGGACAGTCCTTCAGGCTGTCATAGTCTCCCGAGCGGGTGTTGCGATTGTGAATTACGGCGGCGATGGGGGCGCCGCAGGTAAACCCATCCACGATGCCGCTCAGGAATTCCGGCCGGTCCTCCTCCCGGCGAGGGGTGGACCAGTCGTTCCGGCCGGGAGCCCGGCGGTTCAGGAAGGACTGCAGTTCTTCCGAATCCACGGGAAGACCGGCGGGAATGCCGTCCAGGGTCATGCCGATGGCGGGACCGTGGGACTGGCCGAAAATGGTCAGCTTCAGATTTTCACCGTATGTGCTGCTCATACTGACCTCCTAGCCGGCGGTATTCCGCCAGAAATTTGGGATAGGATTTTTGAATGCACTCCGCGCCCAGGATGGTGACGCTCCGGGTGCAGGCCGCGGCGGCAATGGCGGCAGACATGGCGATCCGGTGGTCGTTGGCGCTGTCCACGGTTCCGCCTTTTAGACCGGTGCCGTATACGGTCAGGGTGTTCTCGCCGGCTTCCGCCTTGCCCCCCAGGGCCTCCAGCATGGAGATCACCGACGACACCCGGTCCGATTCCTTCAGACGAAGGCGGCGGATGTGGGTGAATACGGCGCCTTGGTTACAGGCGGCCACCACCGAGAGAATGGGGACCAGGTCCGGAATGTCCCTGGCGGAGATGACGGCCCGTGTTTTCAGCGCCGGGATCAGCGCTGCCGCGGCCCGGTCTCCCTGACAGGAATCCGGGTTCAGATTTTCCACGTTCACGTCACTTCCGAGGGCGTTTGCCGCCAGGAAGAAGGCCCCGTTGCTCCAGTCGCCTTCCACGGTGATTTGACCGGGGGAGTGGAAGGGCCGGCCGCCTGAAACTTGCAGATCCGGGGTTTCCACACCGAAAAAGGACATGGCCTGCTGGGTCATGGTGATGTAAGGCCGGGATTCCACCTGACCGGTGAGCCGGATGCGGCTCTTGCCGGGAAGCAGGGCCGAAGCCAGCAGCAGCCCGGTGACGAATTGGCTGGAGACGCTGCCGTCAATGACATATTCTCCGGGCCGCAGCATTCCCTGACAGCGAATGGTGCCGGAAGCGGGGCGGCTGAGAACGGCGCCCATCCGCTCCATCTCCTCCCACATGGGAGACAGAGGCCGCTGGGGAAGGCGGCCCTCCAGCAAAAACGCGGCGTCCACACCCAGGGCTCCCGCTACGGGAAGCAAAAAACGCAGGGTAGAGCCGCTGTCCCGACAGGGCAGGACGGCGGACTCCGGGATCTGCACCGCGGGGGTGATCCGATACCCCTCCGCCGTCCGCCGGATTCCCGCGCCCAGGGCGGAAAGACACTGGGCTGTGGCCTCGATATCCCGGTTGAGCTCCGGGCAGAGCAAAGCGGCGGGAGCGTCCGCAAAAGCGGCGCAGATCAGCAGCCGGTGGGCCTGGGACTTGGAGGGAATGGCCGCTACGGTCCCGGAGAGCTTTCCGGGGGTGATGGTGATGTCCATGTTAAAGTCCTTCCTCGATCCATACCCGCACATCCTCTGCCGGGACGGGCAGGATGATACAGTCTCCGATGCTCCGGGGGACGATGAGGTTGACCTGGCCGCCGGAACGCTTCTTATCCGACAGGGCGTTGGTGAAGAGGACCTCCGGGGCGCAGTCGGTGCCGGTGGGAAGCCCGAATCGTTCCAGCAGAGCCAGCAGCCGGTCCCCGGCCTGGGGATCACAGATCCCACGGTGGACGGCGGCCCGGGTGATCATAGCCATGCCGATGGCCACGGCCGCGCCGTGGGAGAGCGCAAAACCGCTGGCGGCTTCCACGCCGTGGCCGAAGGTGTGGCCCAGATTCAGTTTCATCCGCAAACCGGTGTCAAATTCATCCTGAGCGACCACATCCCGCTTCAGCTCGACGCACCGCCCGATCACCGCTTCCCGGTGAAAATCAGGGCCGCGGTCTTCCAAATGGGCGAACAGATCCGGATCATAGAGCATGCCGTACTTGATGATCTCGGCGCAGCCCTCCAGAAAAACGGACCGGGGCAAGGTGCGCAGGGCCTGGGTGTCGCACAGGACCAGGGAGGGCTGATAAAAGGCGCCTGCCAGGTTCTTTCCCGCGGGAAGATCGATGGCGGTCTTCCCGCCCACCGAGGAGTCCACAGCTGCCAGCAGGGTGGTGGGGACCTGGATGAAGCGGATTCCCCGCAGATAGCAGGCGGCGGCAAATCCGCCCAGATCTCCCACAACGCCGCCGCCCAGGGCAACCAGCAGGTCCGACCGAGTGAGCCGGTTTCCGGCCAGGCAGTTCAGCAGGTCCAGAAAGGTCTGCCCGTTTTTGCTGGCCTCTCCGGCAGGGAAGACGTAGGAGCAAACGGTGAACCCGGCATCGAGCAGACGCTCGCTGGCAGCGGCTCCATATAGGGGCCAGACCGTGGAATCGCTGACAATGCATGCTTTCGAAGCCTTGCCCAGCCGGGCAGCCTCCTGCCCCAGGGAGGCAAGCAGGCCCCCGCCAATGTGAATGTCATAGGTTTTTGAGGCGTTTACGGTGACGGTTTTCATCCGTCCACCTCCTCTTTTCTTCGTTTTCCCTCCTCCAGCAGCCGGTACAGAGCGTCCATATTGTCAGAAGCGATGGCGTCCCGGTAGCCGCTGAGGCATTGGATGTAGTGATCCAGTTCAAAGAGTACATTGTCTTTGTTTTGCAGAAACAGCTCTGCCCACATGCCCGGATTCAGCCAGGCCACCCGGGTCAGGTCCTTGTAGCTGCCGGCGGAGAAGCCCTTGTGGCCGGTGGCCGTGGGGGACTTGATGAAGGCGTTGCTCAGAATGTGGGGCATTTGCGAGGTGAAGGCGATCATCCGGTCGTGGTTTTCCGCTGTGGTGACGGAGAAGGCGCCGAAGCGGCAGGGACGCAGGGCCTCTTTCACCCGGTCCAGAAGATACATGTCGTCAAATACCGGCGGGACCAGAACCATGGGCGCCCCTTCGAACAGATCCGCCCGGCTGTACTTAAATCCGGAGAACTGTGAACCGGCCATGGGATGTCCGCCCACAAAGGTAAAGCCGAAGGCCTCAGCCAGGGGGAAGCACCGGCGGCAGACCTCCCGCTTGATGCCGCAGCAGTCCAGAACCAGAGCGGAAGGGGAGACCAGATGGGAATTTTCCTCCAGCCAGGAGGCGCTTCCCTCGGGGTAGATGGCCAGCAGGATCAGCTCACACCGGGCAATGGCGGCCCCAGCCAGCCGGCCATGAACGGCTCCGGCCAGCATGGCGAAGGAGAGCATGTCCTCATCCTTGTCTTCGGCGTAGACCGTGTGCCCCTCCAGGGCGTAGGCTCTGGCCAGGGAGCCGCCGATGAGGCCCAGGCCCAGAATCCCAACGTTCATGCGATGACCTCCCGGATTCTTTGGACCCTGTGGCTGACTTCGTCGAACTGATGGGGGGTCAGGGACTGGGCGCCGTCGCACAGGGCGCAGGCGGGATTGTTGTGGACCTCGATCATGAGGCCGTCCGCGCCGGCGGCAGTGGCGGCGTAGGCCATGGGGGGAACCAGGCTGGCCTTGCCGGTGGCGTGGCTGGGGTCCACCACCACAGGCAGGTGGCTCAGGTTGTGGAGGACGGAAACGGCGGACAGGTCCAGGGTGTTCCTCGTGGCGGTCTCAAAGGTGCGGATGCCCCGCTCACAGAGGATGATCTGCTCGTTGCCCTCGCTCATAATATATTCGGCGCTCATAAGCAGCTCCTGAAGCGTGTTGGCGAGCCCGCGCTTTAAGAGGATGGGCTTCTTGGTCTTGCCCAGCTCCTTCAGAAGATCAAAGTTCTGCATATTTCTGGCGCCTACCTGGATGATATCCACGTCGGCAAAGAGATCCAGGGTGGAGATGTTCATAATCTCTGTGACGATGGGCAAGCCCGTGGCCTTCTTGGCCTCCAGCAGCAGTTCGATGCCCGCGCCCTTCATGCCCTGGAAAGCGTAGGGGGAGGTCCGGGGCTTGAAGGCGCCGCCCCGGAGAATGTTGGCTCCGGAGGCCTTCACGGCCATGGCCACTTCTATGATCTGCTCCTCCGATTCCACGGAACAGGGGCCGGCGATCATGGCGAAGTACCCGCTGCCGATGCGCACGTTTCCGATCTCCACAATGGTATCCCTGGGGTGGAACTTGCGGTTGGCCTGCTTGAAGGGCTCGGAGACCCGCTTTACGGTCTCCACCATATCCAGACTCTTCAGCAGATCGATATCCACCCGGCTGGTGTCTCCGATGAGGCCCAGAATGGTGACTTCCGCGCCCTTGGAGATATGGACATCCAGATTCATATGCTTCAGCCAGCTCACCAGGTGGTCCATCTGGGCCTGGGTGGTTCCTTCTTTTAAGACCGCGATCATAACAACATCTCCTAACTCAAAATAAAAAGCGCCGCACGGGCAATTCGTGCGGCGCATGCAAATACGACTTTACGCTCCTGGGAATTCACTGCAGCACAAATTGCTATTACTTTTTCCTGGGAAAAAAGTAATAGTCAAAAAAGTAAAAGCTGGCAGTGTTGAACAAAGGCTTCATGTGTCATTGCCTCCAGTCCGGGAACTGAGGACAGTATACCACGGGTGGCGGATGATTGCAAGAGGCACTTTGAAAAAATCGGGAAATTTGTCTGGAGAAAAGACAAATATACCCGTTCCATCGGACCATATCTGTGCTACAATATAAAACAAAACCGAAGGAAAAGGAGCGCGGGGGTATGGAATATTTGAAATCTCTCAATTCGGAGCAGCTGGAGGCGGCGACAGCTACGGAAGGATATATTCGGGTGGTGGCGGGGGCCGGTTCCGGGAAGACCAAAACCTTGACGGCACGCTATATGTACCTTGCTGACCAATTGGGCATCTCCACAGCCAACATCCTGTGCGTCACCTTCACCAACAAGGCGGCGGCGGAGATGAAAAAGCGGATACGCCGCCAGCTGCCGGATCAGGACCTGGGCCGGATCACCACGTTCCACGGGTTTTGCGTGGGTCTGCTGAAGGAGGACTGCCACGTGGTCCAATATCCCACCACCTTCATCGTCCTGGACGAGGAGGACAAGGAAGCCATGCTCCGCACGGTGTTTGAGGATCTGGGGGTCACCAGCCGGGACATGACCATCCGGGAAGCGGTTGACCACATCGGCTGGCGCAAGGGCGGCCGGGGCTATGTGAAGACCTTGATTGGGGATCCCCGGAAGCTGTACCAGCTGTCCCAGGAGGCTGCGACCCTGAAGGACAAGGTGATGTACCGATATTTTTACGAGCAGCGCAAGTGCTACGGCCTGGACTTTGATGATCTGGTATATTTTGCCCTGTATATCCTGGAGCAGGACCGGCATACCCGGGAAAAGTGGCAGCAGCGGCTGGAGTACATCATGGTCGATGAGTTTCAGGACATCGACAAGGATCAATATGCCCTGGCGGACATTCTGTCCGGTTATCACAGGAATCTGTTCGTGGTGGGGGACCCGGATCAGACCATCTACACCTGGCGCGGGGCGGATGTGAAGTTCATTCTGGAGTTTGACAGCCGCCATGAGAATGTGAAGACCATCTACCTGAACACCAACTACCGCTCTGTCCCCCAGATCCTTTCCGCTGCCAACGCCCTGATCGACAAAAATCGTGACCGGCTGAAAAAGCAGCTGACCGCGGTGCGGTCGGATGCCAGGAAGCCCTTGTATTTCCACGCCAAAACCGGCCAGCTGGAGGCGGACTGGATCACGGCCAATATGCGCGCCCTTCACGACGGCGGCATGCCCTATACGGATGTGGGCGTTCTGTACCGGGCCCACTACGTCTCCCGGGCCTTGGAGGAATCCCTGATCCGCAATAAGATCCCCTATGTGCTCTACTCCGGCGTGGAGTTTTACAAGCGTAAGGAGATCAAGGACATTCTGTGCTATCTGCGCATGATCTACTCCGGAGACGATGTCAGCTTCCTGCGCACGGTCAACGAGCCCCGCAGAGGGGTCGGACGCACTCGCCTGGGGGCATTAAAGGAGTACGCCCAGATGAACCAGTGCAGCCTGTATGAGGCCCTCACCGCCAATCTGGAGACGGAGCTGTTCCGCCGGAGCCGCGCCAGGGAATATGTCCGCATGATCGAAAAGCACCGGGCCATCTATGACGGCATGGACCTGACAGATCTTCTGGAAAGCGTTCTGAAGGAGAGCGGCTATGAGGACATGCTGCGTACCAACGGAGAGGAAGAGCGGCTGGACAACCTGGCGGAACTGAAACAGGCGGTTTACGACTTTGTCCGCAAGGCAGGGGAGGAGGTCACTCTGGGCAATTACTTAGACCACGCGGCCCTGTTCACCAACATGGACCAGACGGAAAAGACCCAGTCCGTGAGACTCATGACCATCCACGCCGCTAAGGGCCTGGAGTTCCCGGTGGTTTTCCTGTGCGGTATGTCCGAGGGAATTTTTCCCGGGAAACGGGCCAATACCCGGCAGAAGCTGGAGGAGGAGAGGCGGCTTTGCTATGTGGCCTTTACCCGGGCCAGGGACCGGCTGTTCCTGTCCGACGCCGCGGGAACCAACTACGACGGCTCCTTCCGCTGCCCCAGTCGGTTCCTGTTCAACGCGGAAAAGGAGAATGTGGACTATGCCGTGCCGCTGGACCCGGAGCTGGAGGAGCGGACTCTGGAGCGAATACGCGGAACCGAGGATGTGGAGCGGCCCGCCCGGCAGACGGACGCGCTGATCGGCAGGCGGGTGAGCCATGGTGTATTCGGGCAGGGCGTCGTCATTGGGATCCCCAGAGACCAGGAAGGTGTCATCGTCCAGTTTGACGCCATGGTGACGCCCAGGACCTTCGGCCCCGGGGTAAAATTGACATTTCTGCCGTGACAGGACAAAAAGACGCGGTATCCATTGGCGGATACCGCGTCAAATATCAGCGAAAAAACCGGTAAATGCATTCGGAAAGCAGGGGGTGGAGCAAAAACATTATAAGGAAGGTAATACCGAAGACCAGGCGAAGATCCCTGGTGCTTTCCTGGGGCTGAACGGCTATGGCACAGGCGGGCATAAGCCGGGCAACGCACCAGCCGGAGAAGGTCCCCAGGGTATTGGTCATCAAATCGTTTACATCCGTAGCCCGCAGGGTGAAGATCTGCAGGACTTCGATCAGAAAGGACAGCCCAAGTCCCAGAAGCACGGTCCAGGCAGCCTTCTGAAAACGCGCCCACAGAACCGGCAGAAGAAAGCCCAGAGGCATGAACAGCAGCACATTCAGCAGGCTGTTCTTGTAATCGGAGAACATATAGGCGAAGGGGACAAAATTAAAATGGGGCTGGAACCGGATATAACGAATATCCGGCAACCCCACCACTGCGTACATTGCAGACAGATAGACGGCGAGAATGCAATAGAGAATGGTTCGCTTCCGGTTGTGAAAGCGCCGCCGGTCCAGAAAAAGAAACAGAGGAATCAGTACGATGGACGCAACGGCGGCTTCCGCACACAGATGGATCACTCTGCCCATAGTGGATAACGCTCCTGAATGTCTTAAAAAATGGGTTTGGCAAACAAGACGGCCAGAACACAGCAGCAAGCCGTCAGCACATATTTGGTGTCGGTGTAAATGCTGGTGGGAAGAGCGGTGTATTCCCGGTGGTAGTTGTAGATGGCGCCCATAATGGAGCGGGCGGCAGCGGGATCCACCTGGGGGTCCTGATCCATATATTCCAGGAAATGGTTCTGCATGGCGGCCTCATACTCCCGGTGCTCGTTCAGGTCGGTGGTGAAGAAGCTGTTGTGGGCGGAGGTAAAGGCGTCGGCGGTGTAGTGGATCAGCTTGCCCAGGGCGTAGTAGTCAAACAAGTTCAGGCTGCTGCGCTTCTCCAGACGGCGAGAAATGCGGCGCATAAAGCAGCGGGCATTGTCATAGTTGTGGCCGCGCAGCCATTGATAACGAATGGAACCTTTCAGATATGTAGCCGGGTTGCGGTCCGGCTCGATGCAGCCCAGGAGAAACGCCCGCTTGTTGCGCTCCGGAACATTTTCCATATAATGATTTACCAGATATCTACCGAGACAGGTATGGCTTTTTCCGCGCATGAAGTCGCTCCTTTACGAAATTCAGTGAGGTGATTATAACACATCTTCCGCCAAAATGTGTGAACGAACGAAAAAATCTGAGAAACTTATAACTTTCTGAAAAAAATGATTTGATCGTTTGTAAGAAATAACGAAGCAGCCCCGATTTTTCGGGGCTGCCTGCCGTCTAATTGGTAATTGTGAAGTTGAGTTCCGCGACTTTGGCGCCGTCTAGATACAGGCGAAGAATGTAATCGCCGGCAGCGGTGGGGGCGGTGGGGAGATCCAGCTCTCCGTAACGAACTTCACCGGCGTACCAGATGTCCTTCCAGACGACC
>CALXFT010000049.1 GCA_944387635.1 uncultured Oscillospiraceae bacterium | reverse complement strand
GCATTTCTGTGCGGGACAAGAAAGGAAGGCCCCCGGCAGGGGTCGGGGAGCACTTGCCCCTGTCTCAGCACTTCACTAAAACGCAATGCCCAAATCTCTCAGTCAAAAATCAAAGATTTTTGCCAGCTCTCCTGGAAGGAGAGCCAAGGGGTTGGCTGTAGTCCAAGCACTATGCATAAGGGTGACGCTTTATGAAACGTTTTGCTGTGTTAAGTCGATAAGCATAAAATCTTTAATCGATTTGGATTAAGGATTTACTATGAAATTCTCTAAAATAACAAAAAATTCAAATATTTTTAATGACTTTCATTTTTGGTGGCACTGTACTCAGCATGCAAAAAATAGAATAAAAAGCGGAGAAATCTACGCAGGATTCCCCCGCTTTTTGAACCTTCGGCTGAGTCAAATTCTCCCGGCGCCCGCCCCTGCCGGTTTCGTCAGAGCCTCCCTAGGAGACGCTGACGCACTTTCGCAGGGTGCCGATGGCGCCTTTCTCCAGCCGGGACACCTGGGCCTGGGAGATCCCCAGGGCGGCGGCCACCTCCATCTGGGTCTTGCCGTCGTAGAACCGCAGGGAGAGGATCTGCTTTTCCCGCTGGTTCAGTCCGGAGAAGGCGCTGCGCAGGGTGATGTGCTCCATCCAGCTGGCTTCCGTGTTCCGGGTGTCCCGGACTTGGTCCATGACGGTCAGGGGGTCGCCGCCGTCGGCGTAGACCGGGTCGTACAGGCTCACCGGGGCGCAGACCGCGTCCAGAGCCTGGCTGACCTCCTCCGGGGGAATCTCCAGCTCCCGGGAAATTTCCTCCAGGCGGGGTTCACGGCCCAGACGGGAGGTCATGGTTTCCTTGCACTGCAGCACCCGGTATGCCACGTCCCGGATGGATCGGGAAACCCGAATGGCGCTGTTGTCCCGCAGATACCGCCGCACTTCTCCGGCAATCATGGGAACGCCATATGTGGAAAACCGGACCTGCTTGTCCGGGTCGAAGTTGGCGATGGCTTTGATCAAACCGATGCAGCCCACCTGAAACAGGTCGTCGGGGTTCTCCCCCCGCTTGTCGAAGCGCTGGATCACAGACAGCACCAGCCGCAGATTCCCTTCAATCAGTCTGTCCCTGGCCTGGGTGTCGCCGTTCCGGGCCAACCGCAGCAGCCGGTCCATTTCCGTCTGAGGCAGTGTGGTCAGCCGGGATGTGTTTACGCCGCAGATCTCTACCTTTCCCTGCATGGGTCTCCTCCTATAGCCTTGATGTGACAGTCGATGCCGGTCCGGAAAAGCAGAAATGCGCCGAAAAGTTGTAAATATACGGTGTTTCGGCCGGATCACCTGAGATCCCGGACCAATTCCGGACAGGGCTCATGCTGCGTCAGAAAAAGTATTCCCCGGCTTTCCCAGATGATACCAAAAAAATTTGGTGTTTTTTCACAAAATTCTTGGGGCTGTTCCGGGATCCGATCGATTTCAACAACCGGGATTCTTACAAAATGTAAACTTTTTTGAATACTTTTGACACCTTCCTCCCGGGAACGTCCGGTGACGTAACACGCTCTTTTTTCACCCGGCGGGAAGAATATGCAAAAGGGTATGCAGGTTTTCCACAGGGTCTGCCAACAGGCCAAAGGAAAAAAATACCTGTTGATAACTCGCAGTTTTCCACATTCTCCACATGTTTTTCCACAGGAGTTATCCACAAGACTTGTAAGCTGTGGATATTCATTTTTGGTTCACATAAAAGCAGCCGACGGACTTCGACCAAATTCCCACTTTTTCCGCCGTCGTTGATTTTACCATGGGGCGGATTTTGTGCAAAAATTCCCCTCTTGACAGCCCCGCGGCCAGGAGGGCGCCGACGGGGGAGCGCCGTACGGGCTGTGGAAAACCGCCGTCTCCGGGGCCGCGGGAAGGTTTTTCGGAAAAAATCTGAAAAAAGGGGGTTGATTTTGGAGGCTGAAAGCGTTATAATACTAATCCGTATGGAAAACACACAGAAGGAGGTGGAATCTATGCCCAACATCAAGTCCTCTAAGAAGGATGTCCTTTCTTCCAAGATCGCTTACGAGAAGAACAAGGCCAACAAGACCGCGCTGAAGACCAACCTGAAGAAGTTTGACGCCGCTCTGGTTTCCGGTGACAAGGCAGCTGCCGAAGCTGCTTACAAGGTCGCTGTCAAGGCGGTGGATCAGGCTGTTGTCAAGGGTCTGCTGCACAAGAACAACGCTGCCCGCAAGAAGAGCAGCATGACTCTGAAGCTGAACAAGCTGGCTTGATTTCTCTGAAAATATCTCCCTCCCGGTTTGCCCGGAGGGAGTTTTTTCATGCCGAGGAAACTGTGCCGGCTATGTCGGATTTTGCGGCGGGAACCGGTTGCGTTTCCGGGGATCTTTGTATATAATGGTAGCAAATTCTTTCAAACCGGCGTGTTTTGGCAGGCCGGGGAGAAACTGCGGGGAGGGGCGGTCTGTGGCAAAGTTGTCCGATCCTGTCACCATACTCAAGGGCGTGGGCCAGGCCAGAGCCAGGCAGTTCGCCAATCTGAATATCTACAATCTGCGAGATCTGATCTGCCATTTCCCCCGTGGGTATGAGGACCGGACCCGAATGACAAACATATCGGATTTGGAGCCCGACGTACCCGCGTGCTTCCGGGCGGTGATCATGAATCATCCCAGGACTTCCCATATCCGCAAGGGTCTGGATCTGACCCGGGTCCGGGTGGCCGACCACAGCGGGTGGCTGAATCTGACCTTTTTCAACAGCCGCTACGCCGCCGAGGAGCTGCAATACGGCCGGGAGTACATATTTTACGGGACCCTGACCGGGGACTCCGCGGGTTACGGCATGACCAACCCGGTTTTTGAGGCTCCCGATTCACCGGCTGTGACCACCCGGCGGATTCTGCCGGTGTATCCGCTGACCGCTGGCCTGACCAATGGGGCCGTGCTCCGGGCGGTGCGGCAGGCTCTGGCCATCTGCGATGCTCCGGCGGAGATCCTGCCCCAGGCGGTGCGGGAAAAATACGGCATTCTCAGCGCGGACACGGCCTACCGGGTCATTCACGAGCCGGAGTCCATGGAGCAGACGGTCCAGGCCAAGCGGCGTCTGATCTTTGAGGAGTTCTTCGTCTTCTCCGCCGGGCTGGCCCTGACCCGGGCCGCCAGAGCCCGGAAGCGGACGGAACCCTATGAAAACCGGGAGCTGGGTCCGTTTTTCTCCGTGCTGCCCTTTCCGCTGACCGGGGCACAGCAGCGGGCCATAGGGCAGATTCTGGAGGACTTCGGCAGGGGTACGCCGATGAACCGTCTGGTCCAGGGCGACGTGGGCAGCGGAAAGACCATGGTGGCCGCCGCCGCCATGTACTGCGCGGCCCAAAACGGGAAGCAGTCGGCTCTCATGGCGCCGACGGAGATCCTGGCGGAGCAGCACTATGCTTCCCTGGAAAAGCTCTTTGCCCCTCTGGGCGTCTCCATGGCTCTGCTCACCGGCTCCATGACCCAGAAGCAGAAGCGGACCGTCCGGGAGCGGATCGCCTCCGGACAGGTCCAGGTGACTGTGGGGACCCACGCCTTGCTCACCGACGCCACGGAGTTTGCCGCCCTGGGACTGGTGATTGCCGACGAGCAGCACCGGTTCGGCGTGGCCCAGCGGTCCAAGCTGTCGGCCAAGGGGGAGGCGTCCCACTTGCTGGTCATGTCCGCCACCCCCATTCCCAGAACCCTGGCTCTGCTCATGTACGGGGACCTGGATGTGTCCGTCCTGGACGAGCGTCCCCCGGGAAGAGAGCCGGTGGATACCTTCCTGGTGGGGGAGAGCTACCGCCCCCGGATCAACGCCTTCATCCGCAAGCAGGTCCAGGAGGGACACCAGTGCTTTGTGGTCTGTCCGGCGGTGGAGGAAACCGAGACCCTGGGGGTCAAAGCGGCCTCCACCTGGGCTCAGACCCTGCGGCAGACCACCTTCCCGGATCTAAAGGTGATGCTCCTCCACGGACAGATGAAGGGCGCGGAGAAGGAGGCGGCCATGGCTGCCTTTGCTCGGGGGGAGGCGGATGTGCTGGTGGCCACCACCGTGATCGAGGTGGGCGTGGACGTACCCAACGCCACATTGATGGTCATCGAGGACGCGGACCGGTTTGGCCTTTCCCAGCTGCACCAGCTCCGGGGCCGGGTGGGCCGGGGACAGGCCAAGAGCTACTGCATTCTCACCACCCACAACCGCAATCCCGAGACCATTCAGCGTCTGAAGGCCCTGTGCAAAACCAACGACGGCTTCCGCGTCGCCGAGGAGGATCTGAGGCTCCGGGGACCCGGAGATTTCTTCGGCTCCCGGCAGTCGGGCATGCCGGCCTTCCGCATGGCGGACATGAGCTATGATATGAAGACTCTGAAAGAGGCCCAGGCAGCGGCGGCGGAGTGGATCGACGAAAACGGCGCCTCCGACGCGCCGGAGGCCGTGGCCCTGCGGGAGCGGATCGCGGATCTGTTCGCCCGGTCAGAGGGAACCATGAACTGACCATGCGGGCCTATGCCTACATTAATATAAAGAAAAAAACCCGAAACTTGAAAGGAGTGCAACACATGAAAAAGATTACGGTTTTGCTGGCTTTGGGACTGCTGCTGGCGGCTCTGACGCCGGCCGGATACGCCGCCGAAACGGAAGCGGCTGAGGAAACCACTCAGGAGACCGCCGCGCGGGAAGAACAGGACGAAGGCGGGGCCACCAGCGGGACCTGCGGCGACGGCCTGACCTGGAGCCTGGAGGGAAGCACCCTGACCGTGTCCGGCAGCGGAGAAATGGATGCCGGAGCGCCCTGGGAAGACCACAAGGAGAGCATCCGCACCCTGGTCTTCACCGGCGGCGTCACCCTGGTGGGGGAGGAGGCCTTCAAAGACTGCGACAACCTGACCGAAATCGATTTCGGCGACGCCATGCGGGAGATCGACACCCGTGCCTTCCAGGACTGCGACAATCTGAAAGCCATCTACCTGCCCGACACCTTCCGGCGGTTTGGGGTGGAGTCCTTCCACGACTGCGACAGCCTGACCACGGTGTACTGCACCGGCGGCATGCCCTCCTTCAACAGCAGCTGCCTGTGGAACGGCAATGAGATCGTCATCTACACGCCTTTGGAATCCCCCTGGCCCCAGAAATCGGTGGTCGAGCTGGTCTACAACTTCCACGGACGGCTGGAGATCATCCAGACCAGCCGGGAGGACATGGCCGAGGCCTTTGCTGAAGACGGTGGAGAAGTAACGGTCCGGGAGACCACGGAGGAGACCACGGAGCCCACTACGGAGCCTACCACGGAACCGACCACGGAACCGGCCACAGAGCCTACCGAGGCGCCCACCACAGTACCGGTCACGATTCCCGCCACCGAGGCTCCCACGGAGCCGGTCACCCAGCCCACGACCCAGCCCACGATGCCGACCTTTGCCGAGCCTGAGACCCAGGCGGAAACCGCCGCCGTGGCCCAGCCGCCGGCGGTGCAGGACGAGCGGGTCAGCAACGGCCTGATCTGGGTGCTGCTGATCGTAGGCGGACTGAGCGTTCTGACCGCCGCGGGACTGATCATCCGCAAAATCTGGCACAGCGATGAGGACTACGACGACTGACCGGAAAACAAGCGGAAGCGATTTCCAAATGCCTCCGGGAAAATCAACCATTTTTTGATTTTTCCGGGGGCTTTTTTGTCGGTTACGGAAAAAATAAAAAAGTGGCCGCAAGGTGGTTGTAAGTTTCACAAAAATGATGTAAAATAATACGAACTATAAAATGAACTACGTATGCGAACCCATCGCGTTTTGGAGGTATTCATATGGAAAAACCAATTGTGCTTGTGATCATGGACGGCGTCGGCAAGGGTGACGGCGGCAGCGGCGACGCTGTGAAGGTCGCCAAGACCCCCACCCTGGACAAGCTCCTGGCCACCTGTCCCCATACCTATCTGAAAGCCCATGGCACCGCCGTGGGTCTGCCCAGCGACGATGACATGGGCAACTCCGAAGTGGGCCACAATGCCTTGGGCTGCGGCCAGATCTATTCCCAGGGCGCCAAGCTGGTGGAGGAGTCCATCGAGACCGGGGTTCTGTTCCAGTCCGAGACCTGGAAGGATCTGGTGAGCAATGCCCTGACCGGCAAGGCCATGCACTTCATGGGCCTGCTGTCCGACGGCAACGTCCACTCCAACATCCATCACCTGCTGGCCCTGCTGCGCAAGGCCCATGAGCAGGGTGTGAAGAAGGCTTACTGCCACATTCTGCTGGATGGTCGTGACGTGCCTGCCACCTCCGCCCTGGAGTATGTGGAAATGCTGGAGAAGACCCTGGCCGAGCTCAGCACCGAGGGCCGCGACTACGCCATCGCCTCCGGCGGCGGCCGTATGCAGATCACCATGGACCGTTACGAAGCCAACTGGGGCATGGTGGAGAAGGGCTGGCGGACCCATGTCCAGGGCCAGGGCCGGATGTTCGCCTCTGCCAAGGAGGCCATTGAGACCTACCGGGCCGAGACCGGCTGCATCGACCAGGATCTGCCCGCCTTCGTGGTTGCCAGGAACGGCGAGCCTGTGGCGAAGATTGCCAACGGCGACAGTGTGATTCTGTTCAACTTCCGGGGCGACCGGGCTCAGGAGATCTCCCTGGCCTTTGACCGGAAGAATTTTGACAAGTTTGACCGGGGCGACTACACCGGCGTGAAGTTTGCCGGTATGCTCCAGTACGACGGAGACCTGAACATCCCCGAACACTATCTGGTTCAGCCCCCCGTCATCACCAACACCCTGACCGAGGTTCTCTGCGCCGCCGGCATCCACGAGTACGCTCTGTCCGAGACCCAGAAGTACGGCCACGTCACCTACTTCTGGAACGGCAACCGCTCCGGCAAGGTCGATCCCGAGCTGGAGGTCTATGAGGAGATCCCCTCCGACGTGATTCCCTTCGAGCAGGCTCCCGCCATGAAGTCCCGGGAGATCACCGAGAAAATGGTGGAAAACATGGCCTCCGGAAAGTTCCAGTTCCTGCGCTGCAACTTCCCCAACGGCGACATGGTCGGACATACGGGCGTCATGGACGCCGTGGTCTATGCCATGGAGTGCGTGGACCGGAGCCTGGCCGCCATTGTGGAGGCCGCTGACAAGTACGGCTACACCGTGCTCATCACCGCCGACCACGGCAACGCGGACCAGATGACCGAGACCAAGAAGGGCAAGACCACCGTCCGTACCGCCCACTCCCTGAACCCGGTTCCCTTCATCATCTACGACAAGGACCGGCAGTGGGTCATCAAGGAAGGAAAGTACGGCCTGGCCAATGTGGCCCCCACCGTGGTAAAAATGATGGGCCTGACCGCTCCGGAATGCTGGGAAGCAAGCATGATCTGACGGGAAGGCGTGTGTTCACTTTTGAATAGGAGGAACGATTTATGATCCGTCACGAGAACGAAAACGGCAGCGTCAACGTCAGCACCAACGTCTATACGGACATTGTCGGCACCGCGGCTACCAACTGCTTCGGCGTCAAGGGCATGGCTGCCCGGAGCTTAAGCGACGGCGTGTACCACCTGCTGCGCAAGGAGTCCGTGGGCAAGGGCGTCCGCGTCCACTTCCACGAGGACAACTCCATTTCCATCGACTTGCACATTATTGTGGACAACAATGTGAACCTGACCGCCGTGGGCGCGTCCATCATTTCCGAGGTTCGCTATGTGGTCACCCAGTGCACCGGCACAGAGGTCCGTGCCGTCAATGTTTATATCGATTCTATGATGATCGGTTAAGAATTCGGAGGGAAAGAAATTGAAGCAAGTCATCAACGGCGCCGATTTTCGCAGAATGCTCATCAGCGCAGCCGCCGCCATCGAGGGCAGCAAGCAGTCTCTCAATGAACTGAACGTATTCCCCGTCCCCGACGGCGACACCGGCACCAATATGTCTATGACCATCCTGGCCGCTGCCGCGGATCTGCGCAAGGCCGAAGATCCGGATCTGGGCCAGGCCGCGAAGATCGCCGCCTCCGCCATGCTGCGGGGCGCCCGGGGCAACTCCGGCGTGATTTTGTCCCTGCTCATGCGGGGCATCTCCCAGAAGCTCAAGGGCGAAAAGGACTGCGACGGCGTGCTCTGGGCTGCCGCGCTCCAGGAGGGCGTGGACGTGGCCTATAAGGCGGTTATGAAGCCCGCCGAAGGCACCATCCTCACCGTGGCCCGTCTGGCCGCCGCGGAGGCAGGCCGGGCGGCTCAGGAGAACAACTTCATTGAGTTCGTCCACGAGGCCGCCATTGCCCAGGCGAAGACCGCCCTGGCCAACACCGTCAACCAGAACCCGGTCCTGAAGAAGGCCGGTGTGGTGGACGCCGGCGGCAAGGGCTGGGTGGTAGCCCTGGAGGCCATGATGGCCGCCATGCGGGGCGAGGATGTGACCTTCACCGCCGCGGAAGAGACGGTCCAGGTCAAGCAGAGCGCGGAGTTCTCCGACTTCAACACCGAAGACATCACCTTCTCTTACTGCACCGAGTTTATCATCTCCCGGGAGAACGACAAGAATCCCGACGACCTGCGCCGGTTCCTCAACGAGCTGGGCGACAGCCTGGTGCTGGTGGACGACGAGGAGATCATTAAGGTCCACGTCCATACCAACGACCCCGGCGCGGCCCTCCATGAGGCTGTGAACTACGGCTCCTTCGTCACGGTGAAGATCGAGAACATGCGCTTGCAGCATACCGAGAAGGTCATGACCGAGAGCGAGAAGGCGCCCAAGATCGCCGAGCCTGAGAAGCCCATGGGCGTGGTATCAGTCTGTGCCGGCGCCGGACTGGCGGATGTGTTCACCAATCTGGGCGTGGACGCCATTATCTCCGGCGGACAGACCATGAACCCCAGCACCCAGGACATTCTGGAGGCGGTGAATACCGTTCCCGCTGAGACCGTGTTCGTTCTTCCCAACAACAAGAACATCATCATGGCCGCGGAGCAGGTCAACGATTTGACCCCCAAGAACGTCATTGTGATTCCCTCCAAGACCGTGCCTCAGGGCGTCACCGCCATGCTGTCCTTCAACCCCGAAGGAGACCTGGAGGATAACACCCAGGCCATGACCGAGGCGCTGGGTACTGTGGACACCATGCAGATCACCTATGCCGCCCGGAACTCCGACTTTGACGGCTATGATATCCACGAGGGCGACTACCTGGCCCTCTACGGCAGCCAGCTTTTCGGCACCAGCCAGGACATCAAGGTGCTTCTGCGGTCCCTGGCGGAGAAAATCCGGGACGACGGAAAAGAGTATGTGACCATTTACTACGGCGCGGATGTGAAAGAGAGGCACGCGCGGAAGACGGCGGATATCTTCGCGGACATCTGCCCCAACGCGGATGTGAACCTGCTCAACGGCGGACAGCCTGTATACTACTATCTCATCTCCGCGGAATAACACGTGCCGTTGCCCGCTGCCCACTGGGCAGCGGGCGGTTTCTTGCCGGAGAGGCTTTCCCCTTTCCGTAAAGAAAGATGCCTGCAAGCAAAGGATGGATCGCTATGGATATCGCGCAGATCAGCCAAATTTTTGACGGCTACGGCGGCCTGGCTATTTTTCTGGTGGTGCTGCTGGAATATCTGAACCTGCCCGGTTTCCCGGCCGGCGTCATTATGCCCCTGGCGGGGATCTATGCCGCCCACGGGGACGTGAGTCTGCCCGTGGCCCTGGGCCTGTCCATCATGGCGGGACAGATCGGCTGCTGGTGCCTGTACCTGGTGGGCCGGTTCGGCGGCAGCGCGGTGCTGTCGTTTTACCTGAGCAAATTCCCGAAGCACCGGCCCATTCTGGACAGGACCCTGAGCCTGATTCGGGAAAGGGGATATGTGGGGCTGTTTTTCGGACTGCTGACCCCGGTGCTCCGGACCCTGATCTCCATCCCGGCGGGAATGGCCAAAATGCCGTTTGTCCGCTACTCGGTGGTGTGCGTTCTGGGGGTCACGGTGTGGAATACGGTGCTTCTGGTCCTGGGGTATGTGCTGGGACACCGGATCTTTGAATGGCTGGGCGTGTGACGGAGCGCGCCCGTTCCAACGGGACGCAGGGAGTGAAGAAAAGGGGGAGATGGATGAAAGGATCGGAAAAGGGAGATCTTTTTTGGCGTGTGGTTGGTACAATCGCGGGAATGAAGGATAAGAATATCCCTTTTTACGCCTCTTATGCCGGCTATTTTATCTTTCTGGCGGTATTTCCCATGCTGCTGCTTCTGCTGACACTGCTGCAATATATCGGCCTGCGGGTGGACAATCTGGTGCAGCTGCTGGAGCAGCTGCTGCCCCAATCGGCGATGGACGTCTTCGACGACCTGATCCGCGCCACGGCCCAGGACGCCACCGGAACCCTGGTGGGGGCCTCGGTGCTGACGGCTTTGTGGTCAGCCAGTAAGGGGGTCTACGGACTGCTGAAGGGACTCAACGCCGTGTATCGGGTGTCGGAGGACCGGGGGTATTTCTATACCCGGACCATCAGCGTGGTCTATACCTTTTTGTTTCTGGTGGTGCTGGTTCTGACCCTGGTGCTCCATGTCTTCGGCAATACCATATTGTCCATGGTGCACATCTCGGATCTGTATCTGCTGCGGATACTCATGAGCATTGTGGATCTGCGGTTCCTGGTTCTGCTGGCGGTGCAGACCCTCATCTTCACCCTGATGTTCATGGTCCTGCCCAACCGGCGCAACCGGTTCCGGGACAGTCTGCCCGGAGGACTGCTGTCGTCTCTGGGGTGGCTGGTCTTTTCGGACCTGTTTTCCATATATGTGGAGAACTACTCCGACTACTCCAGCATTTACGGCTCCATCTATGCCGTGGCCATCAGTATGCTGTGGCTGTATTTCTGCATCAGCATCCTGTTCTACGGCGGAGCCCTGAACCGCTATCTTATGGAGGAGTGAAGCGGGGATTCAGCATTCCTTTTCACTTTGTTTACGCCCTGTTCACAGGAAAGCTGTAGAATGAGGACGATAAGGAGGGGCTGCCCATGTTTGGCTATGTAACCGCCAATTGGAAAGAACTTACAAACGAGCAGATGGAGCGCTACCGGGCGGTGTACTGCGGCATCTGCCGCCGAATCCGGGAGCAGTCGGGCGCCATGGCCCGTCTGGGACTGAGCTATGATATGGTCTTTCTGGCCCTGCTGCTCATGAGCCTGTACGAGCCGGAGGAGACCAGCGGAAAGGACAGCTGCGTCCTCCATCCGGTGAAGCCCCGGGCCTGGGTGGACAACGAATATGTCCAGTACGCCGCGGATATGAATGTGGCCCTTGCCTACTACAACTGCCTGGACGACTGGAACGACGACGGAAAGCGCAGCGCCAAGTGGCTGGCGGAGGTCTATGAGAAATACCTGCCCCAGATCCGGCAGCGGTATCCCCGGCAGTGCCAGGCCATAGAAACGTCTCTGCACCGGCTCTCGGAGCTGGAGAAGGCAAACTGTGCCAACCCAGACGAAGCCGCGGGGACCTTCGGGGCTCTGATGGCCCAGCTGTGCGTATACCGGGAGGATCTGTGGGCTCCGACTCTGGGGCAGCTGGGAGACGCCTTGGGCAGATTCATCTATCTGATGGACGCGGCCCTGGACTATCCGAAAGACGCGCGAAAGGGAAAGTACAACCCATACCTTGCCATGGGTACCGGCAAAGATCCGGACCGCTGGCGGGAATATCTGGTCCTGACCATGGGGCGGGCAACGGCATCCTTTGAAAAGCTGCCCTTGGTACAGGACAAGCCGTTGATGGACAACATCCTCTACAGCGGCGTGTGGGTCAGCTATAACAAGGGAAAACGGAAAGAGGAGGGGGCAGCCAATGATCGAGGATCCGTATAAAGTACTGGGCGTCAGTCCCGACGCCTCGGATGAGGAGATCAAGCGGGCCTATCGACGGCTCGCCAAGAAATACCACCCGGACCTGAACCCGGGAGACAAGGAAGCTGCCCGGAAGATGCAGGAGGTCAACGCCGCCTACGAGCAGATCAAGAATCCGGAGAAGGCCCAGACCGGCGCCGGCGGCTACGGCAGTCAGGGCGGGACCGGGGGAGGATATTACGATCCCTTCGGCAGTTGGGGCCGGAGCTATCAGGAAGCCTCCGGGGACCAGTATCAGCAGGCGGCCTGGCAGTACATCCGGTTCGGTCGGTATCAGGAGGCGGTCAATGCTCTGAACAACGCTGCCAGCCGGGACGCCCGATGGTACTATCTCAGCGCCCTGGCCAACGACGGCCTGGGCAACCAGGTGACGGCCCTGGAGCACATCCGCAGGGCGGTGAGCATGGACCCGGACAATCAGGAATACCTGGACGCTCTGAACCGGATCGAGTACGGCGGCACGGCATACCGGCAGCAGGCGGGGAATTTCGGCGGCTTTACCATGACCGGCAATCCCTGCGCCAATCTTTGCTTGTGCTATTTACTCAACCTGTTCTGCTGCGGCGGCCGGGGCTTCTTCCTGTGCTGCTGAATTAAAAAAATCGTGTCCGTCATGGATACAAAGCAGGCCGCGCCTCTCGGCGGGGCCTGCAAAATTTTTGTCCGCAGATAAGCGCTTTTCCGGGTCCTGTCCATAAGAAAATCATGCTTGTAATTTTAACGGAATATGCTACAATTAGATAAAATGGGTGTATTAGGGGCTGCCGCTTTTGAAGTGTGGCCGGGATGCCCATTTACCACCAATCATATCATTGTTTTAGAAAGGAACGAGCGAATGAGACATCTGATCGATATCACGGATCTCTCTACCCAGGAGATCGACGAACTGATCGCAGTGGCGGAGGACATCATTGCCCAACCGGAGAAGTATCAGAATGTCTGCCGGGGCAAGATCCTGGCGACGTTGTTCTTTGAGCCCTCTACCCGTACCCGTCTCTCCTTTGAATCCGCCATGCTCCGTCTGGGCGGCAGCGTCCTGGGATTTTCCGAGGCTGCCAGCAGCTCCGCCGCCAAGGGCGAAACCGTTGGCGACACCGTTCGTGTCGTGAGCTATTATGCCGATGTGATTGCCATGCGTCACCCCAAGGAGGGCGCGCCTTACGCTGCCTGCAAGGTTTCCGGTGTTCCGGTAATCAATGCCGGTGACGGCGGCCACAACCATCCCACCCAGACCCTGACCGATCTGCTGACCATTCACCGGGAGCGGGGAAGCCTGAACAACTTCACCATCGGCTTCTGCGGCGATCTGAAGTTCGGCAGAACCGTTCATTCTCTGGTCAGCGCTCTGGCCCGGTATACCGGAATCCGATTTGTCTTTATCTCCCCTGAGGAGCTGAAGCTGCCTCGTTACCTGATCGAAAATACTCTGGAAAAGAACAGCCTGCCCTATGAGGAGACCGCCAGCCTGGAGGAGGCCATGCCGCAGCTGGACGTGCTGTACATGACCCGTGTGCAGAAGGAGCGGTTCTTCAACGAGGCGGACTATATCCGTCTGAAGGACACCTACATCTTAGATTCTGAAAAGCTGCGCCTGGCCAAGCCGGACCTGGCCATTCTCCACCCGCTGCCCCGGGTCAATGAAATTACCCTGGAGGTTGACAACGATCCCAGAGCCCGCTACTTTGACCAGGCCGGAAACGGACGGATCATCCGCATGGCGCTGATTATGAAGCTGCTGGGTCTGAAGGCCTGATTCGAAGGAGGTTTTGCAATGAATATTGACAGCATCCAAAACGGCTACGTCCTGGACCACATTAAGGCCGGGGCCAGCATGGAGATCTACAAGCTTCTGGGACTGGACAAGCTGGACTGCTCTGTGGCCATCATCAAAAACGCCAAAAGCACCAAGCTTTCCCGGAAGGACATCATCAAGATCGACGCTCTCATTGACCTGAACCTGGATGTGCTGGGGTACGTGGACCCCAACATCACCGTTTCCGTCATTGAGAACGGCAGACTGGCAAAAAAGATCCACCCTCAGCTGCCGGAGAAGCTGACCAACGTGCTTCGCTGCAAGAATCCCCGGTGCATCACCAGTTCCGAACTGCAGCTGCCTTCCGAGTTTCTGCTGACAGATCCGCAGAAGCACACCTACCGCTGCGCCTACTGCGATACGGAGTATAACCGCTGAATCCCCGGGTTTCGAATGACCTTGGACGAGAGACAAAAAA
This sequence comes from uncultured Oscillospiraceae bacterium, assembly GCA_944387635.1. Lineage (GTDB taxonomy): Bacteria > Bacillota > Clostridia > Oscillospirales > Oscillospiraceae > Faecousia. The sequence goes on along the minus strand of CALXFT010000049.1, from coordinate 4,915 downwards.
CCGGAGCAGACCATGGGTCTGCTCCGGAATTTTTTGGGATTACTTGACGGCAATGGCCTCGATTTCGATCAGGGCGTTTCTGGGCAGGCAGGCCGCCTGGAACGCGGCTCGGGCGGGGAAGGGGGCCTGGAAGAACTGGGCGTAGACCTCGTTCATGGCGGCAAAGTCCCCGATGTCTGCCAGAAGCACAGTAATCTTGACCACGTTGGACATGTCCATACCGGCCTCGGCCAGAATGCTGCGGATGTTGGTCAGGCTCTGACGGGTCTGGGCGGCAATGTCGCTGCCGGCAAAGGCGCCGGTGGCGGGATCGATGGGCAGCTGGCCGGAGACGTAGACGGTATTGCCTGCCTGGACAGCCTGGGAGTAGGGGCCGATGGCGGCAGGGGCGTTGGGGGTGTGGATGGCGATGTTGCTCATAATCAATTTCTCCGTTTCTTTGATGAAATATAAAATCATGTTTGGGTTGGAAGGAAGGTGCCGGCCGGCGCGCCGATGGACTTGGCGGTGGTTTCTGCTGCCGCCCAGGGGGTGCGACGCGTTTAACTATGGGATTAATATAGTATAAATCAAAAATGTCTCTGGTGTCAAGGCCCGCGCACTGTTCTTGCGGCGATGCGCGTTGCCATGGCGGGACCTTATAGGCGTTCAGGACGAAGCGGCAGATCCCGCCGCTCCTGAGCGGGGCCTTGCCGGGACGGACCCATGTTTCCCGATTTTTCGGGAACTGCATGGCAAACAGGCATCGGAAACGAAAAAATGGCGCCTGTCAATTATCAGTATTGTACAAACGACAGGCGCGGATTTTGTGGAATATGGAGTTTTTTGCGCGTAACAACGACTTAAGTATGGCAAAGATACCATCAGGGTGATAGACTGTAATCAGATGGAACACACCATGTCACATGCGCTAGAAAGTTAGAAAGGTAGGGAGTATCCTATGAGCAGATTGGAATTTTACTCCACCAGCGGCTCCCAGGCGGTGGTGGAATCCCTGTACCGGGATCTGGAACACCGGATCGTGGCAAGCCCTCCGGGGCTGTGTCCGGTGGATCTGGCGGCTTCTTTTTTGAAGCTGTGCCATGCCCAGACCTGCGGGAAGTGCGTGCCCTGCAGAGTGGGGCTTCGGCAGCTGGAGCTGCTGGTCGACGACGTGCTGACCGGCAAAGGGACCATGCAGACCCTGGAGAATATTGAGCGGACGGCACAGGTGATCTCCGACAGCGCCGACTGCGCCATCGGCTATGAAGCGGCCAATATGGTGCTCAAGGGAATCCGGGGCTTCCGGGATGACTACGAATCCCATGTGCGGACAGGACGCTGCTTGTGCAATTTGGACCAGCCTGTACCCTGCGTGGCCCAGTGTCCCGCGGGTGTGGATATCCCCGGCTACATCGCCCTGGTGGACGCGGGGAGATATGCCGACGCGGTCCGGCTGATCCGCAAGGACAACCCCTTCCCCGGAGCCTGCGGCCTGGTGTGCGAGCATCCCTGCGAGTCCCGCTGCCGCCGGAATATGATCGAGGGCGCGGTGAATATCCGGGGCCTGAAGCGGTACGCCGTGGATCACGCCGGCATCGTCCCGCCGCCGGAGCCGGCTCCCGCCACAGGGAAAACCGTGGCGGTGGTGGGCGGAGGCCCCAGCGGCCTGTCCGCCGCCTATTACCTGTCCCTGATGGGACATGAGGTGACGGTCTTTGAGTCCCGGAAACAGCTGGGCGGCATGCTTCGCTACGGAATCCCCAGCTACCGGCTGCCCCGCGAGGAGCTGCAAAAGGACATTGACGCCATTCTGAACACCGGCGTGAAAACCCGGATGGGAGTGAGCATCGGCAAGGACGTCTCTCTGGCGGAGCTGCACCGGCAGTTTGACGCCATCTACATCTCCATCGGCGCCCATACGGACCGGAAGGTGGGAATCGAAGGGGAGGACTACCGGGGCGTGATCTCCGCGGTGGAAATGCTCCGTGCCATTGGAGACGGCAATATGCCGGACTTTACGGGCAAGAACGTGGCCGTTATCGGCGGCGGAAACGTGGCCATGGACTGCACCCGGTCCGCCATCCGCCTGGGCGCGAAGACCGTCAGCGTGGTCTATCGCCGCCGTCAGCAGGACATGACGGCGCTGAACGAGGAGATCGAGGGCGCCCTGGCGGAGGGGGCGGAGCTGATGACCATGATGGCACCCCTGCGCATTGAGGCGGACGAGAACGAAAACGCCGTGGCCCTGTGGGTCCAGCCCCAGCGGGTTGGCGCCATTGACAGGGCCGGACGCCCCCGTCCGGAACCGGCCCAGCAGCCTCCGGTGCGGATCGAGGCCGATGTAATCATTGTTGCCATCGGCCAGAGCATCGAGCTGAAGGCATTCCAGGAATACGGCGTTCCCATTCACCGGGGGACCATCGCCGCCCTGCCCAGCGGCGGCATTGAGAACAACCGGGGAATCTTCGCCGGCGGCGACTGCGTCACCGGCCCGGCTACTGTGATCAAGGCCATTGCCGCCGGCAAGGTGGCGGCGGCCAACATTGACGAATACCTGGGCTTCTCCCACACCATCACCGTGGATGTGGAGGTGCCGCAGGCCTACTTGGGCGGCCGGCCCAGCTGCGGCCGCAGCGAGCTGCCCATGGAGAAGGCCTTTGAACGGAAGAAAAACTTTGGCTGCATCGAGTGCGGCTTCACCGACGAGGAAGCCAGTCAGGAGGCCAAGCGGTGCCTGCGGTGCGACCACTACGGCTACGGCGTATTCAAAGGAGGCAGACGAGAAAAATGGTAACTATGGTGCATCTGACGATCGACGGGATCCCGGTCTGCGTCCCGGAAAAGACTTCGATTCTGACTGCCGCCCGCAGTGTGGGCATCAACATTCCCAGCCTGTGCTATTTGAAAGACATCAACGAGATCGCCGCCTGCCGGGTCTGCGTGGTGGAGATTGAGGGCATTCAGAAACTGGTGGCCTCCTGCAATAACCACGTCCAGGAGGGAATGGTGATCCACACCAACTCCCCCCGGGTCCGGGAAGCCCGGCGGGTCAATGTGGAGCTGATCCTGACCCAGCACAATGCTGACTGCCCCTACTGCGCCCGCAGCGGAAATTGCGAGCTGCAGCGTCTTGCCAACGATCTGGGGCTGACGTATCTGAACTACCATCGGGAGATCCCGCCGTCGGGGAGCGACGTGACCTTCCCCCTGATCCGGGACGCCAGCAAGTGCATCAAGTGCATGCGCTGCGTTCAGGTCTGTGACAAGATCCAGGGCCTGAATGTCTGGGACCTGGCCAACACCGGCTCCCGGACTACGGTGGATGTATCCGGTGGGCGCACCATCCGCCAGGCGGACTGTGCACTGTGCGGACAGTGCATTACCCACTGTCCCGTTGGCGCCCTCCGGGAGCGCAGCGATACCCAGCTGGCCTTCGATATGCTCAGTGATCGGGACCTGGTGACCGTGGTCCAGATCGCCCCGGCCGTCCGGGCGGCCTGGGGAGAGAGCCTGGGCCTGCCAAGGGAAAAGGCCACAGTGAACCGGCTGGTGGCCGCTCTGCGGCGGATGGGCTTCCACTACATTTTTGACACCAATTTCTCCGCCGATCTGACCATTATGGAGGAGGGCAGCGAATTCCTGGAGCATCTGAAGGAGCCGGGGAAGTACGCCTGGCCCATGTTCACCTCCTGCTGTCCGGGCTGGATACGGTTCGTCAAGAGCCAGTATCCGGACATGGTGGGCAACCTCTCCACGGCCAAGAGTCCTCAGCAGATGTTCGGCGCGGTGACAAAGAGCTACTTTGCCAAGTCCATCGGCGTAGATCCGCACAAGATCCGCTGCATCTCCATCATGCCCTGCGTGGCCAAGAAGCAGGAGGCGGATCTGCCCACGATGAAGGACGCCTGCGGCGATCCGGATGTGGATCTGGTGCTGACCACCCGGGAGGTGGAGCGGATGATCCGGGCGGAGCACATCGACGTCAACGCCCTGGAGGAAGAGGCCTTCGACTCCCCCCTGGGAACCGGAACCGGCGCGGGGGTGATCTTCGGCGCCACCGGCGGCGTTATGGAGGCGGCGCTCCGGTCCGCCTATTTCCTGGTCACCGGCGAGAATCCGGAGGCGGACGCCTTCCGGGAGGTCCGGGGACTGGACGGCTGGAAGGAGGCGACCTTCCACATTCAGGACATTCCCATCCGGGTGGCGGTGGTCAGCGGCCTGGGCAATACCCGAAAGCTGATCAAGGCCCTGCGTTCCGGAAAGGTACAGTACGACTTTGTGGAAGTCATGGCCTGTCCCGGCGGCTGTGCCGGCGGCGGCGGTCAACCCATCCATGAGGCCCAGGAACTGGCCGGCGTCCGGGGCGAGGTGCTCTACGGCCTGGACCTGCACAGCGATCTGCGGTTCTCCCATGAAAATCCCGCGGTGCAGACCCTGTACCGGGAGTATCTGAAGGCGCCCATGTCCCATCTGGCCCATGAACTGCTCCACACCGACCACGAAGGCTGGACCATGCCTTTGGCCCCCGGACGGAAGTGAGGCAGGGCAAATATCCGCCCCGGAGGCAAGAAACAGACGCCTCCCCCAAAAAATCACGATAGAAGTCAAAAATCGCTTGCCCAAGCGCGGGCAAGCGATTTTCTTATACGGATTCTCTTTTAAAATCTTTCATCAATTCGGATGAAAGATTTCAATTAAGAAAAATGCTTATCGACTTTAAACAGCAGAAATTGCAGAGGACACATACCGGCTCAAGAACCTGCGCGCCCCTTGGCTCCCCTTGTGAAGGGGTAAGCGAAGCGCAGTCGCGGTAGTGAATGACGCTCCGGTGGAGCGTCAGAGCCGCGACCGGATTCGCCGCAGCTTTCTTGGCAAAAATCTTTGATTTTTGACTGAGAGGTCGGTACCGCAGTACGTTTTTCTCGGGTGCTCG
>CALXFT010000048.1 GCA_944387635.1 uncultured Oscillospiraceae bacterium | reverse complement strand
TTCATCAGGCACTTGATGACCTCGCTGGCGGTCTTCTTCATCCGGGAGGCCAGCTCGCCCACGGTGATCTCGTCGGGGATCTTCACGGTGACGGGAGCCTTCCGGGCCACCTCCATCTGGAGCCGGCGCATCTTCTCCTGCTCCTCGCTGCGGCCCTTGCTGCCCTTGAACTTGTTATCCTTCTTGTTGGGCTGCTGGCCCTTCTTGCCGCCGATGCGCTGCTTGCCGCCTTGGAACTTCTGGGCCCGCTCGGAGATCAGGCTGTCCACACGGTCGTCAAACCGCTCGGAGTTGATCTGCACGGCGGAGGTGTCCACCACCCGGCGTTCCCGCTTGCGCTCAGGCTCCTTGCCGGCGGTCTGCTGCTTGCCGGCGGCCTGCTGAGACTGCTGGGGCCGGTTCTGGCCCTGGCGGTTGGGATTCTGACTCCGGGCCTGGGAATTCTGCTGGCCCTGCTGGGCAGCGGCCTTGGGAGCCTCCTGCTTGGCGGGGGCCTTGGGGGCAGGCTTCACGGCGAAGACCTGCTCGATGGACGAGATCTGATTCTTCTGGGTAATATAGTCGAACACCAGGTTCAGCTCCGCGTCGGTGAGCACCTGGGTATTGGACTTGGGTCTTTCGTAGTATTTGCCAATGATCTCGGAGATTTCCTTGGGGGTCATGCCGAAGTCGGCGGCGACCTCCTTCACACGATACTTAACAAAACTCATCTATAAACGCACCTCCAAAATATGACTGCGGGCAGCGGAAAGCAGAATGCAAAGTGCAAAGTGCGAAACGCGAAATCCGCGGCTGCGCATTTTGCATTTTGCATTTTGCCGGTTTCCGCCCGCTTCCATGGGTCTGCAACCACTTACTTCTTCTTGCCCGCGCGCAGGTTCCGCTGATGGGCCTTGGCCTCAGCCTGGCGCTGCTTTGCCTTGGCGGCCTTGGCGGTGAGGACCTCCAGCTCCTGCCGGTATTTTTCCTCCCGGCCCAGGGCCTGGACCAGAGCCAGGGCCATCCGCGGGTCGGTGACGGCGGCAATGGCCAGACTGGACCGGCCCACCACAAAGCCCATCTCCTCCTTGGTGGCCTCCAGGCGGATACACTGCTGATCCGTACCGGCGGCGTAGGACTTGGCTCTGCGCCAGGTGTGGTCCGAGGCGTCGGCGGCCACCAGGATCAGATGGGCCTTGCCCGCCCGGGCGGCGGCGCCAACCGGTTCCTCTCCCAGTTCCGCCAAGCCGCCCTTCCGGGCCAGGGCCAGATAGTTCAACGCTTTATTCATGCCGGGCCTCCATTTCCTTGGCCAGGCGCTCGTAGACCTCCTGGGGGATGGTCACTTCCAGGCTCCGGTCCAGGGCCTTGGAGCGCATGGCCTTCTTCAGGCACTCCGGGTCCGGGCAGATGTACGCGCCCCGGCCCGGGGCCTTGCCGCCGAAGTCCAGGTTCACGGCTCCGTCGGTCCCCCGGACCACCCGGATCATCTCCCGCTTGGGTCTGCGCTCCCGGCAGCCCATACACTGCCTCTGGGGGATCTTTTTCTGCATAGGGCAATCCCTCCTTCTGTACTTACACGGGGAAGGCCGCTTCCGCCCTTCCCGGAATTACTGCTTCTCCACTTCCGCGAAGATGGCGTCGATTATATCCCCATCGTCCCGGGGCGCCGGCTCGGCCTGGGTCTGGGGCGCGGGCTCGGCCTGGGAGGCGGGCTTGATGTCGATCTTGCAGCCGGTGAGCCGGGCCGCCAGACGGGCGTTCTGGCCTTCCTTGCCGATGGCCAGAGACAGCTGGTCGTCGGGTACCACCACCCGGCAGGCCTTCTGGCCGGGGATCAGGGTGACGGAGATCACGTCAGCCGGACTCAGGGCGGCCCGGACGTACTGGCACAGGTCCTCGCTCCAGACCACGATGTCGATCTTCTCGCCGCCCAGCTCTTCTACAACGGCGCCCACACGGCCGCCGCGGGGACCGACGCAGGCGCCCACGGGGTCGATGCCCTCCTGGGTGGCCCGGACGGCCATCTTGGACCGGGAACCGGCTTCCCGGGCGATGTTGCGGATCTCCACCTGGCCCTCGGCGATCTCCGGAGTCTCCAGCTCAAACAGCCGCCGCAGCAGGTTGGGATGGGTTCGGGACACGTGGACCAGGGGACCCCGGTTGGCCCTGTGGACCTCCAGCACGTAGACCCGCAGAAGCTGGCCTTCGGTGTACTTCTCTCCGGGGATCTGCTCGCTGGCGCGCAGGACCGCGTCGGAGACCTCGCTCCCCTGGCCAATGCGGACAAAGACGTCGCCGCTGATGGGGTCGATGCGCAGCACGGTGCCGGTGAGCAGCTCCTGGGCCTTGCTGGAGTAGGACTCGTAGGCAGCCCCCCGCTCGGCCTCCCGGATGCCCTGGATGACCACCTGCTTGGCGGTCTGGGCGGCGATGCGTCCGAACTTCTGGATGTCCACGGGAATGTTGATGGCGTCGCCCACCTGGGCGTTGGGTACGATGCGGCGGGCCGCGTCAATGTGAATCTCCAGAGCGGTGTCCTCCAGCTCCTCCACGGCGGTCTTGACGATGTGCATGGACAGGCCCTTTTCGCTCAGGTCCACCACCACGTTGTCCGCCGGCACATCCCGCCGGTCCTCCCGGTCCTTGCGGTAGGCGTTGGTCAGCGCCTGCTTCAGCCGCTCCACCATATAGTCCACAGGGATGCCCTTCATCTTCTCCAGCTCCCGCAGAGAGGCAAAGATCTCCGCGCCGATGTCGACCTTGGGGGCTTCCGCCTGTTTCTTGGCTCTTGTATTTCTGGCCATGTTCACGATCCTCCTATCAGAATTCCACGCGCAGCCGCACCAGGGCGACTTCGCTCTTTGTAAAGGTTATGGTCTCTTTCCCCGCTTCCACGGTGACGCTGCCGTCGGCATAGCCCTTCAGAACGCAGGGGATCTCCTTGAGCCCGTTTCTGGGCCGGTAGAGCTTGACGGTAACGGGACTGCCCAGAAACCGCTGAAAGTCTCCGGGCCGCTTCAGGGTCCGCTCCAGTCCGGCGGAGCAGACCTCAAAGTGGTAAGAACCGGGAATGGGGTCCTTCTCATCCAGAACGGGGTCCACCGCCCTGGAAACGGCCTCGCAGTCGTCGATGTCCACGCCGCCCTCCTTGTCCAGGTACAGCCGCAGGAAATACTCGCTGCCCTCCCGGACGTACTCCACGTCCCAAAGCTCACAGCCATGGGCTTCCACAATGGGTTTTGCAAAGCTTTCCACCAGCTCGGTTACTTTCATTCCAACAATCCTTTCTTTCCGCCGGAAATTTTTACAAACATCAAGAAGAAAGAGAGGCGCTTGCGCCTCTCTTTTCCTGCATACTACCTTTTTACATGGGTATTATACCACCGTTTATTCTGTTTGGCAAGAGGGTTTTCTCAGAAAGGCGGATAATTTTTTCCTGTTCCTCCCCTACTTTGGTATTTTATCCACAGCATCCCCGCCGGAATCGCCCTGAACGCCGCCCGCAGGGAACAGCCATCCGCACACCGTCTGATGCCCCATGGCCTGGCTGTCCAGCTCCACGGAGACGTCCAGGAAATACATCCCGGGCTCCAGGGCCAGGATCCGCTCCGTCACCTCCGCCGCCTGCGCCAGCTCATACCGCCGCGGGTCCTGGGGTACATAACGCGTTTTCCAGAGTTTCCCATCTTCTCCTTTATAAAGGGTGAAGATCACTTCCTCTATGTCGCAGTCGGATTCCAGAACGCCTGTCAGGCCGGCGCGCGCCAGGGTGTCCCCGTCGGGCTGCCCGGATACCAGGCACCGGGGAAGACCCTGCTGCCCATCGTCCCGGCGGTAAAAGTCCAGGTTCTCCTGATAATACCGGCAGACGCTGTCCATGCGTTTCAGGCACTGCCCGTCATAATAATATCCGGCATTCCCCGCTTCCATCCGCGCGATCCGGCATTCCCCGCTTCCATCCGCGCGGCCACGTTCCGGCCGTAGCTCTCCAGATCCGTGTAGAACAGGTGGGTAACGTCGTAGACGGTGTAGTCCGCGTCCCGGTAGACCTGCCGGTCCTCCAGCTCTTCAATGGCGGATTCCGACCGCTGCCAGAACAGTTCGATCAATTGCCAGTCCTCCATGGCGTCACTTCCTTTCGCTTTCACCTATACACTCTGGATTTGGGCCGAAATATTACAGGCGAATCGAAAATTTTTCAATCTTCAACCTCCGGATTCCGTGAAAAGGCGGCCGGTCCGGAGGCCCGTTCGCGCGCGAAGGGCCGGACCCCGGGGGGTCCGGCCCTTTGCTGCGGTAAATTCTTGAGACGCTCTGATAAAATCGGCAAGAGCGGATGCCGAGAGATTTTGACACAGCCGAAGCCGCGGGAAATTTCCCCCGGCTCTTAACCCTCCACCTGGCGCAGGCCGTCCCAGTTGGCGCGGCCGGTGCGGCAGGCAAGCTCCCGCAGTTGCCGGGCCATGTCCTCGGTCAGCATGCCGGACTTCAGCCGCCAGCGCCAGTTAAAGCCCACGGTACCCGGCTGGTTGATCCGGGCCGCGCTGCCCAGACCCAGATAATCCTGAATGGGAATGATGCAGTCCCTGGCCACGGAGCGCATGGTCAGGCCAATGAGGACCCGGTACATCTGGGCGTCCGGGGTGTAGTAGTCCGCCAGATAGTCCCGGACCTGCTTCTTGCCGGCGGGATCCAGACCGGCAAACCAGCCGGCCAGGGTCTCATTGTCGTGGGTGCCGGTGTAGACCACGCAGTTGGCATAGTAGTTGTGGGGCCAGTAGTCGTTGGCCGCGCCCACGTCGGCCGGGTCCACGGCGAACTGCAGCACCTTCATATTGGGATAGCCGCTTCTGTACACCAGGTTCCGGACGCCGTCGGTCATGGTGCCCAGATCCTCCACGATGACCCGGACGTCGCCCTGGCGATGGCGGACGGCGTCGAACAGCTCCATGCCGGGGCCCCGCTCCCAGTGTCCGTTGAGGGCGGCGGCGGCGTCCCCGGGAATGGAGAAGTACTCGTCAAAGCCCCGGAAGTGGTCGATCCGGACCACATCGTACAGCTGAAAGCTGTACCAGATCCGGCTGCACCACCAGTCGTAACCTGTGGAGCGGTGGTAGTCCCAGCGGTACAGGGGGTTGCCCCAGATCTGGCCCTCGGCGGCAAAGGCATCCGGCGGGCATCCGGCGATGGCGGTGGGCTCATGGTTCCGGTCCAGCTGGAACAGCTCCGGGCGGGACCAGACGTCGGCTCCGTCGGGGGAGACGTAGATGGGAATGTCGCCCACAATCTGAATGTGCTTGCCGTTGGCGTATTCCTTCAACTGACGCCACTGACGGATAAACTTGTATTGCAGATACTTCTGGAACTCCACCTGGTAGTACAGGCTCCTGTGATAATAGTCCACAGCGAAGCCCCAGTGCATTTTGATATCCTGAGGCCACTGCCGGTAGGGCTGGTCCCGGAAGAACTCCTTCAGAGCCATGAACAGCGCGTAGTCATCCAGCCACCAGCCGTTGGTCTGAATAAAGTACAGGTAGTCCGGGTCCTCATAGACCCGGCTTCGTTCATAGGCCTTGCGCAGCAGGGCCAGCCGGTTCCGGTGGAGCTTGTCGTAGTCCACCTTCTCCGGATCGGAGCCGAAGTCCGCCGCGTCGCACTCCTCCCGGGTCAGGACCCCCTCCTCCACCAAGGCGTCCAGGCTGATCAGATAGGGATTGCCCGCGAAGGCGGAGTAGGCCTGATAGGGCGAGTTGTCCGAAGCGCCGTGAGCCGTGGACCCCAGAGGCAGGATCTGCCAGTACCGCTGACCGGCTCTCTGGAGCCAGTCCACGAAGTCATAGGCAGCCTTGTCAAAGCAGCCGATGCCGTATTTCGAAGGAAGACTGGTGATGGGCATCAATACGCCCGCATAACGCGTCATAATCATTTTCTCCTCGTCTTGTAATTTTCTTCCCCCCGGTCTGCCTCCGGGCGGAGGCGGCCGGGCTGCGGGGAGAAACGCCGGTCCCCACATAATTGGAAACGTTTCTCTTCGCTTATTAGATAAGTATAGTACGATTTTTGATCTCCGTCAACCGTTCCGTTTCCTCCCAAAGAAAATCCATAAAATAGCCAAAAATCACTTCACGAATTTATGAAAAATATCCCTGCCCAGCCAGCCGCCGGGCCTGTGTTTTTTGCAAGTTCAGCCCCGCGGCAATGCATCCGAAAGCCGGGCTCCGCCTTCGCGTCTCCCCCGTCCCTCCCGCCGCCGCCGGATTTGTTCGCCATGAAAAAACGTTTTTCTACACTGCAGAGAGTTTTCTGTTTGAAGAAGAATTTTCAGGTAATTTTTTCTTGGTTTTTGTTTATTTTGCACAACGAAGAAAGGCAATCTAAAATTCCGGCGTTGGGATTTTTCATTTTTTGTTCCGAAATTGCCGCATTTTTTGCAAAATTTATTTACTTAGCGAAATCCGGCCTTCTCTTTTTCCCGTTGACTTGGTTTTTTTCCCTTGAAAAATTGCAAGAATGGATGTATACTGAATTCACACGGAGTTTTGAGATCCGTCCCAAAACCGCGAAGGAGGTAAACTTATGAAAATGAAAAAGATTCTGTCTGTTGTTCTGGCGCTGACTCTGACGCTGGCCCTGGCCGCCTGCGGCGGCTCCGGTTCCCAAATGACCATGGGTACCGGCGGCACCTCCGGCACTTACTACGCCTTTGGCGGCGTGCTGTCCCAGTACATCAAGAATAACGCCGGCATCAACGTCATCGTGGTCTCCACCGACGGCTCCAAGGCCAACATTGAGTCCATCGCCGCCGGCGACTATCAGCTTGCCACGGTCCAGTCCGACGTCATGGCCTACGCCTGGGAGGGCTCCCGTTCCTTTGAGACCAACGGCAAGGTGGACGCCTTCCGGGTGGTGGGCGGCCTGTATGCCGAGGCTGTCCAGCTGGTGACCATGGACCCCGAGATCACGTCCGTTGCCGACCTGAAGGGCAAGAGCGTCTCCATCGGCGCCCCCAACTCCGGCGTGTACTTCAACGCCATTGACGTGCTCAACGCCGCCGGGCTGTCCGAGTCTGACATCAATGCCCAGTACCAGAGCTTCGCCGACAGCGCCGACGCTCTGAAGGACGGCAAGATCGACGCCGCCTTCATCGTGGCCGGCGCCCCCACCGCCGCCATCACCGAGCTGTGCACCACCAACAGCGCCTACCTGGTACCCATCGACGGGGAGATTGCCGACCAGCTTCTCGCCAACTGCCCCTTCTACACCGCCTACACCATCCCCGCCGGCACCTACTCCGGCCAGACCGAGGATGTGCAGACCGTCACCGTGAAGGCCACCTTGATCGTCTCCGCCTCCGCTTCCGAGGATGACGTGTACAACCTGACCAAGGCCATCTTCGATAACGCCGACCAGATCGCCGCCGAAAACGGCAAGGGCGCGGAGCTGTCCGTGGAGAACGCCACCAGCGGCATGGCCGCTCCCTTCCACGCCGGCGCCGCCAAGTACTTCGCCGAGAAGGGCGTCACCGTCACCACCGGCTGATCTTCCCCCCGCGCTTTTTCCAGCCGCGGCTCAAAACGCCGCGGCTGGCTTCCTATGATTTCACTTTCAGGAGGTAGCTCATGGCATTGTTTAAGAAAAAGAACCCGGAAGCAGAAGCGCCCATGGATCTGGACGCCGTTATGAAAAAGTACGACCGGGAGTCCAACGTCCGGGTCTGGGAGGGAAAGCCCCGGCTTGTGGTCAACTGCATCCTGGCAAGCTTTTCTCTGTTCTGTCTCTACGTCACCCTGTTCGCCAGCTGGCTGGAGGAACTGCGGCTGACTTCCTTCATGGCCTTCATCATCTTCCTTGGCTTTTTGGTGTTCCCCGCCAAAAAGGGCCAGCAGAAGACCAACCACATCCCCTGGTATGACATAGTCATGATGATCGCCGGTACAGGCGCATTCCTGTACTTCACCTTCAACGCCCTGACCATCATCCAGCAGGGTACCAACTTCGCCTGGTATCAGATCCTCATCGGCATTGTGGGCATTCTTGCCCTGGCCGAGGTCTGCCGCCGCAGCGTGGGCCTGCCCATCCTCTGCGTGGCCGCCTTCTTCATTGTCTACGCCCTGATCTGGGGCCTGGCCAATCCCTCCTTCTGGGGCCGCCTGAACTACACCGTGCGCTACCTGTTCTACAGCAAGGAGGGCATCTTCTCCACGCCGGTCAACGTGTGCTCGAAGTTCATCGTGGTGTTCATCATCTTCGGCGCCTTTCTGGAGCGCACTGGCATTGCCGATTTCTTCATCAACATCTCCAACGCCGTGGTGGGCGGCTTCTCCGGCGGCCCGGCCAAGGTAGCCGTGGTGGCCAGCGCCCTGGAGGGCATGGTCTCCGGCTCCTCCGTGGCCAATACCGTGGGCAGCGGCTCCGTCACCATTCCCCTGATGAAAAAGACCGGCTATAAGCCCGAGTTTGCCGGCGCCGCGGAAGCCGCGGCCTCCACCGGCGGACAGATCATGCCCCCCATCATGGGCGCGGCCGCCTTCCTCATGGCCGACTATGTCCAGCTGCCCTACAGCGTCATTGCCGTCAAGGCAATCCTGCCTGCCGTTCTGTACTTCACCGGCATCTTCGTGGCCGTCCACCTGGAGGCCAAGAAGCTGGGCCTGCGGGGCCTGACCAAGGAAGAGCTGCCCAAGCTGAAGCCTCTGCTGAAGCAGGTCTATCTGCTGCTGCCTCTGGCGGTCCTGATCTACCTGGTTGGCACCAGCCAGCGCAGCATCCAGTACGCCGCCGCCATCGCCATTGTGGTGGCCATCGTGGTGACCCTGTTCAATAAGGAATACCGCATCACCCCCAAGCGTCTGCTGGAGGCTCTGGCCGCCGGTGGTCAGGGTACCATTACCGTGGCCGCGGCCTGCGGCGTGGCCGGCATTGTGGCTGGCACCATCACCATGACGGGCCTGGCCAACATGATCATCAACGGCATCGTGGCTCTGGCAGGCGACCATGTGATCATCGCCCTGTTCCTGACCATGATCTGCTGCATCGTGCTGGGCATGGGCGTACCCACCACCGCCAACTACTGCATCATGGCCTCCACCTGCGCCCCCATCCTGATCCGCATGGGCATCCCCGCCGTTGCCGCCCACTTCTTCGTGTTCTACTTCGGCATCGTGGCGGACCTGACGCCTCCCGTGGCCCTGGCGGCCTACGCCGGCGCGGCCATCGCCCAGGCCAACCCCATGAAGACGGCCCTGACCTCCACCAAGCTGGCCATTGCCGCCTTCATCGTACCCTACATCTTCGCCCTGAACCCGGCTCTGCTGTTCATTGACACCACCGCCGTGGAAGTCATCACCATCTGCGCCACCTCCTTCATCGGCATCTTCGCCATCTCCGCCGCATTGGAGGGGTATCTGTTCCAGCACATGACCTGGCCCCAGCGCGTTCTCAGCGCCTGCGGCGGCCTGATGCTCATCGATCCCGGCCTGCTGACCGACGTGGTAGGCGTGGCTCTGGTGGGCGTAGTCGTGGTGATGCAGTATGTCACCCGCGGCAAAGCCGCCAACATTCCCGCCGCTTGACCTGCCGCCGCCCCGAACCGCCGGGGCGGCGCTTTTTCGCCCCTGCTGTTTTGGGGAATCTCCGAACGCATTCTCCGCGGCTGCGCCAAAATCTCTCGGCGTCAGCGATTGCCGATTTCATCGGAACTTCCTTGGATTCTTTCTTGAAAACCTGGAAGCAATGACCTATAATGGTCACAGATTGGCGAAAGGACCGTGTACCTATGAAAGTCACATTGCAAAATCTGACCAAGGAATACCCCGGCCGGGGCCGGAAGCAGCCCCAGACCGTGGCGGCCGTCAAGGACTTCTCCTTTGAGATCCCCGACGGCGAGCTCGTCGGACTGCTGGGCCCCTCGGGCTGCGGCAAATCCACCACATTGAATCTGCTCTCCGGCCTGCAGAAGCCCACCTCCGGCCGCATTTTCTTCGGAGACGACGACGTCACCGAGCTGCCCGCGGAGAGCCGGGGCGTGGGTCTGGTGTTTCAGAACTACGCCCTGTACCCCCACCTGACGGTCAGGCAGAACATCACCTTCCCCCTGGAGAACCGGAAGGGCAGGGATAAGCTGACCCGGCAGCAGATGGCGGACATGGCCATGGAGGCGGCCGGGCTGGTCCAGATCCAGGACCTGATGGACCGCAAGCCCGCCGAGCTCTCCGGCGGCCAGCAGCAGCGGGTGGCCATTGCCCGCGCTCTGGTAAAAATGCCCCGGATTCTGCTGCTGGACGAGCCTCTGTCCAATCTGGACGCCCGGCTTCGGCTCCAGACCCGGGAGGAGATCCGCCGGATTCAGCGCTCCACCGGCATCACCACCGTCTTCGTCACCCACGACCAGGAGGAGGCCATGTCCATCTCCGACCGGATCGTGGTCATGGACCGGGGGGTGATCCAGCAGACCGGGAAGCCTCAGCAGGTCTACGACGACCCGGACAACCTCTTCGTGGCCAAATTCCTGGGTACCCCGCCCATCAACGTCTTCGACGGCCGGGTCCGGGGAGAGCGGCTGTACATCGGCGATGAAGCGGTGCTGCCCGTCCCCGGCATAGCCGATCAGGACGTCACCGCCGCCATCCGGCCCGAGGGCTTCCTTCCCGGTCCCGGCGGCGCCTTCACCTGCCAGTTCCGGGGCATGGAAGTCATGGGCCGGGACGTGAGCATCCTGTCCTGCCACAGCAGCGCCCAGACTCCGGTGATCCGGTCCATCGTCAGCGCCGGCACCGCGGCCGCGCCGGAGGCGGGTATGATCCGATTCGATTTGAAGCCGGGCAAGGTCTTCCTGTTTCACCGGGACACCGGGGCCAGGCTCCGGTTCTGAGTCAGGAGGCCGCCATGGAACAAAACAACCGAAAAGCCTGGCTGTACCTGCTGCCCGCCATGCTCTTTCTGGGGGTCTTTCTGGTCTACCCCCTGATCGACGTGTGCGTGTACTCCCTGGAGGAGGGCTATAACTTCGCCTCCCAGACCTACTGGGGCCTGGGTCTTTACAACTACGCCTATGTCCTGCGGGACCCCTACTTCCTGCAGGCCCTGAAGAACACCTTCATCCTGGTGATCATCACAGTGCCGGTGTCCACCGGCCTGGCCCTGCTGATCTCCCTGGGCCTAAGCTCCATCCGCCGCCTTCAGGAACTGTACCAGACCATTTACTTTCTGCCCTACGTCACCAACACCCTGGCCGTAGGTCTGGTGTTCATGATTCTGTTCAAGCAGACCCCCTACACCGACGGCCTGGTGAACCAGGTCCTGAGCTGGTTCGGCGCGGGTCCCATCGACTTCATCGACGGCCCCTACTGGGCCAAGATGCTGGTGCTGTGCGTGTACACCGTCTGGGTGGTCATGCCCTTTAAGATCCTGATCCTCACCGGCGCCCTGGCCTCGGTGGACAGGACCTATTACAACGCCGCCAAGGTGGACGGGACCCCCGGCTGGCGGATCTTCACCCGGATCACCCTGCCCATGATCTCCCCCACGGTGTTCTATCTGGTGATCACCGGCTTCATTGGGGCCTTCAAGGCCTATTCCGACGTGGTGGCCCTCTTCGGCACGGACCTGAACGCCGCGGGGATGAACACCATCGTGGGCTACATCTACGACATGCTCTACGGCACCTCCGGCGGCTACCCCTCCTACGCCTCCGCCGCCGCCATTGTTCTGTTTGCCATTGTGCTGACCATCACCTGCGTCAATCTGCTGGTGAGCAAAAAGCACGTCCACTACTGAGGAGGCCCGCGCCCATGGACTACGAAACCCTGAAAAAGAACGCCCGGCACCGCCGTCGGGCCGGGAAAGCCCTGACCTACTGCCTTCTCACCGTCTGGGCCTTGGTGGTGCTGTTCCCCTTCTACTGGATGGTGCTGACCTCCGTAAAAAGCTACGGAGCCTACAACTCCGAATGGATTCCCCAGCTGTACACACTGGAACCGACCCTGGAAAACTACGTCCAGGCCTTCACCACGGTCCCCCTGGCAGGATACTTTATCAACACCGTGATCTTCGCCCTGGCCACCACCGCCCTGATGCTGCTGGTGACCATTCCCGCCGCCTTCGCCTTTGCCCGGCTCCAATTCCGGGGGCGGGATGTGGTATTCACACTGTTCCTGTCCCTGATGATGATCCCCAGTGAGCTGGTGGTCATCACCAATTACGTCACCATCACGGACCTGGACCTGCGCAATTCCTTCCCGGGCCTGATCCTGCCCAGCGTGGCCTCGGTGTTCTACATCTACCTGCTGAAGGAGAACTTCGCCCAGATCCCCGACGAGCTGTACTACGCGGCCAAGGTGGACGGCACCTCGGATCTGAAATACCTGCTGAAGGTCATGATCCCCATCTGCAAACCCACCATCATCACCATCACCATTCTGAAGATCATCGAGTGCTGGAACAGCTACGTCTGGCCCCGGCTGATCACCGACGACCAGGCCTATTACCTGGTCTCCAACGGCATCCAGGAGATCCGGGAAAACGGCTTCGGCCGGGAGAACACCCCGGCCATGATGGCCGCCGTGGTGGCTGTGTGCCTGCCCCTGGTGATCCTGTTCCTGATCTTCCGGCGCAAGATCATGGCCGGCGTGGCCAGAGGAGGGGTAAAGGGATGAAACAGCTGCTTTCCGCTCTGCTGGCCCTGAGCCTGCTGCTCTCCCTGGCCGGATGCCACGGCTCCCAGGAACAGGCGGCCTTCACCGCCCCGGAGACCTTTGACGAAAGCCGCAGCTATGAGATCACCTTCTGGGCCAAGAACGACACCAACGTGACCCAGGTGAACATCTACAAGCAGGCCATTGCGGACTTTCAGGAGCTCTACCCCAACATCACCGTGAATCTGCGGCTGTACACCGACTACGGCAAGATCTACAACGACGTGATCACCAACATCTCCACCGGCACCACTCCCAACGTGTGCGTCACCTACCCGGATCACATCGCCACCTACCTGACCGGTCAGGACACGGTGGTCTCCCTGGACGACCTGTTCTCCCATCCCAAATACGGCCTGGGCGGCAGCGGCCTGCGCTTCGACGGCCCCGACCGGTCCGAAATGATCGACAAGTTCCTGTCCGAGTGTCAGATCAACGGCCAGACCTACGCCATTCCCTTCATGCGCTCCACGGAGGCATGTTATGTAAACAAAACCTATGTGGAGAAGCTGGGCTACACCCTCCCCGAGACCCTTACCTGGGACTTCATCTGGGAGGTCTCCGAGGCGGCCATGGCCCAGGACGCCCAGGGCAACTACCTGGTCAACGGCCAGAAGGTCCTGATCCCCTTCATCTACAAGTCCACGGACAACATGATGATCCAGATGCTCCAGCAGAAAGGCGCGGGCTATTCCACGCAGCGGGGGGAGATCCTGCTGTTCAACGACACCACCACGGAGCTGCTGCTGACCATCGCGGAGCATTCCGGCACCGGGGCCTTCAACACCTTCAAGCTGGTGGGGTATCCGGCTAACTTCCTCAACGCCGGACAGTGCATCTTCGCCATTGACTCCACCGCCGGCGCCACCTGGATGGGCTCCGATGCCCCCCTGGTGGATATTGCCGAGGAAAAGCTGGTGTCCTTTGAGACGGAAGTCATGACCATTCCCCAGTTTGATCCGGAGAATCCCCAGATGATCTCCCAAGGCCCCTCGGTCTGCGTGTTCAACAAGGAGGACCCCCAGGAGGTCCTGGCCTCCTGGCTCTTTGCCCAGTATCTGCTGACCAACTCCGTCCAGATCGCTTACGCGCAGACGGAAGGGTATATCCCCGTCACCGCCAAGGCCCAGGAAAGCCCGGAGTACCGGGACTACCTGTCCCGCCGGGGCCAGGACAACGATTTGTATTACAGCGTAAAGCTGGACGCCGCCCAGCTGCTGCTGGACAATACGGAAAACACCTTCGTCACAGCGGTGTTCAACGGCTCCGCCTCATTGCGAAACGCCGCGGGCCAGCTCATTGAGAACGTGAACAAGTCTGTCCGCCGCAAGCAGCCCGTCAGTCGGGAGACCATGGACGCGCTCTATCAGGAGGTCTCCAGCCTGTACCGGCTGGACCAGATCAGCGCCTCCGAGGGAAGGCAGAATCTGGGGCCTATGCCCGCCGGGTCCAGGCTGCTGCTGGCCGGACTAGCGTTTTGCTGGGTCCTGATGGGGGGATATCTTTTGATTAATTATCGGAAAAAGAACAAATCATAAAATTTTCGTAAAAGCTGTTGATTTCCAAAACTTTCCGATGTATAATTCCCTTGTGCAAAAGCACCAAAACATGAAAAGGAGATTCCATAATATGAAAAAGCTGATTGCTATGCTGCTGGCCGTGACCATGGTCCTGGCCTTTGCCGGCTGCGCGGGCGGCGGGACCGAGACCACTTCCGCCCCTGAGACCACCGAGGCCCCAGAGACCACCGGAGCCGTGGAGACCACCGAGGCCGTAGAGACCACCGGAGCCGAGGAGACCACCGGGGCGGCCGAAACCACCGAGGCCGCGGAGGTTGCCGTCATGACGCACGAGGAATACGCGGCCGCCGAGCTGGAGACCCCCGTGTGCGTGGAGACCTATGTCCAGGCCCATCAGTCCTGGTGGGACGGCAAGATCACCGTCTACTGCCAGAGCCCCGACGGCGCCTACTTCGCCTATGAGATGGCCTGCTCCGAGGAGGACGCGGAAAAGCTGGTCCCCGGCACCAAGATCCGGATCAACGGCTATAAGGGCGAGTGGTCCGGTGAAGTGGAGATCCTGGACGGCACCTTCACCTTTGTGGAGGACGGCGACACCTACATTGCCGAGGCTCTGGACGTCACCGAGCTGCTGGGTACCGAGGAGCTGATTGAGCATCAGAACGAGTTCGTCTCCTTCACCGGCCTGACCGTTGAGAACATCGCCTATAAGAACGACGAGCCCGGCGACGACATCTACCTGACCCTGGGCTATAACGGCGAAAGCTACGAGTTCTGCGTGGAAGTTTACCTGACCGGCACCGACAGCGAAGTCTACACCGCCGTAGGTGAGCTGGAAGTGGGCGACGTGGTGAACGTGGAAGGCTTCCTGTACTGGTACGAGGGCGTCAACCCCCACATCACCGCCATCTCCGCAGCCGAGTAATCGAATCCCCCCTCTCCGGACCTGCCCTAAGCAGGTCCGGATTTTTTGTGTCTTTTCATGCCGTTTCGTAACGTGCTTATCTTAACACGGCAAAATGCATCAGAAAGCGTTAGCCTTATGCATCGTGCTTCGATCACAGCCGGCCCCAGGGCCGCGGGCCGGGTCAAGTCCATAAGCGCCAAGATTGTAAACGGGAATCCATATTGAGAAGAGAATAAGTTTATCGGAAAGAGATGACATTTTTCGCCGTTTGTGATACACTGGAGAAAAACCGTCCCACAGGAGGGTCCCGCCTATGGCCAGAGTTTCCACCAAAGCCAACAAGAACATCTACCACCTGACCCGGGAGAGCCTGGGTCTGACCAGGGAGGAGGCCAGTGAGCTTCTGGTGACCCTGGCCCCGGAGCGCATAGAGAAGATCGAGAACGAGCGCACCCTGCCCCACCCCGACGAGGTCTTGACCATGGCCGAAAAGTACAAGCACCCCAGTCTGTGCAACTACTACTGCGCCAACCAGTGTCCCATCGGCCAGCAGTATGTGCCGGAGGTCAAGATCAAGGACCTGTCCCAGATCGTGCTGGAGATGCTGGCCTCCCTGAACACCATGCAGCGCAAAAAGGAGCGGCTTATTGAGATCACCGTAGACGGCCGCATCTCCGGCGACGAGCTGGCGGATTTCGTCTTTATTCAGGAGGAGCTGGAGAAGATCTCCATTGCCGTGGAAACCCTGCAGCTGTGGTCTGAGCGGATGCTGGCCACCGGGGTCATCGACCCGGCAGCGTACCAGGCCTATAAGGAGCGGGAGTCCAAGGGGTAATTTTCCGAAAACCGAGAGTAAGGGTCCGTAATTTGCGGATCTGATCGTTTATTTTTTTCCTTCCGGATCGTACAATAAAGATACAGAAAGCCCACGGCACCCGGGAAGGAGGCGATCGGTTGTCCGCAAGAGAAAGGATTCTGACAATCCTGCTCATGGAGAAGCTCCGCAAATACCCCGGCTGGGCCAAGGCCCTTGGCGTTGAGGTCCCGGATACCATGGAAAAATCCTGACCAGCGGCCTGCCACTGTGGGTTTGACGGAATCAACAAGAAAGAAGGGAATCCCATGTTTGAACTGCTCACATTGATTGTTTTCGTGTGGCTGCTGGTCAAGGCCGCCGGCCTGGCCCTCAAGCTCACCTGGGGCGCGGCCAAGATTGTGGCCGGGATTCTGGTGGCCCTGGCTATGCCGCTGCTGGTCCTGATCCTGGTATTTGCCGGGGGCATTGCCCTGCTGGCGCCCATCGCCCTGGTGGCCATTGCCGTGGCCATCCTGAAGGCCTGTACATAAAACAGAAACGGAGGTCCGACCCATGACCGTTTACGACGAACAACTGCGGCAGCTCCAGGCCAAAATCGCCCGGTATCGGCAGCTCACAGCCAGAGTCGCCGAGCTAAGGCGCCAGCGGGAGGATCTGCGGCATAATCTGCAGCCCCTGGAGACGAAAATGCGCGCCCAGCAGGCCGACGTGGACCGGCTTCAGGCCATGACCCCCGCGGCCATCTTCTACGGCCTTCTGGGAAAGAAGGAGGAGAAGCTGGACCAGGAACGCCGGGAGGCCCTGGCCGCCAAGGCAAAATACGACGCCGCCCGCCAAGCCCTGGACGCGGTGGTCCGGGAGCTGAGCCAAGACGAATCGGAACTGGCCGCCCTTTCCGGCTGTGAGGATGCCTACGCCCGGCTCCTGGCGGAAAAGGCGGCGGCTCTGAAGTCCGCGGGAGGCCCGGAGGCCCAGCGGATTCTCTCTCTGGAGGAGCGCCTGGCCTTCCTGGAAAGTCAGAAGCAGGAGGTCCGGGAGGCCCTCCGGGCGGGCAGCGCCGCTCTGGACACCACCCGGCAGATTCTCTCCGACCTGGACGACGCCGAGAGCTGGGGTACCTGGGATCTCATCGGCGGCGGCCTGATCTCGGACCTTGCCAAGCACAGCCACTTGGACGAGGCCCAGGGCAGGATCGGGCAGCTCCAGACCCAGCTGAGCCGGTTTAAAACCGAACTGGCGGACATCGCCGTCCAGTCGGATATGCAGGTCACGGTGGAGGGCTTCCTGCGGTTTGCCGACTACTTCTTCGACGGCCTCTTCGCGGACTTTGCCGTCCTGGACCGGATACATCAGTCCCAGGAGCAGGTGCGCCAGACGGCAAGCCAGATCCGGGCCGTCCAGAGCCGCCTGGAGCGTATGGAACAGGACATGGACCGGGAGCGGGACCGGGTCCGGGAGCAACTGGACACCCTTGTGCGTCAGGCACAAATGTAAATACAAATCCCGTTTATATTGAAGGAGGAAGGATCTATGCGTTACGAAATCAAAGGCGGCAGCTTTCCCGTGGTGGTGTGCCAGATGGAAAGCGGCGAACAGATGATCACCGAAAAGGGGTCCATGGTATGGATGAGCCCCAATATGCAGATGGACACCCGGGGCGGCGGCCTGGGCAAGATGTTCTCCAGGGCTTTCTCCGGCGAAAGCATGTTCCAGAACATCTACACCGCAAAAGGGGCGGGCATGATCGCCTTCGGCTCCAGCTTCCCCGGCCAGATCAAGGCCCTCACCATCGCCCCGGGCCGGGAGATGATCCTGCAGAAGAGCGCCTTCCTGGCGGCGGAGTCCGGCGTGGAACTGTCCATCCACTTCCGCAAGAGCCTGGGTACAGGCTTCTTCGGCGGCGAGGGCTTCATCATGCAGCGGCTCTCCGGCAGCGGCACGGCCTTCGTGGAGATTGACGGCTCCCTTATGGAATATACCCTCCAGTCCGGCCAGCAGATCGTGGTGGACACAGGCAACGTGGCAGGCTTCGAGCCCAGCGTCCGCATGGAGATCCGGCAGGTGCCGGGGCTGAAGAACATGCTCCTGGGCGGAGAGGGCCTGTTCAACACCATCCTCACCGGCCCCGGCCAGGTCTGGCTGCAAACCATGCCCATCTGCAATGTCGCCTCCTCCATCCGCCCCTACATCCCCACCGGCAGCAACTGACCACAGCCGCCAAAGCAGGCCCCTGTTGACCCAGGCGCGCAGGTTTCTGAGCCGGCACGGGTCCTCTGCAATTTCCGGGACTATCTCAAAATGCAAATTCTGAAAATACAGCCCAACAAATCCCAATAAAAAACGGCTGGATTACCAAAACCAAGGTAATCCAGCCGAGCTTATTTTATACGCGTTTTCTTGAAAGCGCTGATTCCTCCGGCAAGAGCCGATGCCGGGAGATTTTGATTCATGATTCACAGGCTCCTTAAGTAAGCAATCAGGCTGCGGCGGGTCACGATTCCGCACAGCGCGCCTCTGCTGTCCACAATGGGAATAAAGTTCTGATTCAGCGCCGCCGCCACCACCTGATCGTAGTCCGCGTCAATGGACAGGGGCGGGCAAAAATCCCTGCGGACAATGCTGCCGATGCGATAGCCCTCGTGGGCTTTTAAGTCCGCGGTCTGGGTTTTCAGAATGTGTCTGAGAAAATCCCCCTCCGATACGCTTCCTATATATTGCTCCTCCTGATTCAGAACCGGAATCGCCGTGTAGCCGTGGGCGGTAAAGCGTTCCAGCCCCTGGCGGATCGTGTCGTTCTCATGCAGGAATACTGTGGCCACTTTGGGAATCATCATCGCGGCAATATTCATAGCTGCCTCCTTCGGCGTCATCATGGACGACGCCTGTATGTTTTTGTCTCCTCTATTATACAACCTTTTATATAAAATTGCCATAAGGAAGCTGCCTCGCGGAATAAATAAGATGCTAAGGAAGCTCTGAAAGAATTTCATTTTCCCTCTTGACAGAGTGATAAGACAGGAGTATTATAACAGCGTTATATCACAGTGTTATATGGAGGCTGCTATGGAAGAACGATCCTGCGCCACTTTGGAGCGCATACAGCACGAAGCCATGCGGGAATTCCTGGATAAGGGCTTTCAAGGGGCTGTTCTGCGCCAGATTGTGAAAAATGCCGGTGTGACCACCGGGGCCTTCTATGGATATTTTTCGAGCAAAGAGGCGTTGTTCAACTCCCTGGTGGAGCCCCACGCCGCCGCCCTCATGGGCCGGTACATGGAAGCCCAAACCGCTTTTGCCGAGCTGCCGGAGGAGCAGCAGCCTGACCACATGGGAAAAGCCTCCAGCGATTGTATCCACTGGATGGTGGACTACATCTGTCAGCACCGGGAGCCGGTAAAGCTGCTCCTCACCCGCTCAGAGGGCACCAGCTACGAGCACTTCGTCCACAACATGGTGGAGGTGGAGGTAGAATACACCCTCCAATACATGGAGGTTCTCCGCCGCCTGGGAAAGGACATTCCCGAGTTGGACAAATCCCTATGTCACATCATCGCCAGCGGGATGTTCAATGGTATCTTCGAGATCGTGGTCCACGATATGCCCCGGGAGCAGGCCTTGCGGGATGTGGATCAACTCCGCGATTTCTACACTGCCGGATGGCTGAAATTGATGGGGGCTTGACCCCTATCTTTTTTGGATATAAGTTAGCAATAACTAACTATTTTGACAAGGAGGGATCACTTTGAAGCAAAAGAAACCAAGCAGTCTGACCCGCATCCTGGGCTATGCGGGCGGGCACAAAAACCTGACGATCCTGGGCTGT